>JAIRPX010000016.1 GCA_031256775.1 Dysgonamonadaceae bacterium
GTGCTGAACAAAAGCAGCGTAGCTGCAACATCTTTGTAGCCGTGTGCGTAAGCGCACGGTTGGAAAACACAGACCTTTCCCTGAGCAGCGTAGCTGCGACATCTTTTTTTAACAGCAAATTAATTCATAAACATGAAATGAATAAAAATTAAGGTATCGCAGCTACGCTGCTTTGTTTATATTCTCATCCTTTCCCGTGCGCTTACGCACACGGCTACAAAGATACTGGCGCTACGCGCCTTCTCGCAAAACACAGGGTTTTACGGGTGAACCAACGAAAGCACGAAAGCCTGTCTAAAAAGCGTGCGTCGTCATTGCAAAGGCGAAGCCTGAAGCAATCCAGAATTTAGTTATCAGTTTTCAGTTATTAGTTTTCAGTTTTTTACTGGATTGCTTCGCTAATGCTCGCAATGACGTTTTCGCGCTTTCGTGCCTGCATGTTTCTGGTAAGCTTTATTTTAATTCTATCATATTTTGTGGATTCACTTTTATGTAGCAATTTTTTGAAGTTACCTTAATCACATCCGACATGGAACGGCAGTTATAGCTGTTGATATGAGACTGATCGGCAACTGCAAGCCGGTAATATCCAACATCGGTGACATTGAACGTAAAATCAAGTTTTTCGTGATTGAATATAATATCGCTTCCCGTCTGCGTCCAGACTGTTTCCATGTTGGGATCTTTGGAAAGATCCAGCCTGTACCACCGCGCAACAAGATTGTTGTCGGGTTTGAAAAATGTGCCGTCGTTGGTAAATTTGGCTTTTAACACAGTCAGAACCGGCGATAAACCTTTGCAGACAAGCATATCATTAGGAGTATCTACCAAAGTTACTGTCGGAGCGCAAAGCCGTATCTCTATATCGTCCAAACCAAAGTCGTTACCGGTAGATCCGGTTGTATTGTTGATGATCTTCAGTTTTACGGAGCTTTCCCCTTCCGGAACAGTGAATGAAAAACCATAATTCCTCCACTGGTCTATTCCGTCGGGAATGTTGCCTGTATTATATTGCGCAAGAACATTGCCATGCTGATCTTCCAGAATAAATAAATGATTGACCTTATCCATCTGTGCTGCATGACACAGGCTCACTATCCATGAAGAAAAATACAGATTCATTTCCGCGCACAGGTTGTTAATGGTATATTCATAAAACTGTCCCTCCGACTTTGTTGCATCAAAAGCGGCAAAGTATCCGCGCGTATTATCTCCGGGATAAGTATGGTCGGTAGCATTAAACCATGCTACATGAGGCGTCGGATTTTCTTTCGTGATGGTGTATGTTCCGTTGCTGTTGAGATTTACATCGTATGTGTAGCCCTGTACCTGAGGGATGCTGGTTGGCTTGTCTTTTGGATCGTTGGAATCGTTGCCGCCAAAGTCTTCCTTGAAAAGCAGCGTGCCGGAAGTTATGCAATCAACGACATTAGCGTTGCCGCAACTTTTGCTCAGCTCCAATTCAACTTTTATGCGTGGAAGAAGAGGTTTGTTTTTATAAACGGGTTCTACCCACCAGGTTTCAATATCGGCGGCATTTTTTGTTACTGTGTATGTTGTGGCGGTCGTTATGATCGTACCTCCGGTCGAAACGCTGTACCATCGGTAAGTAACGTTTGGTATGTCTGAGAAGCCCATCTTAACCATTGCATTCTGGCAGGCTACGTATTTTTTCGCATTGGGATTTATTACAAGCATATATACTTTTGCAGCGGCACTGTCGGTTCCGCATTTTGCATAATAGGAAACGCTGTCAACACCCACATTATTAGCCTTATACGTAAAGGATCCATCACTGTTATTTTTGCGGAGCGTACCAAGACGCAGTCCTGAATTTTTAACAGTATCTCTTTGAGCGTTACACCAAACGTCGTTGTTGCAGACGTTGAAAGTGATAGAATCGTTTTTAAATACCACTACTGTATCATTTTCCAAGTTGCGGACACAGCCGGTCACTGAGGCATATTTAGTAGTGGCGCCGATTAAAGTAACTGGCGGAACGGCTTTTGCACCGGAGACGCAGGTCATTGAAGGCGGACAAACATCAAATCCGCCATTATAAGTGACATAGACGTAAGTATCTGCATTAGCGCTAATTGTGTAAGTACATTCGGTACGTCCGTCAATCAGCGTTGTCTTTGTAAATGATGACATAGCGCCAGGTGTAACTGTCGGAGCGCCGCCCCTGTAACTTGATGTAACAACAGGTGTGCCGCCCCTGATATAAAATCCGGCAGGCAGAGTATCTTTAACGGTAATTCCCTGTACACCATAATTCATATTGTTGGTAATAACCGTATTAATCGTCACGCTGTCTTTGTAGTTGGCGCAAGCAGGCGAGTTTTTAAATACGTTTAAATCGCCCGGAGTTCGGATAACGACGTCGCGGACTTCGTGATTCGCATAATAGCTACCTGTGGCAGCTGCAAATCCCATCTTTAATATCGAAGGCGTAGGCTGTATAACATTTTCAGGACCGATTATTTTCGTAAAATCGCCTGTCGTGCTTGTTTTTAAATAAACTGTCACCTTCATGCCGCCTGTTACAGGTTCTATTTCTATTCTTACTCTTCGGTAAAAACTTGCATCATCAGGGCGAGTGCTGCTGGTTGATGCTAATACGGTATTGATGCTAAGAGGAGGTTTGAGGTCTTCCCCCGTTCCTGCAACATACACATAACTGGCATTGCGAATTACTATTGAATTTTTTTTTGCACCCGGCCCGCCATAACCAACGTCTGGGCTTGAAAAGTTACCATATTCGTCAATTCCAATACCCAGATAGGCAGGTATTAAATCAATATATCCCAAAGCACCTCCGTTAACTCCGATATTAAATGTTTTTCCAGGATCTCCATCGTAGAGGAATATGCAGAAGCCATCGGCAGCAGGAGTCGTTCCACCACCCCATACTTTGAAATCAAACTCCATAGTAACGCCCATTGTGGACGGGAAAGATTTGTCTAATAATACATATCCCATTTGCTTTGTAAATGGATTTGTTAATCTTAACCATCCACTTCCCGACGCATCAGGATTGGAGGCAAAACTTGCCGTATAACCTGGTGCGTTTCCATAACATGTGAAATTTCCAGTCGTGTTACGACAACTTTCGTCATAGAAAAATTGTGCTGAAACAGTAGTTATTGTCACAATCGGTAACAACAATGTTAAAAACATGCGCATCGCATGAATGTTGATTGTTTTATTAAATTCTTTTGTCATTTTAATGATGTTTAGAGTATTATTTGTTATATTTTTAGGGAAACAGATAAGAATCGCCCCTAAAATATTGCAAAGTTAGCTAAAAAAATGACATTTACAACAAAATTAGACACAAAAAAAAGCAATAAACGATTTTTTAGTTATCAGTTTTTAGTTTTGTGAGTTGCGCCAGCAAATCGTTCACCGTCATTGCTTCGCTAACGCTCGCAATGACGGAATTATGAATTATGAATTATGGATTAGCTGACGCGACTTATACTTTTTATGTGGTTTAATTTTGTGCAACGTCATTGCGAGCGTTAGCGAAGCAATCCAGAAATTATGTCTCATTTACTCATCACTTGTTCACTTGTCTACTCGTTTACTCATCACTCGTTTACTCATTACTCGTCTACTCATCATTACAAGCGTTAGTGAAGCAATGAACTATTTCACAAACTTGTTTATTGCATCAATATATGCCTCTACGGAAGCTGCAATAATATCAGTATTGGCAGAAAAACCATAATAGTTTACGCCATTATGTTCTACCTGCATGTGAACTTTGCCCATATCGTCGCTTCCTTTGTTAATAGCCTGAATAAGAAACTCCTGAATCGTCATTTGGCGACGAATGATCTGTTTCAAAGCCTTAATTGCCGCATCAACAGGACCGTTGCCGGAAGCTGCCGCCTCAAATTTTTCTCCTGCAATATTCAATCCGATACTTGCTACCGCACGAACTCCAACGCCCGACGTCACCTGCAAATATTCTAATTTAATGCGTTGTGAATCAGCACGATCTTTCCCCGCCAGCACCAGTATGTCGTCGTCGGTAACATTTTTTTTCCGGTCTGCAAGTTTAAGAAACTCTTCGTAAACCTTGTCCAATTTATCCTGAGAAAATTCAATGCCGAGAATGGTTAGACGGTGTTTCAAGGCTGCCCGCCCACTACGCGCCGTCAATGCGATGGTATTTTCATCAATTCCCACATCATTAGGGTCTATAATTTCATAGCTTTCACGGTTTTTCAGCACGCCGTCCTGATGTATGCCGGAAGAATGGGCAAAAGCGTTTCGTCCGACAATAGCTTTGTTGGGCTGAACAGGCATGTTCATCAAACTTGATACCATACGACTTACAGGATAAATATTTCGCGTATTGATATTTGTATCAATATTCAGTTCTTTATGACTTTTCAAAATCATGGTTATTTCTTCCAGAGATGTGTTTCCTGCACGTTCACCTATGCCGTTGATGGTTGCTTCCACTTGACGGACGCCGTTTATAACGCCTGCCAGAGTATTGGCAGTCGCCAGTCCTAAATCGTTGTGGCAGTGTGTAGAAAGTATAACATTATGAATGCCTTTCACGTTTTCTTTAAGGAATTTTATTTTCTCTCCATATTCAGTTGGAAGACAGTAACCGGTTGTATCAGGTATATTTACGACTGTAGCTCCGGCTTTTATAACGGCTTCTGCAACTCTTGCAAGATACACATTATCAGTACGACCGGCATCTTCGCAATAAAATTCTACGTCTTCTACATATTTTTTTGCATATTTCACGCAGGCAACGGCTCGTTTTAGAATTTCATCCTGAGTAGAATTGAATTTGTATTTAATATGATAGGGCGAAATCCCCATACCGGTATGAATCCGCTTGCGTTTGGCAAATTTAAGCGCTTCAGCTGCCATGTCAATATCTTTTT
The DNA here is from genome assembly GCA_031256775.1 of Dysgonamonadaceae bacterium. Classification (GTDB taxonomy): domain Bacteria; phylum Bacteroidota; class Bacteroidia; order Bacteroidales; family Azobacteroidaceae; genus Azobacteroides. The sequence continues at coordinate 4,917 of JAIRPX010000016.1, forward strand.
CTATAGCGCGGGCAAGAGCGCAAATTACAGTCCAGGTCACAGACTTGGAAATCTCCACTACCGAATTAAAATCGCCCGGACTTGAAACGGGAAAACCAGCTTCAATCACATCAACTCCAAGATTTTCCAGAGCCTGCGCCACCTGAATCTTTTCAATTGTGTTCAACTGACAACCAGGAACCTGTTCGCCATCGCGCAGGGTTGTATCAAAAATAAATAATTTATCCATAACTAATTGTGAAGAGGGCAAGACACGAGACACAATGAACGATACACTGTCTCGTGTATCGTCCTCGTGTCCCGTTCATCATTTACCAGATTGCCACCCTTTTTTCTTTAGGCACGTACATTGCATTTTCCGGAGTTATACCGAAAGCGTCATACCATGCGTCAATTTGAGGTAAGGCGCCATTTACACGCCATTTTCCCAAAGCATGAGGATCGGCTTTTGTTAAGCGGAGAATTTCAGCGTCGCGTATATTGCTTGCCCAAACACTTGCATAAGCTATAAAAAAGCGTTGATCGTCGGTGAATCCGTTTATAGCGGCAGGTATTTCTTTTCCTTTCAGCGTGTTTTGGTATGCTTGCCATGAAACCTGCAAACCTCCCTGATCGGCAATATTTTCACCCAGTGTGAAGCGACCGTTAGCATGTACCGTGTCCAAAACAATGATATTGTCGAAATAATCCACTAAAACTTGCGCATGTTCATTGAAGCGTTCCGCGTCTTCGGGCGTCCACCAGTCGGTTAGATTTCCCTCTTTGTCGAATTGTCGTCCCTGATCGTCAAAGCCGTGCGTCATTTCATGTCCGATAACAACGCCAATAGCTCCGTAGTTTACAACATCATCGGCTTCCGTATTGAAAAATGGAGGCTGGAGAATACCGGCAGGAAAACATATCTCATTAGTAGTAGGCTGATAATAAGCGTTTACCGTTTGAGGCGTCATCAACCATTCGTCTTTATCAACAGGTTTGTTGAATTTACTTATCATGTATTCGTAAGCGAAGTTGTTGGAACTTAGGATATTGTTCCAATACGACCTGTCGCTGTTTAAAGCTAATCCTGAATAATCTCTCCACTTGTTAGGATAACCTATTTTTACGTGGAAAGTATTCAATTTTTCCAGCGCTTTATCTTTTGTTTCGCTGCCCATCCATTCCAGATTGCTGATTCGTTCTCCCAGAGCTATTTTCAAGTTGCCAACTAATGTCAGCATTTTTTCTTTGGCAACGGGCGGGAAATATTTTTCCACATAAAACTGTCCTACGGCTTCGCCCATGCAATCGTCTAATATGTCAATTGCGCGTTTCCAACGTTCTTTCTGTTCTTTTTTGCCAGACAGAGTTTTACCGTAAAAGTCGAAATTTGCATTTGAAAAATCGTCGCTCAGGAATGTTGCAGCGGCATTTATCACATTCCAGCAGAGATAGTATTTAATATCTTGAAGCGAACAGTCTTTAATAATTTTGCTAACTTCGCCGACTGGATTTAACTGACCCACATTCAGTTCCTGCAAATCTTTCGCGCCAATAGCATTGAAAAACGCGCTCCATTCAATTTCAGGAGACAGTTGAGCTAATTTTCCAAGAGGAATCTTGTGGTAGTTAGCCATTGGATCGCGAAGGGCTTCGCGCGAGGAAGCAATTTGCGCCAGGCGGGTTTCAATTTTCATTACAGCTGAAGACGCCAACTTGATTTCCTCGACAGAATAACCCGACAAGGCAAACAGTTTTTCTATCAGTTCGACGTATTTCGTTCTAATTTCATTCGATTTAACGTCATTTTCAAGATAATAGTCGCGGTCGCCCATCAGATAACCTCCCTGATAAATGTGCATGATATTCATGTCGCTGTTTTTATCGTCTGCGCCAACAAAATGACTAAAAAAAGGATAAATACCGTCGCGAGCCATATCTGCCAAAACCTTAGTTATTTCCTGCTTGCTGCCAACGTCATTTAGTTTTTTAAGGTAAGGCAGGACAGGAGCTGCGCCTTCCGCATTTAATTTGTCGCTGTCGGTTGCTAATTTATACAAATCGCCGATTTTTTGCGCATTGCTTCCCTGCTCATTGACCTGCGCAATAATTTCTTCTACGATGCTTTTGACCTGTTCCTGCGACTTTTCCCTCAGTTCGTCGAATGCGCCAAAACGGGCGTCTGAGAGTTTCAGAGGATGCGATGCTTTCCATCCTCCATTGGCATACCGATCAAAATCATCTCCCGGAATAGCTGATAAATCCATATTATCTGGATTTATGCCTTTTGTTTCTGTTTTCTTCTCATTACAAGCTGATAAAATCATTGTAAAAATTACTGTAAGATAAAAAATATTCTTTCTCATATTAAATATTAAAATAAAATCATAACATATATATCAATGATAACTGATAAAAAAATGTCAGTTAATTGGCTGCAATATTAGTTGTTTTATGCGACATAAGCAAATTTTCATGCGAAATTTTACAAAAATTAGAAACAATATGCCAAATTGAACTGTAATATTAATGAATGAGGCTATATAGAAAGCCTTTAAAAACCTATTTTATACAGAAAGTCTCCACATTGCGGGTAGCTCCTTCCGCATATCACTCTTCTACCTTGTACATTTCTTTAATAATCCGCAATGCTTTTTCTTTTTTATTTTCCTTTTTCACGAAAGGTTCTTTGTCCAAAACGCCTATATCCATCAAATATTTAGCAATGATAATTGGATTAAGTTTCACCAATCCAAGCACAGGAGTAAGGGTTCCATTTAAAAAGATTGCTTCTGTGCTTGCATTGGCAAAAGGATCATCGTCTTCCGTGTTTGTATATTTCATTGTTACGAAAGGAGAAACAGTATATTTAGGTTCCAGCTGAAGACTGTCTTTATAATTAAGTAACAGTGAATTTAGTTTATAATTATATCCCAACATCACCAAAGGTTTTTTATTAACATTTAGTTCTACATAATGATCTTCCCTGTTTTCTATTGTTTTGTCTATTTTTCCATGATCTAAAATAAAGTCCATATTTATGGATTCTTTGAGCAACATTTTGTAAATATCGTTTTCCTGAGCCGAACAGAAAGATAAGGACAAAACAAACAGGAGCAGAAAAGCTAAACAGTTTCCCTTTTTAAACTTTACTCTTTCCATGCCATATTTTTCCATTACTTCATTATTCATTCAACAACGCTGCTACTTCTTCATAAACCTGCTTATTGGAATATCCTTCTAAATCAATTGATTTGGAACGGCAAAAAGCCACGCATGTACCACAACCCTGACATAATCCGGGATTAATTCTGGCTATTTTTTTTATTACGTCTCCATTCCTGTTTTTTATATCTTCCTTATCTATAGCCTGGTATGGGCAAATTTTTATGCAAAGTCCGCAACCCATGCATGAAGAAAAAACGGGCGGTGCAGACCGATTAACTTTTGCAACCACAGGTTCGCGGGTTAGTTCGCTGTTGGAGAACAGACCAATTACTTTTGCAGCAGCTCCAGAAGCGGCAGCAACCGATTCGGGAATATCTTTTGGCGACTGACATGCCCCAGCCAGATAAATACCGGCAGTGTTTGTTTCCACCGGTTTTAATTTAGGATGAGCTTCTGCAAAGAAATTGTATGAATCATAAGACACATGTAGCTTTTGCGCCAGTATTTCAGAGCCTTCGCTCGAAACGGCGGCTGTAGCCAACACCACCATATCTGCCTCTACTACAACAGGTTTTCCTCCCAGCAATGTGTCCGCTCCCTTGACTATCAGTTTGCCGTTTTTTTCATATATTGTTGATACACGTCCACGTATGTATTTTGCACCGTCATCTTCAATAGCTCGGCGTGTAAATTCGTCATAATTTTTACCTGCGGCGCGTATATCCATATAAAAAACATAAGGAGTACCTTCGTGTACTTTATGCTTATACAGCATTGCATGTTTTGCCGTGTACATACAGCAAATCTTTGAGCAGTAAGGGATTCCTTTTGCCGGATCGCGCGAGCCTGCACAGGCGATGAAAACAATTTTCTCTGGAATTTTTCCATCCGACGGGCGACGTATTTCGCCCTGCGTAGGACCGGAAGCAGATGCTAAACGCTCGAATTGCAGTCCGTTAATAACATCCTTGTATTTTCCGTAGCCATATTCGGGGAAAAAATCAGTGTTTTTTACTCCAAAGCCTGTAGCCAGAACAATTGCGCCAGCTTTTACTTCAATAATTTCATCTTTTTGTTCAAAATCAATAGCATCGGCAGGACACATTTTCTGACATACCTGGCATTTCCCTGTTTGGAAGAAACGGCAATTATCCCTGTCAATAACAGGTTTGTTTGGAACAGCCTGTGGAAAAGGAATATAAATAGCTGTTCTATTTTTTAATCCCTGTTCAAATTCGCTTGGTATTTTTTTTGTAGGGCATTTTGTACAGCATAATCCGCAACCGGTGCAACGTTTTCCATCCACGTATCCGGCTTTCTTTCTTATCCTTACATTGAAGTTTCCAATAAAACCGTCAACGCTTTCCAGTTCGGAGTAGGCATAGAGGGTAATATTTGGATGTTGAGCCACTTCAACCATTCGCGGCGTTAGAATACACTGCGAGCAATCCAAAGTGGGGAATGTTTCCGAAAGTTGCGACATGTGTCCGCCTATGGAAGGTTCACGTTCTATCAGAATCACTTTATGCCCTCCATTTGCAATATCCAGAGAGGTCTGTATGCCTGCAACTCCACCTCCAATAACAACAGCCGTTTTACTTACAGGGACTTTAATTGGCTGCAAAGCATGGTTGTTTTTGACTTTTTCCACAGACGTGCGCACCAAATCAAGAGCTTTTTTAGTCGTTGCATCTTCTTTTTCGTGTACCCACGAGCAATGTTCGCGTATATTTGCCATTTCGCAGAGATATGGATTCAATCCTGCTTCTGCACATGCCTTGCGAAAAGTAGGTTCGTGCATTCGAGGCGAACACGCCGAAACCACTACTCCCGTAAGTTTTTGATTAATAATAGCTTCTTTAATCATACTCTGTCCCGGATCGGAACACATATACTTATAGTCGGAACTGAAAACTACTCCATTTAGTTTACCTGCTTCTTCGGCTACCTTGCGGCAGTCAACCGTAGCGCCTATATTTTCACCGCAATGACATATAAAAACACCTATCCTTGCCATATTGTTTTTAATTAATATTAACTTTGACCAAATGTTTCCGAATACCTGTTTCCGCTTCGCTTAATCCGCAAGCCATTCCAATAGCCTGTGTGATATAAATTACAGGTATTGTTGTTTTTAAACCCAGAAAGCGGTTTATAGCCGGACGGCGCATATCCAAATTTGAATGACACATCGGACATGCAACAATAATAGCTTCTGCATTCCGGTCTAACGCTTCTCCAATAATTTTTCCAGATAATTTACCAACCAAATCTGTTCGGCTAACAGAAAGTCCGGCTCCGCAACATTCTGTTTTGAAGGGCCAGTCTATTGTTTGCGAGCCTATTTCCTGCATCAGTTTATCCATAGATTGCGGATTTTCAACACTGTCGAATTTCAATATATTACCAGGACGAACCAGCAGGCATCCATAATAGCAAGCCACTTTCTTGCTGAAAGGCTTAACGATTTTTTCACTTATTTTTTTTGCGATATACTTTTCAATAAATTGCATTATATTCAATATTAATATGTTGCCCGAAACCGGCATTGAAATAATTTCCGAAACCTGTTCTTTCAGTTCTTTGTTGTTATTCAATTCATGTTGCGCTACGTTCAGCCTGTTGTAGCAAGCGGCACAGGGGACAACGATTTCTGTTAATCCCTGTTTTTCAGCCAGCGCCAGGATTCTTGCAGGCAAAGCAAGGGCAAGCTCGTGATTGCAATTATGCGCAGCTGTGGCTCCGCAGCAATTCCAGTCTGGAATATCGACGAATCGAATATCAAAAACCCGCGCTAAAGCCAGCGTTGATTGAGCATATTCGGAAGAAGTTCCCTGCAAAGAACATCCGGGGTAAAAACCTGTTTCTATCATTTTGATGTTTTCTTAAAAATATTCAACAATTGTCGTGTAGCCTTAATCTTTTCAGGCAAAATTGGTAATTTTCCTTTTGTCAACATTTGGGGAACAATATTCAAATCCTGTAAAAATTTGAAAGTTCGCAATTTATATCCTGCTATTAAACCAATCTCATACAACCGTCCCAGATATTTAATTGAATCTAAAAACGAGCGGTGAAAAGGAATAATGTTTTTCGCAGCATTTTTATTTTGCAATCCTTCTTTTAATGAAGTTTGCCGAAGGTAATCCATAACCTTTGGAATATCTATTTCCATTGGGCAGCGCGAGATACACATTTCGCACGATAAACACAACCATATTGATTGAGATTGAAGCAGTTGCCTGTCTGTTTCTTCATCTTCCACCTGAATCATCCGCATCACGGCGCTTGGGGCGAAGTCCATATCAGAGTTCAGAGGACAGCCTGCCGAACATTTTCCACACTGGTAACAACGGGCGCTGTTAACGCCGACAGATTTCTGTACATTACCGCTTAAAGTGTTTATATGAAGCATAATTAAATATTTATTTCCTGTTACAAAACACGCATATTTCGGGACAAAAGTATTGGTTTTTATTTAAATTTCAAAACCTTTTTAACTTGAATGTTTCCGCAACCCGCTAATCAACCGTTTTTAATCTGACGCCATAAAGCGCTATATGAAATAAGGCAACTGCAAACAGCAAAATTGATTTGACGTCTACTTCATTCCAGCCGCTCGTTATATGGTTAAAAGCAACTAATACAGCTAAAAGCATTGCAATCATTAATCCTATCTTCGACAGCAGTTTTGTTGATTTCTTGCCGCCTAACTTACTGCGTTTGGAGCCATAGAATACATAAATATTATGACCTACAAGCATCCAGATGATAAGTCGCATCCATGTGTCGAAAGGCAGGAACGCCATCATAAAGAGGCAAATAGCTATTCCCAGAATTGGGACTAACGGCACCCATGGCGTTTTGAATGAGCGCAGAGCATCCGGCATTTTTTTTCGCATCACAATAATTCCCACAGAAACAATGATAAATGCCAGTAACGTACCAATACTTGTTAATTCGCCGGCTACGGTAGCAGGAACAAACAGAGCAAAAACGCTGATTAACAGCAGAAAAAGCAAGTTGCTTTTAAAAGGCGTCCTGAATCGTCTGTGTATTTGTGAAAATATATTGGGTATTAGTCCGTCGCGGCTCATTGAATAAAATATTCGGCTTTGTCCAAGAAGCATAACTAAAATAACGGATGAATATCCTGCAAGAATTGACAGTATAATAGCCTTATTCAGCCATGGATAAGCGGGCAGTATGCTGCCATCGGGCAACGTTTTTCCCATATTGTCGATTGCAATTGCTACGGGCGCTATTCCGTCGCTACCCTGAAACGCCGTATAATTAACAACTCCGGTCATAACGTGCGAAAACAGAACGTATAAGATTACGCAAATAAGCAAAGATCCCATAATTCCTATTGGCATGTTCCTTTTAGGATTTTTAGTTTCCTGAGCAGCCGTACTGACCGCATCAAATCCGATAAAAGCAAAGAAAACAATCGCAGCAGCCCTGATAATTCCGCTGAATCCAAATTCACCCCATGTTCCCGTATTTTCAGGGATATACGGAACATAATTTTCTGAACGGATGAATTTCCATCCAAGAAATATAAATGATAATACTACGCCGACTTTCAGTATGACGATTATTGCATTTACTAAGGAACTGCTTTCCGTTCCACGTATTAGTAACAGGCTCATCATGATAACTATAAATGCAGCAGGCAGATTAACGATTCCGCCTTCCCACGGACAAGCTGTCCATTCTACCGGCAGGTGAATCTGAAAACTTTCAAGGAACTTAACGAAATAGCGACTCCAACTTATACTCACTGTGGCAGAGGCAACTGCATACTCCAGAACCAAATCCCAGCCTATTACCCAAGCAATAAATTCGCCCAAAGTGGCATACGAATATGTATAAGCGCTTCCGGCGACCGGCAGCATGGATGCAAATTCAGCGTAGCACAAACCTGCAAAACAGCATCCGGCAGCTGCAATAAGAAACGAAACAGTAATGGAAGGTCCAGCATAATTGCCAGCTGCAATACCGGTGATAGAAAATAATCCAGCTCCGATAATTGCGCCTAAACCCAGAGCAATCAATTTATAAGGACCCAGAGTTTTTTTAAGACTGCGTTCACCTTCTTCGCGCGATTCTGCAATGAGAGAATCTATTGATTTTCTTTGAAAAATATTCATTTTAATCAAGTCATAGAGATAATTAGCCAGCTGCAAAGGTAAGAATTATCAGGCAAGAAACAAGGTTGGAACGAAAAAAAAAGATAATTTTATAATTTTGAATACAATTTTCCTGCATTTATTCGTTTATTATTGTAAATAAAGACGTATCTTTGCAGATAAATAGAAAGTAAATTAACTTCAATTAAAGATGAATATAAAATTTTTAACTTTTGCAGTATTGACAGTTTTGTTTTTTTCATGTCAATCAACGCCCAAAAACATTGCTTATTTTCAAGATATTGATGAATATTCAAAGCGGGCAGCTCAGGACAGTATGAATTATGATGCTGTTATAAAAAACAACGACCAGTTACTGATTAATGTCACAGCTCCTGTTTTTGACCAGGAACTTGTAGCTCAGTTTAATTTGCCTCAAACATCATATCTTGCGGGGGGAGACCTTACAGTAGCCCAATCGCCTTCCATGCAGACTTTTACCGTTGACAGGGAAGGATATATCAACTATCCAGTATTGGGACGAATCAAAGTTGCAAATATGACCAAGTTTGAACTTACAAAATATCTGACCGATTTGATTTCCGCATACGTCGAAAATGCAATCGTGAATATAAATATTATATCGTTTAATGTTACGGTTTTGGGAGAAGTCACACGACCAGGACGCATAAACGTCGCAAATGGACGCATAACAATGCTTGAAGCAATTGGAATAGCGGGAGATTTAACAATTTTTGGAAACAGGCAAAATGTATTGCTAATCAGAGAACGCAATGGAGTGAAACAGTATGCACGTGTCGATCTGACAAAAGCCGATATTTTTTCTTCTCCATACTATTATCTGGAGCAAAATGATGTTGTTGTTGTTGAACCTAACGACACCCGTAAACGGAACAGCAATTTCGGAGCATCGGAAAATTACAGCCTGTCTATATATTCCGCTGTTTTAAGCACTGTGTCTATTCTTGCAACAACTATTATTACAATCATATCCCTGAATAAAAAATAACTTAAAAAAATATGAGAGTTTCAAATAAAACTGAAGACGAACAAATGAAGAATTTCGTATTCTTGATGCTAAAACACTGGTATTATTTTGTTATCAGTTTTGCTGTTTGCGGCATTATTGGTATAATTTATTATAAAAACGCTACTCCGGTTATGGGCGTTGTAGCAAGAGTAACGCTTCGCCACGATGAATCGCTGATAAAAGCCCCAATATCAGGCGCTAATTCCCTGATGAGCGCTTTCGGATTAGGCGGCGGAAATGAAAATATTGAAGATGAATCAATAAAAATGAATTCGCAGGGATATATCAAAAAAGTGGTGCAAAAGTTAGATTTAAATAAGGAATATTTTATTGTTGAAAACTTTGGATTCATCAAAAAACAAATGTATAACTATCCTCCAATTGTTCTTTTAGTTGATTCAACAGTGTCGGATACTATTTCTGCCGGAATTACATTTTTCCTGGATATTGAAAACGATAAAACAAAGGTGAAGATAAAAGCTAATAAAAAAAATATCGGCAATTTCGAAATTATTACATATCCTGCTGTCTTGAAAACTGCATGGGGCGAATTTACTATTGATAAAACGCCCTTTTTTGACATGTATGAAAAACCGCTTGACATGGAAATCAGATACATGAATTATGATTATGCAGCACAGATTTACAGAGAATCCTTGCTGATTGATTATGAAAAAAGGACGTCTGACTTTATAAATTTAAGTTTTAACAGCGAAAATGTGTTTTTTGCTAAAAAAATTCTGAATGAAGTTATCAATACATATAATAATGAATGGGATGGCGAAAAAAACGCAGTTTCTGAAAAAACGCTGGCTTTTATAGACGAGCGACTGAAATTGACTGAAACTCTTTTATTGAACGCAGACGTGCAAATCAAGCAGTTTAAGGACAAATACAATCTTACGACAATAGAAGCGGATGTTGCTTATTATCTTAAATTTACAGCTGAATTGCAAGCCCAGTTGCTGGAAGCGGAAACACAACTGAACGTAGCTAACATTATTGTAGATTTTGTTCAGGATGAAAAAAATAAATATTCGCTCATACCTTTCGATCTCACGCTTTCAAATGCCAACATGACAGATGCAATCAATAAATACAACGAAGCATTAACAAAAAGGAATGAGCTGTATAAGTCTAATACTCAAAGTTCTATTGTGCGCTCAATGGACGCCAATATAAACGCTCAAAGAACAAATATGTTAGTTTCACTGGGAAATATCAAAAAGGAATTAACAATTGCGCAAAACAATTTAAGAAAAAAAGAGCGTGAGTTTGGCTCCAAAATAGGAAATGTGCCGACAATAGAAAAAGATTTTATTCATTTGAAACGTGAACAGGAACTGCAACAGAATATTTATATATTCCTCCTGGAAATGCGCGAACAAACTGCGGTTAAAAGCATCTCCCTGTTGCCGAAGCTGAAAACAATAGATCATCCTTATGTGTTAAAGAAAAAAATCTCGCCCCGTTTATCGTATATTGCCTTGATTGTTTTAATATTAGGAATGGCGATACCTCTGTCTGTTATTTACGGGATACCGTTTATCAGGGATGCAAGGAAAAAAATAAGTGAAGGAATATTTTGATGAAATTTCTTTTATCAATCTTTAACAAAGGACATGAACGTAGCATCAGGACTAAGAAAAATATCTTTTTTTTAGTCCTGATAAAAATGGCAAATATCATGACAGGGCTGCTTTTAGTCAGAAGCGCAATAGGTTATGTTGATAAAGAACCTTATGCTATCTGGCTGACAGTAAGTTCAATTGTTGCATGGTTCTCTTTTTTTGATATAGGCTTAAGTAACGGTATGAGGAATAAATTTACGGCAGCCCTTGTACAAAAAGACGAGCGGGCGGCAAAAACCTACGTAAGCACCACATATTTTTCGATGTTTGCTATTTTCTTTTCACTTTGGATTGTATTTGCTTTTGTAAATAACAGCATCAACTGGTGTTCTATACTGAAAATCAAGGAGAGCAGCCTTTCAGAAATACAAACGCTTGTGTTCATAGTATTCTCGTATTTTTGCATTCAATCAGTATTAAGAACAGTAAATACAATCTTAACAGCCAATCAGCAACCTGCAAAAGCATCTTTGATTGATCTGATTGGAGCAATATTTTCATTAGTCATAGTTTTAATTTTGAAACAAACAACTCATAATTCCTTAGTTTATTTGGGATTGGGATTAACGATTGCTCCTGTTATTGTTTTAATTATAGCTAATTTATTGCTATTCAATGGAAAATACAAAAAATACGCCCCTTCCTTAAATTATTATGACTGGAATTATCTCAAAGATATTTTTGGTTTGGGATTTAAATTTTTTGTAATCCAGATAGCTGCACTGATTCAGTTTCAGACAGCCAATTTTATCATTGCCAGAAGTATTTCCATGTCGGATGTTACGGATTATAATATTGTTTATAAATATTTTCACGTACTGAATATGGGTTTTATGATATTGTTGACTCCATTTTGGTCAGCCTCTACGGAAGCTTTTCATAAGAATGATTTTGCGTGGATAAAAAATATGACAAAAAAATACAGTATCTTTTTGCTTCTGTTTATTTTCGCAGGCGCATTAATGTTGCCGGTCTCTCCATTTGCATACGATTTGCTGGCAGGAGAAAATGTAGTATCCATACCGTTCTTCGTATCGCTATCCTGTTTAGCTTTTATGATAACTACCATGTTTGGAGCAATTTATGTGAATTTGTTAAATGGAATAGGCGCTGTTAAAATCCAGTATTATACCAGCTTGGTAACGCCTTTTTTATTTATACTGTCTTGCTGGCTGTTTATCAAATATATGAACTGGGGTATTTATTCCATATTCATAGCGTCTATTATTTCCAATCTTAACGGTATAATAATAGCGCCGATACAGTACCGTAAAATTTTTATTAAAGGAAAAAAAGGAATATGGATAGCCTGAATATTATAGATAACGAGACTTTGCAAAAACATATCAAACGTTTCTTCTGGGGAATACTGATATATTCGATAGCCTCACATATTTTGTTTGAAATCAATCTCAAGCATCTTTCGGGTGTAATTATCAATATAATACAGTTATGCGGACTGGCTATGTGGGGATTTTCCATGCTTAAACTGGTTTCATGGCGAAACGTTTCAAACCGGTATCTTCTTGTTACGGTCACGGCGCTGCTACTCTGGGAAGTGTTCATCATGTTTCACGGTTTTATATTTAATTATCCTTATTTGAAAGAACATTTATTTTCAGATTACCGTTCCATGTCTTATCTGGTTCCGTTGGCTGTTTTTGTAATGGTCAATAACCCTGTCTTTTTGCAAAAAACATGTAAATACAGTTATAGATTAGGAATTGCTTTTTTAATAGCATTTCCATTTTTTTCCACCCTTTTGTTGGAAGAACAAACGATAGCGGAACAATTTGTCTGGATTTTCGCAACAGGAGGCAGCGGATTTATTCTTCTTACATCTTTTTATCATTCGCGGAGAAAAGTAATTGTTTCCACGATTGTTATGGTATTGGCGCTGATCTTTATCACGATAATGGCAAGACGAAGTATCATGCTGCTTTGCAGTTATTTCCTTTTATTTTCTTTCTTAATAATTCCGATTGTTAATAAAAATAATTCATGGCTGAAAAAGTGGATATTTATTTTTTCATTTTTAATAATTACATTTGCAGGATATAATATATTTTTATCAAACAAGTACGGAACATTCTACAAAATTACGAAAAGAGCCACAGAAGATACACGCGAAATAGTATTCCTGTCTTTTCTCATGGATATGTCGAATACCGACTTTATAATAGGAAAAGGGTGTAATGGTACTTATTTTTGTCCAGGCGTGGACAAGGATTTTAATGGTGGGGAAGAATTGAAATACAGGGATCTGGATTACAGAACTCACATTGAGTGCGGCTATATGCAACTTATCTTGAATGGAGGAATAATTTATTTGGCTATATATCTGCTAATTATGTTTCCTGCAATTTTTAAGGGACTTTTCTTCTCAAGAAATATTTTTTCAAAAGCCTGCGCTTTACTTATTTTAATACACTTACTGGATATGGTTCCTTTTGGACTTCCTACGTTTTCTTGGCGTCAATTTCTGCTGTGGTTTGCTGTGGCAATTTGTTATTCTAAAGAATTTAGATTAAAGGAAGACGAAGAAATATATGAAATTTTGTCAATTGAAAAAGACACAAATGAAGATAATACTATTAACTGATCAGTTGATTCAATCCGACGCTACATTTATCGTTGGAGGATGGATACAGTCTTTGATTTCTATTTTGCAAAACTCAAAGAAAATGGAAATAGCTGTTGTCGGAATGACGGCAGGAAATACTTGCTTTGAAAAAAAGCAGAACATAACTTATTATAAAATAAGGCATAACTTTCCAAACCCGTTAAAGAGAATTTATCGAAGATGGAGACGCACAATTCAGGATGATTCGGAGATAAAAGAATACATTTCTGCTATTAATGATTTTAATCCTGACATTGTACACATTTTTGGAACGGAAAATTTTTTATGCAACATAATCCCTCTCATACAGTATAAAGCCGTTGTTCATTTGCAGGGACTGATTAATCCATATTCAAACGCATGGTTTCCCCCCGGAATATCGGAACATACGCTGAATTTACATTCGTTTCGAATGTTCGACTTTTTGAAAGGAAATGGATTATATCATAAGTTTGAGACTTTTAAAGTAATGGCTCGAAGGGAATCGGATTATTTTTCTTTTATACGCTTTGTGATGGGGCGCACAGACTGGGACAAATCCATGTCGAACCTGCTTATCAAAAATGCTCAATATTTTCATCTGGAAGAATCTTTGCGTCCTGATTTTTATACGGATTTGCAGTGGACATTTAAAAAGAAGGATGAAATAAGGCTAATTTCTGTTTTGTCAGCCAACGCCTACAAAGGATTTGATGTGATTCTAAAAACGGCTCACATCCTGAAATCGCATGGACTCAGTTTCCGGTGGACTGTTTGCGGAGCTTCGGAGAAAGACAATGTTATAAGAACTATGGAAAAAATCCTGAAAAAGAAATATAAAGAAAACAATGTTGCTTTTTTAGGAAAAAAAACGTCGGAAGAATTGCGTTCCCTTCTTTTAGATTCGGATATTTTTATCCATCCTTCATATATAGAAAACAGTCCTAACAGTATTTGCGAAGCTCAGATATTGGGAATGCCTGTAATTGCTTCCTGTGTTGGCGGCATTCCGTCGCTTATACAGCAAAACGAGACAGGTATTTTATTTCCTGCAAATGATGTTTTCCTGCTTTCCGAAACAATCATATCGCTAATCTCAGATTCTCAAAGAATGATGCAGCTTGGCAAGAACGCAAGGGTGGTCGCCCAAAAACGGCATGACAGGGACGCCATTCTGAAAAATATAGAAAACATTTACAGGGAAATAATAGAATTATAAGGCATAAAAATATGTATATAAAAAAATTGCGAACAGATTTTGGCGGTTATTTTTTTTATTACTGCCGCCGGAAAATTTATAGTTTGAACAGGATGTACCATACCGCCATTATGTATATCCTCCTATTTTTTAAAAATATAAAAATTGGAAAATCTTCCATGTTTTATAATAGAGCTTATTTTTGCAGGCATCCCGAATCAGAAATAATAATAGGTAGCCATTGCCGGTTTGATTCTACTAAATTTAAAAATTTAATCGGCGTTAACAAGCGTTGTATCATAGCGACTTTATTGCCGAATGCAAAACTGGAAATCGGAAACTTGAACGGATTTTCAGGGGTAAGGATTGGATGTGCTGAAAACATAAGCATAGGAAACGACTGCCTGGTTGGAGCTAATGTTACCATAACCGATTCGGACTGGCACGCAATTGATCCGCAGGAAAGACATAATGAATATGCTCAAAAAACGCAACCTGTGAAAATCGGAAATAATGTTTTTATTGGATTAAATTCCATCATACTGAAAGGCTCTGAAATTGGCGATAATTCAGTTATTGGTGCTGGAAGCGTTGTATCCGGAACTATTCCACCAAATGTTATTGCAGCTGGCAACCCTTGCAAAATTATAAAAAGAATATAATGAAACTTTCTGTTATAACTGTCAATCGAAATAATGCAAACGGTTTGGAAAAAACCATTCAAAGTGTTGTATGTCAAAAATTTACTGATTATGAATACATAATTATTGATGGAAATTCCACTGACGGCAGCATTGATATAATAAAAAAATATGCAAATTCAGTTCATTACTGGATGTCTGAATCCGATAATGGAATTTTTCATGCAATGAACAAAGGAATTTCCCATGCAAAAGGAGAGTACGTTATTTTTATGAATTCCGGCGATCGTTTCTATGACGGCGAAGTTTTATTGAAAGTATTTTCAAAAGAACAGACAGGCGATTTATTGGCTGGAAACGTTATTTTCGACAAGAAAATTAAAGAAAAAAAAATCCTGCCTCAGAAAATAACATTTTATTTTTTTATGACAGACACCATCCCGCATCAGGGATGTTTTATTAGAAGAACCCTGTTTGACGAAATTGGTTTATATAACGAACAGATAGCTGTAAGTTCCGACTGGATATTCTTTCTTTTGGCTGTTGTGAAATACCAAAAATCGCTAACCATATTGAACGAGTATATTGCCCTGAGGGAACCTAACGGCATTGCCAGCTCTCTCGAATCTTATCGTTGCCATAAACTGATTCAGAAAGAAACTATTGAAAAATACTTTCCATATCTCTACGACGATTATTGTGAATTGCACCGGCTGAAAAGATTTTCTTTCCACAGACTGAAACAATTCGTAAAGGGATGGTTTCTTCGGAAAATATTTTAAAAATAATCCATTTATTTTTTTGCGTTTTGCGTAAAAAAAACTTTGCCATTGCAGAAAAGTTTAGTATTATGATAGGATAGAAATACTCCACAATGGCAAAGATAAAGTAAATGTTTTTTTTCAGCGCCTCAACATAACACTTCGGCAAGATTAAGCACTCCGGCTTTTCTCATTGTTTTTTCTATCTTTTCAAGAGCATAATCCAATTGCTCGAAAGAGTGAGTTGCCATGAGCGAAAAGCGAATCAGCGTATCGGTTGGAGCAACAGCCGGAGCCACTACGGGATTCACAAAAATACCTTGCCTGAACAATTCGGTAGTGATAGCAAATGTTTTATCATTATCGCGAATGAAAAGAGGAATAATAGGCGTAGCGGTGTGACCGATTTCACAACCCATTTCCCTGAATCCATTTAGAGCATAATGCGTCAAATCCCACAAGTGCTTTATCCGCTCAGGTTCGCTAATCATAATATCCAAAGCAGCGCTGGCAGCTGCTGTTGCTGCGGGCGTATTGCTTGCACTAAAAATATAAGGACGGGAATGATGCCTTACATAGTTAATAATAGACTCGGAAGAAGCAATAAATCCGCCAATTGAGGCTAATGATTTACTGAAAGTTCCCATTATCAGATCTACTTCCGGCAAAAGCCCGAAATGATCACAAGTTCCACGTCCTTGACGACCTAATATGCCTATTCCGTGAGCTTCGTCCACCATAATATTGGCGTCGTATTTTCTCGCCAAACGGACAATTTCAGGAATATTGGCAATATCGCCTTCCATGCTGAATACACCGTCTACTACAATTAGCTTGACCTTGTCGGGAGCGCATTTTTGCAGTTGCTTTTCCAAAGAATCCATGTCATTGTGTTTGAACTTGAGTCTTTGTGAAAAGGACAAACGGTGTCCTTCAATAATAGACGCATGATCTAATTCGTCCCAGAGGATATAATCTTCACGTCCGGTAAGACATGAAACTACTCCAAGATTCACTTGAAAGCCGGTTGAATAAATCATAGCATCTTCCTTGCCAACAAAAGCAGCTAACTTTTTTTCCAGTTCTATATGGATGTCAAGCGTTCCATTAAGATAGCGGCTACCCGCCATGCCTGTTCCATACTTTTTAGTAGCTGCAATTGCCGCTTCCTTCACTTTGGGATGATTTGTTAATCCCAAATAGGCATTGGAACCAAACATCAAAACTTTTTTCCCGTTAATAGTAACTTCGGTATCCTGATCACTTTCGATCACTCTAAAATAGGGATACACACCTGCAGCTTTCGCTTTTTGAGGAGCATCATACTTGCTCAGTTTTTCTGCGAGAAGATTCATAAAATAATACAATGAATAGTTTATTAATTATTTGTATTACTGCCTTGTTCAGAGCGTGCATAGCCTGCTCAGAAAAAAGCAGGCTGCAAAGGTAAGCAAAAAAACAATACGGGGATAAAATTTTAACACATTTTTTTCTCAAATCTAATACGCGCTATGTTTTTTATTAAAAAACCCGTTATTTCTCAAGACTTAACGGGATTACTGAAAATATTGTTTATCAGAGAGTTTATTTTCATTTTTTACAAGTTGTTTATGCTTTTGGTCAAGTAAAAATCCGATTTTTTCCGTCATTGCATAAAATAATATGGCACATCCGACGATACAACCGTTACGTTTCCGCGCAGAGGCAATTTATAATCTGAATTTCCTACTGTACTGTTGATTATTTTGAGTTTGATACTTCTGTTTGCATCGGTGTTTACATTGAATTTGACTTGCGGATTAAACGCAGTTTTCTCCATTTCTATATTTGCGTTGCAATAATTCAATCCTTCAACAGAGTTCAGCGATATATTTCCTTGTTTCCAATTCAAGTTGATGAATTTTATTTCATCGACAGGCGTCCGAGAATAAATCAAATTGCCCAGCTTACCGTTCATACGAATATTTTCAAAAACAAGTTTCGACTGAACAGGGGCTGTGGAATTGGGATAATAACTTCTCGACCATTTTCCCATATCAAAATGAACACTGAATGCTATATCCCTGTCTTTTTCCAGATAAATATCCTTGAAATGGATGTTACGGCAACCGGCATTATATATAGCTCCTTCCTGTAGCATATACCACCGAATACCGTCAATAGTTTTAAATCCGCTTGTGTGATCCGGCGCTGTATATGAAGTATATTCTTTTCCGTCGGGAGATGCAATTACCCTGTATAATCTGTTATTATTCACAACTATATCTGATTTTTGGAGTTTCATTCCCGAATACCAGTCCACCCAAGAGCCTGCTAAAATCCTGCAAAAAAATCCCGTTGTTGTTTTAGCGGGCAAATCATAACAGTTTTCAATAAGTCCGTTTTCTATCCAGCCCACAGTAGGATTACTTACGTCATAATCGTGAGCATTCAAAGCTATGGGGTCGTCAAATGTTTTAAAAAATCCATTGCGAATTACAAAATCTTTTCCTGCTCCCAGATGAACGCCGTCTTTATCGCCTTCGATATGAACGTTTTCGATATGAACGTTTTCAAATTCAGCAACCTGAATGCAAAACCGTCCTTTTAATAAATCCGTACATGTGAGATTTTTTATAATGAGATTCCGAACATAAAAAAAAGAAATTTGCCCTACTAATCCCTGTATTGCGCTGTGGTTGTCGTCTAATCCATTGCAAATAAGATTAAGTCCTGATATTTCAATCTTTTCATTATATGTTCTGTCGAAAGCACCCCTGTTTATAAAAACATATTCGGCGCCTTTCCCGTTTTTATTTTGCTGTTTGCGAATATAAACGCCTTTCCCAAATGCAATTCGTGTATTACTGTTTAGGTAAATAGTTGAATCCAAATCATAAACTCCCGGCATATTCACATATATAACTTTCACCGAATCCAAAGCTTTTTGCAACGCTTTTACATTTTCTTCAGCTGTATTGGATGGCAAAAAATTAAATTCAGAAGCGTTGTATCCTTCAAGAACAGAACATCCCCATTGGGGAACAACAACAGTATTTCCGTTTTCGCAGTTATCATAGCAAGCTGTAAAACAAAATACAAAACAAAATAAGAACGACAATAAACTTTTCATTTGTTTTGCTATTTTTATATTATTCCCAAATACCGTAAATGATTGTATATCACATTACCAATCAGTTCGTAACCTTTGGCGTTGAAATGGACGCTGCCACTCAGCAAAGATGGCGGAACTTTACCTTCCTTCATTGCTTCCATATCGGCTTGCGTAGGCGTCAGACCTGCTACAGACAAACCTTTGGTTGACAGGTATTCCCGCAGATTAATATAATTTACGCCAAATTCGCGGGTCATCAATTCTTCCAAACTTGCTCTTTCTGCTTTTGTTCCAGAAGTCAGACCAAGTATGACATAATTTTTGCATTTGCTGAAACCAATCATTGCCTTATATTGAGCCACTAAGTCGGCATTGTTTGCATAACCAAGATTTTGCCCTATAAAAAATACATTGGCAAACATATCTATGTACTGTTTCATTGAAGATGTATAGACAATGGATTTTTCCCTCAGCGTAACGGGAGCATTACCTGCGTTAGCCCTTTGAATGGAATATCTTCCATTCGGATCGTTCCACGCTGTTCCTGTCCAGCCTATAATACATTCAACGTCGTCGATAATGCAATTATTTATAGTCGATTCGCCGCCTTGCAGTAAGGGGTACACAAAACTGCCGTTCCATGAACTGATCCATGGAAATCTTTCTTCAATAATGACTATAGAATTATCTGCCGGAAGTTCAATTGATTTGGTCAATATCATCGGTATTCCGCCTTGTCGGGCAGCAATGGTTATGGAGTTTTCGCCACCTACGCCGCAATTTATAACTTGAAAATCACTTCCCAATAAAGACTGTAATATGCTGGGATAAGTAGTGCCTTCGCCGCCTGCACCTGCCGTGAGGCTATCTCCCCAAGTTGCAATAAATAATTTTTGTTTAGGCTCATTTTTCACCGCATCATCATCATGACAGGATATAAGGTCTAAACCGAGTAAAATACACAAAGAAAAACAGAAAAGCCGCTTTATCATAAAATTCTAATGTTTCGTATCTTTTTTTCATATTCCTAACAATCGGGGAAATAAGACACGGAGGTTATTTGTTATATTATTATTGAAAAATCTTTACAAAATTACTGTATTTAAGTGATTCATGCAAATAAGTATGCTACTTTTTTATGCCTTTTTTTCTTATTTTTACCGAAAAATCCCTATCTTTGTAGTATTATTTATCGAAATATAATACGTATGTGTAAGATTATAAGCGTTGATCTAAAGAATAATTATGACGAAATTTCTATTTTTTGCCATAAATACAGAGAGCCTGTTTTTATTACAAACAACAACGGCGAAGGAGATTTAGCTGTAATGAGTATAGAAACTTATGAAGAATTGACTGGAAAATAATAAAAATAGATGAAAATTAACTCTAAAAATAATGCCGGAACAACCGATGATAAAGCATGTTTCATTTGATTTGTGGATGACGCTTATCCGTCCGAATCCCGATTTCCGCATAAAACGCGCGGAATTTATTGTTGAAAAACTTCAACCGCAAAACAAAAACACAGAAGATATTATACAACTAATAGTTGAAGAAGATAAAAAATTTGACCGTCATAACGAAACGGAAGGTACAAAAATTCCAGCAATGAAAATGTATTCGACAGTACTGGAAAAAATGAATATAGAGTCTTCAAATTCTGTTTCGTATAATGCTGAATATCTGATGAATAAATCCAATGAACTGTTTCTCGAATATCCTCCGGCGTTTCTGAACCAGCAAATTCCACACATACTGAAAACACTGAAAGATAGCGGATTGACGCTCAGCATAGGCAGCAATACCGGATATGTCGAAGGAGAGGTGTTGAGAATTTTGCTGCAAAAAATGAATATTCTGCAATATTTTTCATTTCTTGTATTTTCCGACGAAGTAAAAACCTCGAAACCTTCGGGCGAATTTTATAGGCATGTATGGAAAAATACGACGCTCGACAAGTCGCAAATATTGCATGTTGGCGACAATCAAGTATCTGATTATCAGGGAGCAGTCGATTTTGGATTTAAGGCTTTATTAATAACCGATGCTAATTATACAATCAATGACATCAGAGCAAAATTATAAGGGACAAATTGTTCATTTTTCGTTACATACGATTTATTCTATTGAAAATCCGGGTTTTATTCCCGAAGAATATTCCAAATTCAAGCACGGAGCAGAAAATATTGCGCGTAAATACGGTTACGAATTAGCCGATAAATTTATAAGCAACTGTTTTTCAAAGCGATATACCGGCGGTAAGATTTTGATACTGCCGGGAGCATATTCGCATATTCCAACGGCGTCGTTTTACATGAAAAAATATTTTGTTGATAAATTAAACGCCTTTTTGTATGCCGCCGGTTATCCCGTTACGGAAGAATTGAAAATTTACAGAAGCGTTTCTTACAGAGAAGATTATGGCGAAATGTCGGCAGAACAGCGTTACAGTCTCATCAAAAACGACACTTTTTATATCGACCGTAATTTTGTAGAAAATAAAATCATACTGCATCTCGACGACATAAAAATTACCGGAACGCACGAGCGAATAATTATCAATATGCTGAATAACAATAATTTAAACAACGACTGTTACATGCTGTATTTTGCCGAATTATGCAGCAACGAAATTCAGCCCAGCATTGA
>JAIRPX010000196.1 GCA_031256775.1 Dysgonamonadaceae bacterium
GCGAAGCAATCCAGTTGTAAATAAATAGATTCCTGGATTGCTTCAGGCTTCGCTAACGCTCGCAATGACGACGCGCCAGCTAATTCATAATTTATAATTCCTAATTCCTAAATTGTTGCCCCGTTTTCATCAATTCATTCAAAGAAGCCTGTTTTTCGCGACAGTTGCCTGAAATTCTTTCAGGTAAAAAGGCTCGAAATAAGCCGTATCTACAAATTCTCCTGCGTGAAAAGCTTTTGTTGCCAGAGGCGGAATCATGGTTGCCAGAGGTGATATATTGTCGATGAATAGGGCATTTTTTGAATTTATGACCGTTTTGCACTTGGACGCGCCGTCGCCGAAAAAACAGATTTTCCCTTTTGAAAAATAAGAATTATAGCTGTTTTCATTGATAATTTCGGAGCAAACTTCCCTTAGCGGCAGTAGATTTTTATCATAAACGGCGGAATATACCTCCATCCTGCGGGCGTCAATCATTGGGCAAAAATAAATATTTTCCTCATCAACCTGTAGCGAATCAATAACATGACGAGCCATTATTTTCAGCGTTGGAACAGCAATCAGGGGGATTTCCATCCCGTAGCACAATCCTTTTGCCAGCGAAGCGCCAATCCGCAAGCCGGTGTAGGAGCCTGGACCTTCGCTAATAGCCACTGCTTCTATCATCAAATTCTTTTTTTTTGCAAATTCTATTGTTTCTAACACAAAAATTCCTAAATTCGCGGCGTGGGAGGAACCTTGCAAAATTATTCGGTCGAAAATAACCCTGCTGTCAAGCGATAGAGCAACCGAACAAGATTGCGTAGATGTTTCAATATTAAGAATACAAGACATAGATTTTTATGAAATAATAAATTTATTGTGGCAAAGTTACCGTTTTGTTAAATAAAAACGCTAATTTTGCAGGAATATTTTAGACTATGATTCAATCAATGACAGGATTCGGGAAATCTGTAGCAGAGTTTTCCGGTAAAAAAATAGGCGTAGAAATAAAATCCCTCAACAGTAAACAGATGGATATAACTGCGCGTATTCCAAATGCTTATCGTGAAAAGGAATTGGAAATACGGAGCATTTTATCACAGTCAATAGAACGCGGGAAAGTTGATATTTTTATCATTATAGAACAGACAGGCAGCTGTATATCTTCGCAGCTCAATCAGGCAGCCATCGAAAGTTATTATGCACAAATGCAGGAAATCGCAGGCAAACTGGATATAAGTATTCCTTCCGACTGGTTTTCCGCCATACTTCGACTTCCTGAAACTGTGAAAACAGATACTTTCGAGCTGAATGAAGAAGAATGGAAAGTTGTAAGAAAAGCGATATTTGATGCGCTGAAAGCGTTTAATGAATTTCGCAGGCAGGAAGGCGCCATGATATACAGGATATTTATAGAAAAAATCAGTAATATCGAAAGGCTTTTAAAAGAAATTGCGAAATACGAGCTGGAACGGGTTGATTATATCAAGGCAAAATTGCAGGAATCTATTAAAAAACTGGAAATAACGAGTTATGATGAAAACCGTTTTGAGCAGGAATTGTTATATTATATTGAAAAGTTAGATGTAAATGAAGAGAAAACAAGGCTTGAAAATCACCTGAAATATTTTGTCAAAACGATGGATAATGAAAAAAATCAGGGACGGAAACTCAGTTTTATTCTTCAGGAGATGGGACGTGAAATCAATACGCTTGGCTCCAAATCCAATCAGGTTGATATGCAGAAAATAGTTGTTCAGATGAAAGACGAACTGGAACAGATGAAAGAACAAATACTTAATGTCTTATAAAACAATGAAAGGGAAATTGATCATTCTTTCGGCGCCTTCCGGATCAGGTAAATCGACTATTATCAGCCATATACTGGCAGAAAAATTACCTGTGGAATTTTCCGTTTCCGCTACAAGCCGCCTGCCGCGCGGTAACGAAGCGGATGGAGTTGAATATTATTTCCTTACGCCCGAAGAATTTAAAAACAGGATAATGCAGGAGCATTTTATTGAATATGAAGAAGTTTATCAGGATTGTTTCTATGGCACCCTGAAATCGGAGGTAGAAGACAAACTTGAAAAGGGAAAAAATGTAATCCTTGATGTGGATGTTGCAGGAGGACTGAACATTAAGAAACAATATGGCAGCGACGCATTGCTGATATTTATCCAGCCGCCTTCCATCGAAGAATTGCAAGCACGGCTTGAAAAGCGGGGAACAGATTCGCCGGAAGTGATCAGGGACAGGGTCTCAAAAGCTTCGTATGAACTCAGTTTAGCTCCGCAGTATGATAAGGTAATCATAAATGATAACCTGGAAGAAGCAAAAATAAAAACAATACACACTATAACTACATTTATAAAAGCATGATGAAAATAGGTATTTTTCCCGGATCGTTTAATCCGGTACACATTGGACATTTGGCGATAGCAAACTACCTTACGGAATATGAAGGTTTTGATGAAATCTGGTTTTTGATTACGCCGCAAAATCCATTAAAGAAAAAAGATGAATTAATGGATCAGGGCTTTCGATTAGCTTTATTGGAAAAGTGTATTGAAGGCTACGAAAAATTCAAAATCAATACGATAGAATGGGGGATGCCACAGCCAACTTATACGGTTAATACTCTTCAGAAACTGAGGATGCTGTATCCGCAAAATGAGTTTACGCTGGTGATTGGTTCCGACAACTGGGATACTTTCCACCGCTGGAAAGACTATCAGTTAATTCTGAAGAATTTCAAGGTATTGATTTATCCTCGCAGAGGCTCCGACAAGATATTCGTTAATTTTCCGAATGCGTCTTTATGTAAGAAAGCGCCAAAGATAGAAGCATCGTCCACGTTCATACGTAAATCAATCAGCGAAGGCAAAGACGTGCGCTACTTTTTACCTTTTGGGCTTTATGAAGAAATAGTCGAATATTTTGTAGGGAAAAAAGATGAATATTAAGCGGTTACTGTGTAAAGCAGAAGCCTGAAAGACATTCCATATCTTTAAAATATGGAATGTTTTTTCAATAAATAACACCCAACAAGGTATAAAAACATTAGTATATAATTATTTTATATCCGAAATGATATAATTCCAGGGAAAAGTATTACTTTGCACCCGAAAAAGGTATAGTTTATACTTTACGAGGTTTAATTTTTCGCAACGTCATTGCGAGTGTTAGCAAAGCAATCCAGTTGTAAATAAATAGATTATTGGATTGTTTCAGGCTTTGCCTTTGCAATTACGTTACACAAAACCATACTATGCAGAGTATGGTTACGAATGACATTGTTGCAACGAATAACATGGGCTCACCTGCCCCCCCTGTGTTAAGCATAAATGTTAGCGAGTCTAAAAAGGAAGAATTTGATATCTGTAATTCCTCTTAAAGAAGCTCTGAACGCCTTTATTTTAGCATCGAAAGATTCAGTAGAAGCATTAGTTGAACGATTTATAAATAAGTTTAATATTTCATCATAATGCTCATAAACAGTAGCTGAGATTGTGTTGAAAGATTTAAACCCGGATTCAGCAACTTGATTGTACCATCTGGCAAGGCTCAAACGTGCAGCATCTTTGATGGTGTTTTTAGAAAATATCATTCGCAGGGAATGTGTCAGGGAATAGCCTTTCTTTATGTCAGGATAGAGTTCAAACAACAGTTTGGCTCTCTGTTTTTGTTTCTCAGTCCATTTGTCCACAGACTTGAAGTATAATGTCCCCCGATTTTCGGACAGCGAGTTAAGACAAAAAAAGTTTAAATTTGCTGGATGAAAAACAGAAGAAAATTCAGTGCGGCCTTTAAGGCGAAAGTGGTAATAGACGCCATCAAAGAGCAAAATTTGTTCTTGTATCCCAAGGCGTTGAGGATTGGTAAAATAATCACTTCGCGCACCGAGTCTTCTTTGAAGTCTGGGTTGTTTGCAATGGAGCATGCTCCCCTGCCGAAGAGAGAACCGAAAAGATGTTTAGCGGTTACTGTCATGTTTTTTATATACGCACTATCAGGTCGCAAAGTTACAAAAAAACAGTGAAGGCAGGTTAAATATTTAACGCGAGTTCGATATAATAATTTTATAAAATACCGAAAAAGAACTCTAAAATGTAATAATGCTTACTATATTTTTTGCATAGATAATAATTTTCAACTAATTTGAGGCTAACCTTAATTTAGATACTAACAATATTCACAATCACCTCCACTGCTTTTTCCATCGACTGAATAGGAACAAATTCATACCGTCCGTGAAAATTCAAGCCGCCGGCAAAAATATTCGGACATGGCAATCCTTTGAACGAAAGTTGCGCTCCGTCCGTGCCGCCGCGGATTGGGCGAATTACTGGCGCGATACCGACTTTCCTAATTGCCT
>JAIRPX010000301.1 GCA_031256775.1 Dysgonamonadaceae bacterium
AAGTTTGCTGACCGCCTTTGTTGCAGTCGGCGTTTCGGCGCAAAACAAGCCGACAAGAGAGGTACAGCCAAATAATGCGGCAACACAGGCAGTTCCGCAGATTGATAACACCTTGCCTGAGTACAAAATTGCACAATGGACAAAATCTGTTGAAAAGCGCGACAGTGTGCTAAAAAGCAGCACAACACTCAAAGACAATCAGCGTGTTGATTCTTTGAAATTGTCGGCAGCAGAGCGCGACAGCATTATTTTGTATCAAGAAACGATGCTTACCGAACGTGCCGATTATGAATATCTGAAAAATCGTTTGGCTGCGCTTGAAATTTACGAATTTCTTGGTAGGCGTGATATGGCTGTTTTTACCGATAACAAATACCAAAATTTCGATGAAAATGCAATAAATCTTCTTTCGTCTTGTAATCAAACGCATTATTTATTGATTAAAAAAATTCATTTGGTAAATGATAGTTTGGCGAAAATAAGCGAAGATATTTCTGATATCAATATTCAAAAATTAGTAACCCCGCTGTTTTCTATAAAGGAAGTAAAACAAAAATTATACGAAAAGGCAGAAAAAGATTTACTCAATGCAGATGAAAAAATGACAGAAATAGATGGAATGAATTTATCTGTGCTATCGACCGAACAGCAGCAATTTTACAAACAAACCGTAATAAAAAAATACAGAGCGGTTTATAAAAAGATTTATCCGTAAATAGCCAAATGCTATAAATAAAATAAGCGGTCTTTGAAATATTGTATTGTGTGAGAAAAAAAATCAGGAATATTTTGCGACATTATGTTTCTTCACTACCTTATTTACTTTTAATTTAAACGAATATTCAAAGTTGTACTTTGGATTTACATAAAAAATAAAAGTAAAAATGTACAGTAGAAAACAGATATTTATTGATTCCAAAAATGAAAGTATTTTCTTTTGGGCGTCAGGCAAAAGCACTTTGCTTAAAACGCTTTTTATTGATGCTTTGTGGTTTGATTTGTTGCTTTCGGGCGATTATAAACGGCTTTTGGACAACAACGGACTGATTCACGAGCGTATTTTGGCAGACGAAAGCATAAAAACGGTTGTCGTTGACGAAATTCAACGCTTGCCCGAACTGCTCAACGAAGTGCAATTGCTGATTGTTATACTTTACGCAGTTTAATTTTGTGCATCGTCATTGCGAGCGTTAGCGAAGCAATCCAGATATTAGTTTTTATCTTTTAGTTTTTTACTGGATTGCTTCAGGCTTCGCCTTCGGATGACGTTGCACAAAACCATGCCGTGCAGAGTATAACAAAGGTATTCGCTTTATTTTAAGTGGCTCAAGTCCGCGAAAAATAATTCGCTCTGGCGCAAATCTGCTCAGCGGAAGCGCGGTTGCGCAATGTGGATATTTTCAGCCGTTTCCTGCAAATTGCGGCAATAACCAATGGCGAGATTGTGAATTATACCAACATTGCAGCCGAATCAGGATAGTTAATTCCCTGCTAAAACGCAGCAAAATAGAATTTGGCACAGAAACTTTCGGCAAGGCATTCGAGCATTTTATCTATCAGGAGATTTACGCCCACAGCCGCTATTCAGGAATGGAATACCCAGTCGCGTACTGGCGCACAAGTTCGGGCTTTGAAGTGGATTTTGTGCTTGGCGACCACCAAGTTGCCATAAAAGTAAAATCTACCGACAATGTAAATCCACGACATTTAAAGGGATTACGCGCCTTTGCCGAAGAATATACCGTTGAAAAACAGATAGTTGTAAGCAACGACCCATATCCCCAACTTGTAGATAATATTTTGGTTTTGCTTTATAAAGTGTTTTTAGAACGCCTGTGGGCAGGCGAAATAATTTGAACGGCGTTAAACTGTCATTGCGGGCTTGCCCATTAATCCATTCTTGCTCACACAATCCAATAACTCAAAGGTTATGTGATTTTTTAAAAAATAAATAGAAATATGAGATTGAAAATAAAACTTATTTGTTTAATATTGCCGCTGTGTCTGCTTTTGACAGGCTGCAATGGCTGTTCCAAACAGAGCGAAACTTCGTGGGCTGACGGCGGCGATTATTATTATTCCGATAACAGCGAATATACGGAATACAAACCTACTGCAGACGACGGCAGCATAAAGATTGCCTACTCCGAACAGTATGGCAACACAATAACAATTCCCGTTAAAATCAACGGAATGGGACTTGATATGATTTTCGACACAGGGGCTTCTTCTACCTGTATAACCCTTGCTGAAGCTAATTATATGTATGAAAAGGGCAAACTTGCCGAAGACGATATTATTGATATTCAGCAGTTTCAAAGCGCCGATGGCTCTATTTCGGTTGGACTGCGCATTAACCTGCAAAATATTGTTATTGACAATCAAATATATATTAGAGATGTGGAAGCTCTGGTTGTTGAAAACCAGCAGGCTCCATTACTTTTGGGACAGTCAGTTATGAAACTGTTCCGTGAAATTTCGGTTGACAGGGAAAATGGCGTTGTGAAATTTTTTAAGTAAAAAAGAAGCATGAGAGGAGATATTTTTGCAGAAATCAGTGCTGTATTAATTTATGGCGCCGCATATTTGGGTATTTTATACTGTTTGTGGTTTTTATTTTCAAAAGGATTTAAACATAGATTTATAAACGAAAGGAGCAAAAGCGTTGCCGCTCTTGTCTCGCTTGCGATTATTTTTTTGCTTGTTCCTTTTCTGTCTGGGATTTTGTTCAGAATAGGAGTGATTATTGAAGAAAGTAACGGCAGGAGTAGAGCTTGGGGCTGCAATGTTGAGTATGTTTTAATTTTTTGCTATGTAGGGGCAATACAGTCGTTTTATTTGTTGATAGTTACATCTATCATTGCCTTAATAAAACCTCAATGGTTTAAGTTTCGGAAACGGCTGAATATTTTGCCTATTTTTATTTTGCTGAATATTTTTGCTTTTGTGTTGCCTATTTTGATGGAAATAGTTATTCGTAATATGTTGGCTTTTGTGTCTGGTATTAATTCTACTTGTTGGTAAAAAAAATTATAAAAAAATGAACTTCGGTTTTTATATTTACGGATTCCTTGACAGTTACAATCAATATCCTTTCGACAATAACGGCGTTGATTTTAAGGAATTTGCACAAAACAGTACAGCCGAATCGCTGCTTACTGTCTGCCGTAGGGGGCAGTTAGTTTATTATGCCTTTATGCGCAGGCTGGAGGAAAAATCGAACTATTATCTTGGTTTTTGCCTTGTTTTCAATGGTATTTACTGTCATAAACCCAAAGAGTTTTTTTTGCTCTTTGAACGCGCGTTTGACGATGTTCTGATGAAAGGCGAATTATTAAAATTTGAGAGAGGAAAATGTTTGTACACAATTGGTAAATTTGCTGAAAAAACTGCTGAAATTGAACGCATTAAAACATTTTTCAGGAATAGCATGGAGGATGGTTTCTATCGCAATTTTTCAGCCCTTTCGTCAGCGTTCAAAATTGGAAACGGCTCAAAAACCATTTCCATAAAAGAATCGGTCAGCGAAATTCGCTCTACAATTGCCGAATACGATTGCGTGCATATTTCCAGCAACGAAAAATCGCTGTCTGAACTGGAACGCTCTCACAAAATGCTTACCGATTTATATTCCGAAAAGCAGGAAATGGAGAACAAATACCGCAAACTTCTGGCGCAAAAGAAACAGTATAAGGCGGTTTTGTTCCTGTGTTTTGCGGTAATAGCCTGCGCTGTCGTACTGTTTGCTTTCAATAAAAACATACAAAGCAAAGACAGTCAAATAAAGGAACTGAACGAAAAAGTCTTCCGACAGCAGTCGGATATTACGATACTTAATGCAAATATTGCAGATTTAAATATTAGAAATAGAAATTTAACCGTAGAAAATTCGAGACTGTCGGACAAATTAAATCGGGTATCGGAGGAAAAAGAACGCCTATCGTCTAAAAATAATAGTTTATTTTTAGAAAATGAGCAACTTACACATAAAAACAGCAGTTTAATGAGTAAAATTTCCACTTTGGAAAGTCAGATTCCTGTACGGTATGTGACAACTTCAAAATCAGAGATCTATCACAGAAAATACGATAATTTTGAATATTATGAGAAAGCCAACATTTTTTATTTTCCAGACAAGGTAATAATGATATATAAAGTCAATGACGGTTACGGACTTAGCGAATACGGCTGGTTAGAAATGAGCAAATTAAAAAAATATTATTAAGAATCGCAATGGTAATGTAGAGACTTTGCATTTATAATCTGCACGGCATGGTTTTGTGCAACGTCATTATGAAGATTAAGCCTGAAGCAATCCAGTAAAAAACTAAAAACCGACGTTTATGAGAGTATTGCAAACCTGCGTGAACGGAATCAAATTTTGAATACATTTTCCTCCGTTTGTGTGTAATCCGAAGATTTTATGCTAACTTTGTGTCTCAAATAAAAAATAAATGAGTAACTTAATAATTGCAGGAAAAGAATTTACATCACGTTTATTTCTTGGTACGGGAAAATTCGGTTCTAATGAAATAATGAGTCAGGCAATCGAAATTTCGCATACGCAGATGGTAACTGTTGCGATGAAGCGTTTAGATCTCAATAATAAACAGGACGATATGTTGACGCATATTTGCAAGCCTGGCGTACAACTTCTTCCCAACACTTCCGGCGTCCGTAATGCCAAAGAAGCTGTTTTTGCTGCCAGGTTAGCCCGCGATGCTTTTGAAACCAACTGGCTGAAACTGGAAATCCACCCCGATCCGCGCTATCTTTTGCCCGATCCTGTGGAAACGTTGGCGGCTACAGAAGAGTTGGCAAAACTTGGATTTGTGGTTTTACCGTATATACAAGCCGATCCCGTTTTGTGCAAACGTCTGGAAGAGGCTGGCTCGGCAGTTGTGATGCCTCTTGGAGCGCCAATCGGCTCTAACAGGGGATTGCGAACGCGCGATTTACTTGAAATAATCATCGAACAAAGCCGTGTGCCTGTTGTGGTTGACGCAGGAATAGGTGCGCCTTCCCATGCGGCTGAGGCTATGGAAATGGGCGCAGATGCTGTTCTGGTTAATACTGCTATTGCTGTTTCTGGCGATCCTGCCGCAATGTCGCGCGCTTTTCGGTTGGCGGTCGAAAGCGGTCGAATAGCCTTTGAAGCTCAATTGGCAAATCAGGTGAGTACGGCGCAGGCAAGCAGCCCTTTAACTTCATTTTTAATGTAAAAAGATGGAAAAAAACTTTAGAATACATTATCCTGCATCACAAAAAATTTACGTACAGGGCAAACTGCATGATATTCAGGTTGCTATGCGCCGTATAAATTTATTGGATACTTCAATAAAAAGCCTTGTCGTTTACGATACAAGCGGTCCCTATTCCGACGATAATATAAGTATTGATGCAAACAAAGGGTTGCCCCGTTTGCGGGAAGCATGGATAGAACGCCGCGACGATACGGAAAAATTATCTTCCTTTTCATCGGAATATTGCAATGCGCATCAGTCCGACAGCGAGTCTGATACTGTTCGTTTTAAGGTAATTAACTTGCCGCGACGCGCTAAAACAGGTAAAAACATAACCCAGATGTATTATGCCCGTCAGGGAATTATTACTCCCGAAATGGAATACGTAGCCATAAGGGAAAACCAGCAAAACGATATACTGGGTATATCCACTTATATCACGCCGGAATTTGTGCGTAGCGAAATTGCAGAGGGCAGGGCAATTATCCCGTCTAATATTAATCATCCTGAAGCAGAACCAATGATAATCGGTTCTAATTTTCTTGTAAAAATTAATACAAATATTGGAAATTCAGCCTTGTCGTCGAGTATTGGCGAAGAGATTGAAAAGAGTGTTTGGAGCTGTAAATGGGGAGGCGATACGCTGATGGACTTGTCGACCGGCAAAAATATCCACGATACGCGCGAATGGATTATACGCAATACGCCGGTGCCGGTGGGAACCGTTCCCGTATATCAGGCATTGGAAAAAGTTAATGGTAAGATTGCAGATCTTAGCTGGGAAATTTATCGTGATACGCTTATAGAACAGTGCGAGCAGGGCGTGGACTACTTCACTATTCATGCGGGTTTACTTCAGGCGCATTTGCCTCTTGTCAGGAACAGGGTTACTGGAATTGTATCGCGCGGCGGCTCAATTATTGCTAACTGGATGACATTGAACGGGCAGGAGAATTTTTTCTATACCCGTTTTGAATCCATTTGTGAAATACTGAAACAGTATGACGTTGCCGTTTCCTTAGGCGATGGACTGCGTCCGGGCAGCATTCATGATGCAAACGACGACGCCCAGTTTGCCGAGCTTTCCGTTTTAGGCGAGTTGACAAAAATAGCATGGAAACATAATGTACAGGTACTTATAGAAGGTCCCGGTCATGTGCCGATGCACAAAATAAAGGAAAATATGGACAGGCAGATACATAATTGTTATGGCGCGCCGTTTTATACGCTTGGACCTTTGGTTACTGATATTGCTCCGGGCTACGATCATATCACATCGGCTATTGGAGCTGCACATATTGCATGGCTCGGAACTGCCATGATTTGTTACGTAACGCCTAAGGAGCATTTGGGATTGCCTGATAAAGAAGATGTTAGAAATGGAGTTGTTGCATATAAGATAGCTGCTCATGCCGCAGATCTGGCAAAAGGACATCCAGGCGCACAATTGAGAGACAATGCTTTAAGCAGGGCGCGTTTCGATTTCCGGTGGCGCGACCAGTTCAATTTGTCGCTCGACCCTGAAAAGGCGCTCGAATATTACAAGGCAGGACATTTAGGCAACGAAAGCGACCACTGTACCATGTGCGGACCGCATTTTTGTGCAATGAAGCTTTCTAAGCAGTGTTTAGACGGCGACAATAAAGTAATGTAATTTTTGTATCTTTATAAATATCAATTCAAATAAGCTAATTTTATGAAAAGAAAACTTAAAATGGGAATGATTGGCGGAGGAAATAACGCTTTTATAGGCGCTATCCACCGTATGGCGGCGTTAATGGATAATCAGTGCGAATTAGTATGCGGATGTTTCAGTTCAAATCCTGAAATATCGTTGTCGTCAGGACGATCATGTTTCCTGCCCGATCATCGTATCTACAAAACATACGTGGAAATGCTTGAAAAAGAAGCGCAGTTGCCTGTCGGCGAGCGCATGGATTTTGTAAGTATTGTAACTCCTAACCACCTGCATTTTGAACCTGCAATGATGGCTCTTGAACTCGGCTTCCACGTAGTGCTTGACAAACCGATGACTTTCAGCCTCGAACAGGCTAAGCAGCTTAAAATCAAGGTTGAAGAAACCGGATTAATCCTTGCGCTTACACATACCTATAGTGGCTATCCTGCTGTTAAAGACGCCAAAGCGAGGGTGGCTCGCGGCGATTTTGGCGAAATACGCAAGATATATGTTGAATATCCGCAGGGGTGGCTCTCAAAACGAATTGAATTAGAAGGCGGAAACAATGCAGGATGGCGTACAGACCCTAACCGTTCAGGGAAAGCCGGATCTATGGGCGACATTGGCACCCACGCATGGCATTTGGCAGAATACATCACCGGACTGAAAGTGACGGAATTATGTGCTGAAATCAAGGCGTTTGTTCCGGGACGCCCGATCGACGACGACGGCGCAGCATTGCTTCGCTACGAAAATGGCGCAACCGGCGTGTTACTGGCTTCGCAAGTAGTTGCAGGCGAGGCTAATCCTTTCTTTATACGTGTTTACGGCGAAAAAGGCGGACTGGAATGGAAACAGATGAATCCCAATGTTCTGATACTCAAATGGAGCGACCGTCCGACCGAAATCATTGATGTTGGCGGCAATGGATACATGTCGGACATTGCGCGGTATAATACCCGTACGCCGTGCGGACATCCTGAAGGGTATATTGAAGCCTTTGCCAATATCTACCGCAATTTTGCCAACACTGTTCAAGCCCGCATTGCCGGAGAAGATCCAAAACAGGAATGGCTTGATTT
>JAIRPX010000017.1 GCA_031256775.1 Dysgonamonadaceae bacterium
TGGAATCCTGCTTCTGCTCCCATTGTATATTCGCAGAATCTTGACTGGAAATTCGACGGTTATGTTTATATGGAAGCAGGAAATGAGTTTAAATTTACATCCGATCCTGACTGGAACGGTACCAATTATGGCAATGGCGGCGACGGCACGCTTTCTACCGATGGTGGTGCCGGAAACTTGACAGTTTCCGAAACAGGATTCTACCGCCTGACGGTCGATTTGTCGAAAGAGCCTTATACCTATACGGTTACATCTACCAACTGGGGATTGATTGGCGACGCAACAGTCGGTGAATGGAATACATCCACGCCAATGACTTTTAACTCTGCAACAGGCGAATGGACTGTTACAACAACATTAGCCGGAGGAAAAGAATTTAAATTCCGTGCAAACGACGGCTGGGATATTAATCTCGGCGGCGATGTAAACGGTTTAACCTACGGCGGCGATAATATTCCGGTTGCAACTGATGGAACATATACAGTAACATTGAAATTGGGCGACGCTTCGGCTTATACCTGTACCGTCGTTAAACAATGAATTGATATTCTGGTAAAAAACCTGTTAAGTCTTTAAGACTTAACAGGTTTATAAATAAACAGGTTTATGAAAAATTTATTTTTATCGCTGCTACTGTTATTTTCATTTGTTGAATGGCTGTCGGCACAGGTTGTCACGACTAATCCTGCGATAATCACGCAGGAAGGCGGAGAAATCGAAGTTATCTTCGATGCGACAAAAGGCTCAGGCGGCTTGAAAGACTATACCGGTGATGTGTATGCGCATACGGGCGTTATCACTACTGACAGCAAGAACGGTTCCGACTGGAAACACGCTCCGACATGGGGCGATAATTCACCGAAGTACAAGCTGGCTTCGCTTGGCAACAATAAATGGAAATTACTTATAACGCCTTCTATCAGCAGCTATTATGGACTGACGGCAAATGAAAAAGTTACCAAACTGGCTTTCGTTTTCCGTAGCGCCGACAAAAGCAGGGAAGGCAAGGATACGGGTAACGCCGACATCTTTGTAGATGTGCATGAAACGGGATTGACAGTATCTTTTATTACTCCCGCAGGCAATACAGGCATTGAAGCTGGCTCAACCCTTGATATTGACGTCGCTTCTACGGTAGCCGCCGAACTGACACTGCAAATCAACAAATCAACAGTTAAAACCGTTTCTTCCTCAACAAGGCTTACTTATAACTATCAGTTTCAAACCGGCGACTATATGTTGATTGCCGAAGCCAAACTTGGCGCTCAACAGGTGTTCGATACCGTATATGTCTGTGCGCCAGAACCGGTAACAACAGCGCCACGTCCGTCGGGCGTAATAGACGGAATTAACTGTATAAATAATTCTACTGTAACTTTTGTCTTGTTTGCGCCTGGAAAATCGAATGTCTTCCTGATCGGCGATTTCAACAACTGGACACAACTGAATGCCTGGCAAATGAAAAAGGACGGCGATTACTGGTGGTACACGATTCAGGATGTTACTCCAGGCAAACTGTATGGATTTCAATATCTTGTCGATGGAAATCTGCGCATAAGCGACGCCTATACGGAATTGGCGCTCGATCCATGGAACGACCGCTATATAAATGAAAATCAGACGATTTTCCCTAACCTGAAACCTTATCCGGAAGGAAAAACCGACGGTTTGGTTGCTACTTTCCAAACAAATAAACCGGCTTACAGCTGGAATATATCTAACTTTTCAATGCCCGACCGCGAAAACATGGTGATTTACGAATTGCTGATTCGCGATTTCACTGCCGAAAAATCGCTGGAAGCTGTTCTTAATCGCTTGGACTATATCGCTAAATTAGGTGTTACGGCAATTGAACTGATGCCCATTCAGGAATTTGACGGCAACAATAGCTGGGGATACAATCCAAACCATTATTTTGCTCCCGACAAGGCTTATGGAACTCCCGACATGTACAGGCGTTTCATAGATGAATGTCATAAACGTGGCATCGCCGTTATTCTTGACGTCGTTTTCAATCATGCAACAGGAAATAACCCGTTTGCAAAACTCTACTGGAATAATACAACCGGCAAAACTGCTATTAATAATCCATGGTTCAATGTGGATGCTCCTCATCCTTATGGCGTTTTTCACGATTTTAAACACGAATATGCCGGAACGCGAGCCTATTTCAAACGGACGCTGGCATATTGGCTGACGGAATATAAGGTTGACGGTTTTCGTCTGGATTTAACCAAAGGCTTTACTCAAAAATCAAGTACGGAACAGACGGCGTCGAATTACGACCAGTCGCGAATCGACATTTTAAAGGATTATTACAGCGCTGCCAAAGCCGTAAAACCGGACGTGATGTTTATCCTGGAACATTTTTGCGACAACAGCGAAGAATCGGTTTTGGCTAACGAGGGAATGTATTTATGGCGAAACATGAACAATGCTTATTCGCAGGCGGCGATGGGATATTCTTCCTCCAGCGATTTTTCAGGCATGAATTCTACGCCGCGAAAGTGGGTAGGCTATGCTGAAAGCCACGACGAAGAACGCAATTTTTACAAGGCAAAAACATGGGGCGACGGAAACATAAAAGACTTTGCCGTATATTTGAAACGGACGCCGCTTAACATCGCATTTAACGTTTTGCTTCCCGGTCCGAAAATGATTTGGCAGTTTGGAGAAATGGGATACGACTATTCTATTGACTATAACGGCGGGCGAACTAATGAAAAACCGTCGCCGTTTGCGCTGGGATGGCTGGAAATTCCCGAAAGGCTGGCTGCATATAATGCCGCATCAAAAATTATTAATCTGCGAAAACTGTATCCTGAGGCATTTACCTCCGGAACATTTACCTTGAACATTTCCGCCTCCGACTGGAATAACGGACGAAAAATCAAATTAACGCACAGCGACTTGAACATGCTGGTTGCGGGAAATTTTCAGTCTGCAAATACCGTTTCCCTTTCAGCCGATTTTCAGCATACCGGCGTTTGGCACGAACTGTTGACAGGCAATGAATTGAATGTATCTAATGTAAATACATCGCTTTCGTTGCAACCAGGCGATGTGCGCATTTATACCGACCGCAAGATTAATATCCCAAACAATATTCCTTCCATATCGCATGACGACGTTTATGTATATGTTTCTGAAGGAGTTGCCAATGTTATTTCAAATGAAAAAATATCAGCCTTGTCGGTATATAATTTACAGGGAGTTTTGTTGAAAACAGTTACTGATAAAAATACTGTTAATGTCAGCAATTTGTCTTCCGGAGTATATCTGCTGGAAATACAGACGCTTAACAAAAAAATTGTAAAGAAAACAGTCGTACAAAAATAAGTTTAATTTTAATCAGAAAAAATGAAAAAGATACTTTTCACACTGCTATTATCGTCAATAGCTTTTACAAATTTTGCCGCCGAAATTTCACGCATGGAACCGACATTCTGGTGGACAGGCATGAAAAATCCCGAATTGCAAATTATGTTTTACGGAAAAAATATAGGACGTTCAACTCTGCAATTTGAATATCAAGGAGTTAGATTGAAAGAAACTGTTCGTCCGGAAAATCCCAATTATCTATTTATCTATCTGGAAATCAGCAAAGAGGCAAAAGCCGGAGAGATTCAGTTCAAGTTTACCGAAGGTAAAAAGACATTTACTCAAAATTATGAATTAAAGTCGCGTTCAAGTTCTGTTGGCGCGCAGGGTTTTTCTCAATCGGACGTTTTATATCTTATTATGCCGGATCGTTTTGCCAACGGGAATCCCGATAATGACGTTTGGGACAATGAAGCAATTGATCGCAAAGAACCTTTTGCCCGTCATGGCGGCGATCTTGCAGGTATTCAGAAACATATAGACTATCTCGACGATTTGGGCGTTACGGCAATATGGCTCAATCCGGTGCTGGAAAATAAAATGAACTCCCCCGAAAAATACAAGTCATATCACGGTTATGCAGTTACAGATTTTTATCAGGTCGATAGACGGCTGGGCAGCAATGAAGAATATCGGCTGCTAATCGAAAATATTCATCAGAAAGGTATGAAAATCGTGATGGACATGATATACAATCATTGTGGCAGTATGCACTGGTGGATGAATGACTTACCGTATAAGGACTGGTTGAATCACCAGGAAGGATTTGTGCCGACGACGCATAACTTGCTCACAATTACTGATGTTCACGCCCCGCAATCGGAAATCGACGCCATGACCAACGGCTGGTTTGTTACGTCCATGCCCGATCTGAATCAGCGCAATCCGCATTTGGCTACTTATCTAATTCAGAACAGTATATGGTGGATTGAATATGCGCGTATCGACGGAATACGCCACGACACGCATCCATACGCCGATTATGATTTTCTTTCGCGATGGTGCAAAGCCGTTGTCGAAGAATATCCCGATTTTAACATCGTTGGCGAATCATGGTACGCTAATTCTGCTCCGTTAGCATGGTGGCAGGCAAATTCCAAACAAAGCGTAAAGCAGAGCAACTTGAAAACCGTCATGGATTTTAACCTGATGGGCGCTGTTAATCAGGCATTAACAGTTAAATCGGACAATATTAATCCTTTTCGTCAGATTTACGAAGTCCTCGCTATGGATTTTCTGTATGCCGATTTGAATAATATCCTGATTTTCCTCGACAATCACGATACAAGCCGTTTTTTCAAGAAAGACGAGGCTGATTTAGAGCGTTATAAACAGGCATTAGCGCTGATATTGACGACAAGAGGTATTCCTCAGATTTATTACGGAACGGAAATATTAATGTACGGCGAAAAAAACGAAGGCGACGGCTTGTTGCGAAAAGACTTTCCGGGAGGCTGGCAAGACGATACTGTTGATGCTTTCACTCCGTCGGGCAGGACAAGTCAACAAAATGAAGCATGGAATTATTTACGCAAGATTTTGCAGTGGCGTAAAACATGTAAAGCCGTTACCGAAGGCAGGCTAATTCATTATGCGCCAACGAATGAAGAATCTTGTTACGTTTATGCCCGAATTGCAGATAACGGCAAGGTTATGGTTATTTTGAACGGTTCAAAAGATACGCAAACGCTTTACACGGAAAAATACAGGGAAGTTATTGGCAATGCAACGCAGGGACAGGATATTATTTCCGGCAAAACAATTAATTTAAGCGAAAAAATAACGGTTTCGCCCAAAGGAGTTTTAGTTATTGAATATTAAAGAAATAAAAATAAAAGTTGTATGAAATTTAAAATTATTTTTATGTCGTTTGCCGCATCAATTATGATAGCAAACGCTCAAACCCTTAAATCCCCCTATGGGAATCTCAGTATGAATTTTTCCGTCTCAAATGACGGAACGCCGGTTTATAGCTTGACATACAAAGACAAAACAGTTCTTAAACCAGGTAAATTAGGATTAGAGCTGATTCCGGAAGCGGCAAGTCGTGATTTTAACGACTTTTTACCGAAGGAAAATGCCGGTAAAGAGGATAAAAAAACAAATCTTTACAGCGGTTTCGAGCTTATACGTAGCGATACTGCTACTTTCGACGAAACATGGCAGCCTGTGTGGGGCGAAAATAAGGATATTCGCAATCACTACAACGAATTGGCAGTGACGCTGAACCAGAGTTCTACCGACCGCCAAATAATTATCCGTTTCCGCCTGTTTAACGACGGACTGGGTTTCCGTTACGAATTTCCGCAACAGAAAAACCTGGTTTACTTTGTCTTAAAAGAAGAAAAAACACAGTTTGCAATGACCGGCGACCATATTGCTTGCTGGATACCAGGCGATTACGATACGCAGGAATACGATTACACGACTTCCCGCCTGTCTGAGATACGCGGACTTATGCAGCAGGCAATTACTCCAAACTCATCCCAAACACCTTTTTCAGCGACGGGCGTACAAACGGCATTAATAATGAAAACCGATAACGGATTGTATATCAATCTGCATGAGGCGGCGCTCATTGATTACTCCTGTATGCACCTGAATCTGGATGACGAAAATTTTGTGTTCGAATCATGGCTGACGCCCGATGCTCAAGGTAACAAAGGCTATCTTCAAGCTCCATGCCTCAGTCCCTGGCGAACAGTAATTGTCAGCGACGACGCCCGTAACATCCTGGCTTCCAACATGACGCTGAACCTGAATGAGCCGTGTAAAATTGATGACGTTTCATGGATTAAGCCCGTAAAATATATTGGCGTCTGGTGGGAAATGATTACAGGACGCAGTACTTGGGCTTATACAGACGACTTGCCAAGCGTGCAACTCGGAATTACCGACTACGCTAAAGTAAAATCGAATGGTCGCCATGCCGCGAATACTGCTCACGTGAAAGAATATATTGATTTTGCCGCCGAAAACGGTTTTGCTGCAGTATTGGTAGAAGGCTGGAACACAGGCTGGGAAGACTGGTTTGGCAACTCAAAAGACTACGTTTTCGATTTTATCACGCCATATCCCGATTTCGATTTGAAAGAAATTCATCACTATGCGGCGAATAAAGGCGTTAAAATGATTATGCACCACGAAACATCCTCATCCGTAAGAAATTACGAGCGACGTATCGACATGGCTTATCGGTTTATGAAAGCCAATGGCTATGACGCCGTAAAAAGCGGTTACGTGGGCAATATCATTCCTCGCGGAGAGCATCATTACGGGCAATGGATGAATAATCACTATCTGTATGCCGTGAAAAAAGCCGCCGATTACAAAATCATGGTGAATGCGCATGAAGCAGTGCGTCCTACGGGCATTTGCCGTACATATCCCAATTTAATCGGCAACGAATCGGCGCGGGGAACAGAGTATCAAGCCTTTGGAGGAAATAATCCAAATCACGTAACGATATTGCCTTTTACCCGCTTGTTGGGAGGACCGATGGATTATACGCCCGGTATTTTTGAAATGGATATAGAAAAAATCAATCCCGGAAATACTTCACACGTTAATTCTACTATTGCCAACCAGTTGGCTTTATACGTAACAATGCACAGTCCTCTGCAAATGGCAGCCGATTTGCCGGAAAATTACAAACGTTTTCCTGATGCTTTCCAGTTTATCAAAAATGTTGCAATCGATTGGGACAAAAGCATTTACATAGAAGCCGAACCCGGAGAATACATCACCGTTGCCAGGAAAGCCAAAGGCAGTTCATCGTGGTTTATAGGTAATGTTTGCGGGGAAAAAGGATACACTTCCAAGATCAGCTTTGATTTCCTGGATCCGGGTAAAAAATATGTGGCGACAATCTATGCCGATGCATCCGACGCTCATTACAAGACTAATCCACAGGCATATACCATTCGGAAAATTAATGTTACGAACAAATCCAAACTTGTGCAGAAATCGGCTCCTGGCGGAGGATTTGCAATTGGAATTGCTGAACAATAGAGATTTTTTTCAGTAAGTTCCGATTCTCATGATGCGTTCTTCAAAATTATCTGGATAAAAAGATTTGTTTTTTAGCTTGGAACGATAGGTATAAATCGTTGTAATCGAATAACGCAGAAATCCGGCAATCTGAGCGCTGTCGTGGATTCCTAAACGAATCAGGGCGCAAATCCGTAGCTCCGTATTGAGTAATTCCCCTTGTTTAGGTATTTGCCTGTCTTCTTCAGTAAACAGCGCGTTGAAATCGGTAATGAAAGTCGGATAAATGCGTAAAAACGTTTCGTCGAAATTAGTATAAAAATCGCTCAGTTCATCTTCAATAAACTGTGAAGATTTAAGGGAGTTTAATAAATTTTCTATTTTCCCGCTATTGGCAATCTTATTCAAATTGCGGCGGTAATTATCCAATTTCTCGATATAGCAGGAACACAAATCGATGAATTTACCCAGATAAGCTTCTTTCACACGGTTTGTTTCCGTTAGTTTCTGGTTGATTGTTGAAAGTTGGTCGTTCAACTGCTGAAGTTTGGTGTTGGACTGCTGTAAATCCGTATTAAGGATATTCAGTTTAATATTTGTCTGATGCAACTCTTTACGTATCTTTGCAATACGTTTCATTTGCCGATAAACATAAATCATGGCGAAAATTAAAAATACGGACAAAACAC
Source organism: Dysgonamonadaceae bacterium (assembly GCA_031256775.1). Lineage (GTDB taxonomy): Bacteria > Bacteroidota > Bacteroidia > Bacteroidales > Azobacteroidaceae > Azobacteroides. The sequence goes on from JAIRPX010000017.1 coordinate 8,061, forward strand.
TGACAAGTAGAAGATATTTTTGCAATTCCGATTTTTGTTTTCCCATTTTTTCCTGATATGCCGAATCAATAATGGGAAAGATTTTTGAAAGTTCGTAAGTTCTGAAATGAGCATTGCAAAAAACAGCATCGTCCATGGAGGATTTAATACATTTATAAGCTTCGTCAATACCGCCTTCACTGTATAACAGCAACGCCAATGCCATCATGGAAGTATTTTCTTTAACGGCATTCTTTATATCGCATATTGCCGACAAGGCATAATATTTTTTCTGCATTTCCACATTGCCTTCCTTTTTGTAGATATTTGCCAAAATATTTGCCACAATCGCCTTGTCATGGTTCTCGGATTTTATGTTTTCCAAGGATTTAATCAGAAATTTTTTGGCTTCTCCTGTTT
>JAIRPX010000032.1 GCA_031256775.1 Dysgonamonadaceae bacterium
GCTGCTCTGTTTATATTCCTTACATCTTTACCGTGCGCTTACGCACACGGCTACAAAGATACTGGCGCTACGCGCCTTCTCGCAAAACACAAGGTTTTGCAGATGATCCATTTCTACTATATTCTGCACTGCATGGTTTTTTGCAACGTCATTGCGAGCCATTCAACCGCATTTTTTTGCTCCTGAAATGTTTTTGAGTATATTCATTTATTCGTATAGATCTACTTTTCGCGAGGTCTTCTATAATCGTAAAAAGTATAATGAACTTTATGAAAACAAGCATGGATTCAACAATTTTCTTTAAATTTGCAGACTAAATTAATTTACTAATGAAGAAAGTTATTGTTATCCTGTTGCTGTGGCTTGTTACTCAGACGGTTCAGGCACAAATCCAAGCTGTCGTCGTTGAAAAGGAAAGCAAGTTGCCAATTCCCTTTGTTTCTGTCACTTACCAATCAGGCGAGGTGAAAAAAGTCGCAATTGCCGACAAACATGGAAAATTCACAGTAAATGAGCCTGATGTGCGTTCGATAAAAGTCACCTGCTTGAGTTATGCACCCAAAACGGTTTCTATTCCGGCAGGATTTTCAGGACAACTGTCTATCGAATTGGAGGAAGAAGCTTTTTCATTACGCGAATTTGTAGTTACTCCCAAAAACAATCCAGCACATCGAATAATTCGTAATGTAATGGAAAACAAAGACTTAAATAATTTTGAAAAATATGCTGAATATTCCTACCGATGTTATTTGAAATCGGTTTTTGACGTGTCGATTATTTCCGATTCAGTTTCTGTTGAAATTGATTCAATGGCTTATGTCACTGAAACAGTTACGCTTTGCAGTAAACAGGGTGGGCGTAGTAATGACAAAATCATTGCCAACCGCACTTCCGGACTTGAATCGCCAATTTTCGGGCAACTGATTTATGGAGGATTTTACAAAGCAATTTCATTTTACAATGCTTCCATTCCGATTTTGGGCGAAAGCCGACCCGATGACAGAATGACATACGAATATGTTACTCCGCTGAGCGCAGGCAGTATTTCAGCTTATAATTTCCAGCTGGAAAACGTGTATGTACAGGAAAATAAAACTGATACGATTTTTGAAATCACTTATTATCCAAAGAAAAACAGGAATTTCAACGGTTTGATGGGTACAATGTTTATTTCGTCCGACGGCTATGCGCTGACAGGTATTATTGCTCAACCATATAACAAGGAAGGCGTCACATTCCGTTTTAAACAGGAATACGCGAAAGTGGACGAGAAATGGTTTCCAAGTAATCTGGAAGAAATGATGGACTTTGGAATATTTCCTTTCTTAAATAAGAAGTCAATAAGGGTGACTTGTTTTCTTGTGTCGCATATAAGCGATGTGAAGTATAAAATAGACCAAAAGCTGTCGAACAGACTCGAAAAATTTTATCTCGACGACGACAGTATCAGGAAAAACCGTTTTAAATTCGACGCACTTCGCCCATTGCCGATGACTAATCGCGAAATATCGTTCTATAATCGAACCGACAGCATGTTACGTAACGCCAGAAAAAAAGGTTTCAATTTTGATGATATACTGAATTTGATGACCAAACTGCCGGAATATAAAATTCCCATTAAAAAAATTGACGTGGATTTGGGGCGTATATACAGCAGTAATAAATACGAAAAATATCGATTGGGATTAGGACTTTACACTAATGATGAATGGATAAAATGGTTGTCAACAGGAGGTTATTTCGGTTACGGTACTAAAGATAAAATATGGAAATATGGAGGCGAAGTGAAATTGACTCTTCAAAAATCGCACGATTTGTATTTCAAATATTTATATCAAAATACGCTGAAAGAATCAGGAAAACCTTTGGCAAGCAACTCGTTGGAATGGAATGAAAATTATTTGCGTTCACTTATTGCTTCCCGTTTCGACAGAGTGGAGGAACACAAAATGGAAGCTCATTATCAACCGTTTCGTCCGTTGAAATTGAAATTGGCGTTCTCAACAAAAGACATGAATCCGCTCTACGACTACATATACCAAAATATACCAGTAAAAAACTATTCAGCAGACGATTTGCAGTTTTCAGTTCGTTATGCTTTCAATGAAAAATACATTACTATGGGAAAAGAAAGGAGATTGCTTTCATGGGGAAATCCAATTGTCAGTATCAGCTACACACGGGGAATCAATCAGTTACGAGAAAAAAGCCCTTTATATAACAAAATTGAAGCGACCGTTGATATACGCGCTTACAACGGTCATATCGGGCAATCAGATTTACGTTTGGCTGGCGGATATATTGATCGCAGTTTACCTTACGGACTGCTTTTCACGGGCAAGGGAAGCAAAGATTCGTGGATTTCACTGCATATCAGCAATTCTTTCCAGACTATGCAGCCATACGAATTTTTGTCGGATAAATACATGCATGTATTTTATTCTCACAATTTTGGCAAGCTGTTTTTGAATACCAAGAAATTTGCTCCTGAGTGGGTTATAGCATATAACGTCGGTTGGGGCAATCTGGCAAACCCCGAAAACCACACAATGATTGATTTCAGCTTACTAAACCGGATTTATCAGGAAGGTGGGCTGATCATCAAAAATATTGTGAAAATTCCTTTTGTCAGTTCCTATACCTTTAACATCGGACTGGGTGGATTTTATCGCTTAGGTCAATACAGTTTTCCGAACTGGAAAGATAATCTGGCTCTTAAAATCGCTTATGGAATAACGTTCTAAACAGCTTTATTGGTTCACCCGCAAAACCCTGTGTTTATTTGCGCTTTCCTGCTGACGCGGCTTTATAAGCCGCGCTTTCTTGCTTTGCGCCACGTGTCTCGTTTAAAAAACTTTTCTCGCGTTACTTCGTAAAACAGATAAGCTGAAAATTCTTCTAAACCTTGCTGAACAAAAGCAGCGTAGCTGCAACATCTTTGTAGCCGTGTGCGTAAGCGCACGGTTGG
>JAIRPX010000040.1 GCA_031256775.1 Dysgonamonadaceae bacterium
CTGCAACATCTTTGTAGCCGTGTGCGTAAGCGCACGGTTTTAAAACACAGACCTTTCCCTGAGCAGCGTAGCTGCGACATCTTTTTTAACAGCAAATTAATTCATAAACATGAAATGAATAAAAATTATGGTATCGTCTGAAAAACTTTTTTTTTTGCGTGAAGGCGCGTAGCGCCTGTATCTTTGTCGCCGTGTGCGTACGCGCACGGTAAAGGATGTACGGAATATAAACAGAGCAGCGTAGCTGCGATACCTTGATTTTTATTAATTTCATGTTTATGAATTAATTTGCTGTTAAAAAAGATGTCGCAGCTACGCTGCTCAGTGAAATGTCTGTGTTTTCCAACCGTGCGCTTACGCACACGGCTACAAAGATGTTGCAGCTACGCTGCTTTTGTTCAGCACGGTTTAAAAGAATTTGCAGAGCAGCTGTTTTACGAAGTAACGCGAGAAAAGTTTTTTAAACGAGACACGTGGCGCAAAGCATAAAGGCACGGCTTATAAAGCCGCGTCAGCAGGAAAGCCATAGACACAAAGTTTTGCGGGTGAGCCATATTTTACCTGTAAAAAATTGCTGTTTATTTTTGTAGAGACGCCCAATTGAGACGTCTCTACTGTTGCTGGTTAACGTTTCAAATACGATATTTAATCGCAGATCGTTAACCTGTTGTCGATCATTCTTTCAACGTATTGCTGTATAACAGCTTTCAGTAGAGACTCCATTTCTTGCTGTTCTTCGATATTGCCCGACATATTATTTTGCAACAGTCTGTCGGTTTGGTAGTTATAGACAGTCTTTGTGCTTTCTCCATCGAATTGCATGAAACGCCCGTTTTTGAAAAGCTGATAAAGTCCGTTGTTATAGTTTACTGCGAACTTGTCTTTTTCAGCTGTATTGAAAACATCCTGTCCATAAGCAAAATACGGCTTGTCGTAATTCAGGTATCCCAAAATGCTGGGCATAATATCTATCTGCTGCACAGGCATTGTTTCCACTCCTTTCAAGTTGCTGTTTGGCTGAAAAAACAGAATCGGAATTGAGAAAACACCTGCGTCGGTAAGATATTCCTCGTGTGACGTTTGATTGGTATGGTCGGCTGTAATAACAAACAACGTGTTGTCATACCATTCATATTGCGACATCTTCTTGAAAAACTGCCGGATAGCATAATCCGTATATGCAACGCATTTATGAATGGGCTGAGTTCCTTCGGGAAATTGTCCTTCATATCTTGCAGGAATCCTGAATGGATGATGCGAAGTTGCTGTAAATACGGCAGTTACAAACGGATGTTTCAATTCTCCCATTTTTTCGGCATAAAACTGTAGAAATTCTTCATCCCAAATAGCCCACATGCCGTCCAGATCCTTATTTCCATATTCGTCCAGTCCGAAATAATCGTCGAAACCGGCGTTCTTTGCATAAGCCAGAAAACCCATCGAACCGTTGGGCGCTCCATGAAAAAAAGCCGAATAATATCCTTTTTCTTTTAATACGGAGGCGACACTGCTTATGCTGTTTGTCGAATATGGCGTTAAAATATATGGTTCAATAAACATCGGAATACTTGAAAGCGCAGATGGCATCGCATCAATGGATTTGCGTCCGTTACTGTATGAATATCGGAATGTTAGCCCTTCGGCATAAAGCGAATCCAGAAACGGAGTGTAGCCCGTGTATGTCCCATTGTCCAAATCGTGGTTGAAAAAGCCTGAATATTCTTTCCCAAAACTTTCGATAATAAAAATGACAACATTGAGTGGCTTGAATTGTTCGGTGGGATTCGGATAATGCAATGGAGAATAAACGGCAGTAATTTCTTCTTCGCTTTTGAAATATTCAACCTTCTTATACACTTTTTTTGTTAATGTCCTGATGATACAGAACGGCGTATTCAATACAATTGCCGTTTCATTGCTTTTGTTTGCATATTCATTTGCATTGCTGAGCGTAATCGGACGGGTACCAACGCCCGCTCCGCCACGTATCCCTATAACAATCCCGTAACTGACAGCCAGCATCAGCAGCGTGTGCAGTGTATAATACAAAATGTTTGATTTTAAAGAAAATTTCTTTTTTGCGGAATTTTGCGTAACCGGAAAACAGTATAATTTCCAAAGGATCAAGATAAGTACGACTGCAAAAACAGTCACATACCAGTATTCAAGCGCTGCGCTTCCAAATATTTTTAACAGATTGTTTTCATTTTCAAATTCTGAAAAAACAGTGTTGGTAGTTCGCCGGTTGGTAAAGCGAAAATATATAACATCCACGCAGTTGGCAATTATTGCAATACTGTTTGTAACTGCAAAAATCCAGCGAGCCGTTTTCTGATATAACTTGTTGCGTCTGAACCTGAAAGGGATAACCAGCATTAATATATAAATCAGATTGGTATAGCATATAGCCGAAATATCGAATTTCAGACCGCCTTTCATTAGATAGAAAAAATGTCCGGCTGTCATATCTGAAAAATAGCTGTGGTTAACCACAAAAAAGAAAACACGACAGAGGCAGTAAATTGCGAGAATCAAAAATAAATTGCAAAAAAGAATTGCCGCCGGTTCTGTTCGCAAAGGAGAATGTTCTTTTGATATATATCTGTTAAACAATGATTTAATTTTCATGAAAACGTTATTATAATTATGTTACTTGATGCAATTTTCAATTCACCAGTTTATTGCCGTTTGCCCCGTATTTATCAGATATTCATTTGCTTTGCTGAATGGCTTGCTGCCGAAAAATCCGCGATATGCAGAGAGAGGGGAGGGGTGTGCCGATTTAATTATCAAGTGATTGCGCGGATCGATAAAAGCTCCTTTCTTCTGAGCGTAAGATCCCCATAAAATAAAAACCATGTTCTTTTTTTCTTCTGCTATTTTGTGAATAACTGCATCCGTAAGTTCTTCCCAGCCTTTATTCTGGTGCGAACCTGCCGTGTGCGCCCTGACGGTTAGAGTGGCATTAAGCAATAATACGCCCTGTTCAGCCCATCTTTCCAAATTTCCCGACGGAGAAGGCGCTACTCCCATATCGTCATACAGTTCTTTGTAGATATTTTGTAATGAAGGCGGCAAAGGAACACCGTCATTAACTGAGAAGCATAACCCGTGCGCCTGTCCAGGTTCATGATATGGATCTTGTCCCAATATAACTGCTTTCACTTTGTCGAAAGGCGTTTTTTCAAAGGCATTGAATATTTTATTGCCTTGCGGATAAACAGTTTGCGTTGCATATTCGTTTTTTACAAATTTTGTAAGATTGACGAAATAAGTTTTCTCAAACTCCGCCGCTAACCTTATTTTCCACGATAATTCAATTTTTACATCCATAATTCAATTTTTTAATATTCATTTCCCCAATATGTGGCGTCGCGCGAGTTGCTGCTCTGATCGTATTTCAAATCTTTCAGCAAGGACGAATTAACGGCAATCGAAAAAGTATATGACTGCATGGGTCCTATTGGTCTGATACTTGCAGTCATCGACCAGCAGTGCATCTGGCGGGTAATCGAAAGATACAGGTTGGAAATTTTTTTCAAATCAAAATCATAACTGGTACTGAAATTTAGCGCCCAGTTTTTGGTTGGACTCAAATTTCCGGAAAAGTCCAGGAGTTGATTAATCCGGTAGGGATATTCTCGCGTTTCTTTGTTAAATTTATCCCTGCTCATATCATATCCAACTGTTAATGAATAATTAAAGTTAAGACTCCACACCAAGTCGCTCAGAAAATAACCATCTGCGTCGAAATCGCCGTTTTTTTCTTTGGGCTTTCGCAGGGAAGTACGCTCCCGATTGAGATTTTCCCCTGTTTCTGTTGCTTCGGAAGATTCCGTATCAGTTTCTGGCGGCGGCTGACTTGTTGATGAATCTTTCTCTTTTTTACTGAATAAATTCTTTATTAACGTGTTATTCAAGGAGTATGAAAAACTCCACCCCGTACTTCTTAACCGACCGATACCCTTGCCTGCTTTCCATCGCGGAACATTAATTCTTGTTCCATTTTCGTTGTAGGTATAAGTGTCGAATTGGGCTTGAATGTTAAAATTCAACGATTTAGTGAATTTTAAACGAAGCGATGTACTTAAATCCGACCAGTTCATGGAATCGGCAAGGAAATTATAACTCATACTCATTCTCAGGTTGTCTATAAGGCTTATTTTCCTTGTAGAATCTGTTGCACCGATTGGAACTTTCATTTCCAGGTTATTTTCTATGCTGAAACTCATACTTCCCGTCTTTCCTCTTCCGGGCGCTCCCCAGAGACCTGTTTCGTATGGACTATAAGACACGGTGTCGTTTTTTCCGGTTTGCCTGTTATAGTAAATTAGATCCTTATAAAAACCATATAATTTATCTGAAAAATCAGGCGCTCCCGTAAAGCCTACCGATGGCGTGAAAACATGGCGAATCTGCACTTTTTGCATTTTTTTACCAAAAATAGACCAGGGTTTAAACATCCCATACAACTTTGTATTGGCGGTTATTCCTCCGCTATAATTATATACCCTGTTAAATCCGTAAACCGTATCGGTGTTTACTACTCTATTTTGAATGTAATCATAACCTTTTTCTATGCGTGAAGAATACCATCTTTCACTATAACTTATTGAAGGACTTATAGTTATGACTTTGAATAAATTAAAGGAAGCGCTAATGGGAATATCGTGCTTTATACCGTTTCGCCAGTCGCGGATGAGATTTTTCTCGAAGAAATTGTATTCCTTTGCTGTGATGCTGTTTGCCAATAATCCCGAATAACTCATCCTTATATTTTCGTACCAGCGGGGAGCGCCCACCTGTTCTTTTCTTTTAAAAGGATAGATGTCGCGCATGTTAGCCGTGAAATTTGGCAGCGTTACACTTAGCGAAGTATCCCTTGAAACCTGGTTTACCGAAACGTTTGCCGAAAACGAAAAAACAGAGCCTGGCGGTCGGTAGGAATAGTTTATGCTCGAAGATTTTGTATTTTGCGAATATTGATTGGAATATATGCTGCCCAGCGAGTTACGGTTGTAGGAGCTTGTCGAAAAATTAACGCTGGCGGAGAGCGTGCTGAAAGGATTCGCCTTTGCATCCTGCGAATGTGACCATGTTAGCTTGAAGTCCTTAGATTTGCTGTAATCGGGCGATTCCTTGTCCCCAATTATTGTAACGAGATATGCGGCATTAAAATTTCCCGAATATTTATACCGTTTCCTGTAAGACGATCGGGCGTCAATACCCCATGACCCTTTGGTGTAAATTTCTCCCCGCAGGGCTAAATCAATATAATCGCTGAATGCAAAATAATATCCTCCGTCGCGTAAAGAAAACCCGCGCGTGAGTTCATCGCCATAAGAAGGCATAATGATTCCTGAAGCATAATTACTGTTGGTGAAGGGGAAAAAACCGAATGGAAGCGCCAAAGGCAAAGGTACGTCTTCTATAACAAGGTAAGTAGGTCCGAACATAATGTCTTTACCTGGACGCACTTTTGCCTTAGTCATGTGAAAGTAAAAGTGCGGATGATCATGCTCGTCGCAAGTAGTATATCTTCCGTCGCACATAAAAAGTTCGTCGTTAGGCATCTTTTTTGTTACGGTAGCCGTAACATATCCTTCACCCTGCTGGGTAATAACATCCCAGACAAACATTTTCTTTGTCTTGAAATTATAGCGAACTTTTTTCATTTCATATTGCGATTCGCCTTCCTTAAAAACAGGATAGCCCGATTCGTTGCCGGTAGAATCGCTGACATGGGAGGCATAAATAGCATTCCTGTCTGCATCAACTTCAACGTATGCTCCGGTCAAATCCATGTTTTTGTATTTCACAGAAGCTTCGTTATAAAGATACAGCATATTGTGTCCTTCCATAATCATAACCATCGAATCTTTTGCCGCATACTGCACCGGCGCATCAATAGCGTTTGTTTTGATTGAATCTTTAGCGGCAACAGTATCGGCGGCTAAAACTGGCGGAATATTTTCAGGCAACCTGTAAACAGTATCTTCAAACAATTGAGGAACAGTATCTTCAAGCAATTGAGGAACAGTATCTTTAAGCAATTGATAAACAGTATCTTCAAGCAATGTGGATATTTTATTTTTCGGAAGAATATCATCTGTTATAACACGCTGCGTTACAACGTCCTGCGTCATTGCGCTCTGTATTATGCACGAAAATGCTGCAAAGCATAAGAATGTGGAACATATATTCCTGATTTTCATTTATATGATAAGAATATTAACCTAAAAATAATTTTAACATTTCATCGAAACGCCTAAGCGATTCTTCTCCATATTTTAAAAGCCCCTGCCTTATTTGTTCTACAGGTTTAACTTTTTTCAATTTCGACTTGGAAAAAAATTTATCAGCAAAACAAATCAGTTTTTCCTCAATGCTGACAGGCAACATATCTCTTTCGGGAACAGGAATGTTATTTTCTATAATGTTCTTCTTTGTCAAACCCGAACCGGTATGTCTTTCGCATACCAGAGCATGTCTGTCTAATCCTTCATTATATAAAATTTCAGCCCCCAAATATCCGTGGCAAATATACGGATATTCTCCAAAACACTGTATTTTAGGAGAATATGTTTTAAAGATGCCTATGTCGTGCAAAATTGCAGCTTCATAAACAAATGTTTTATCAATAATCAACTCTGAATGTATTCGCGCAATTTCCAACGCTTTATCTGCAACGGAAAAACCGTGTTCAAGCATTATGTCATACAATCCGCTTCCCTCTTTGTAATATTTTTTTATAATATCTGTTGGTATCATTCGCATTAAAGAAAGTGCAAAGATAGTTCATGATATGCGATTATTCAAAATATTCATGTAAATTTGTCCCCTGATAATAAAATATATGATGATAAAAAAGAATATTTTGACATTGTTTCTTGTTTTATTGGCAACATTTTTTCCTGTTTATGCCGAAGCTGCAAATGATTCTTTTGTTCTGACTATCGACGCCGGACATGGTGGAAAAGATCCTGGAGCTTTAGGGAAAAAATCGAAAGAAAAGGAAATCAACCTGGCTGTCGCCGCTCTTGCAGGCGATTACATTGCAAGAGAAAATCCGAATGTAAAAGTGGTTTATACCCGTAAGAAAGACGTTTTTCTCTCGTTAAAGGAACGTACCAAAATTGCCAATAGAGCCAATGCAAATCTATTTATTTCAATTCACTGCAATGCTTCAACGTCTCACTCTACTAATGGCGCGGAAGTGTATGTGCTGGGTTTGAGGAGAACAAGAGAAAATCTGGAAATAAGTAAAAGGGAAAACAACGTAACGCTTTTAGAAGATAATTATAAGGAAAACTATCGAGGATACGACCCTAAATCTCCTGAGTTTTCTATTATGTATGAATATTTGCAAAATAAATACATAGATGAAAGCCTGCGTTTTGCAAGTAAAGTTCAGGATGAACTGGCAACAACGGCAAAACGGAAAAGCAATGGAGTTAAGCAAGCCGGTTTCTGGGTTTTAGTTGGTGCGAGTATGCCCTGTATTTTGATTGAAATGGACTACATTTCCAATTCCAAAACAGAAGAATTTATCAGCAGCAAAAGCGGGCAGGAAAAAATAGCGCGTTCTATTGCAAATGCTTTCACTGAATTTAAAAAAGGATATGATTCCAAAAAGCAAAATATATCGTACCGTAACAATGACGATATTTCTAAAACTGATCCGGAAGAATTGAATCCTCCAAAAGATACGTTACCGCAAAAAGACAAACCCAAAGCGAATATAAAGGAAGGAACAATTTATAAGGTGCAAATATTTGTCGCCGCGCATAAGTTAAATAAAAATTCCAGGCTGCTAAAAGGCTATAAAGCGAATTTTTATATTGAAGACGGTTTGTATAAATATACTTATGGAGAATCGTCTGATTTGAGAGAAATATCGCGTATCAGGAAATCTTTATTGAAAGATTTTAAAGATGCGTTTATTATAAAATTTGAAAATGGAACGAAAGTTCCAATTAATAAAAAATAGCGAACAATGAAAAAGTTATTTACAAAAGAAGCCATTACAGGTTTGATTACTGTTGTCAGCCTTTGTATCCTGTATTTTGGCGTTAATTACCTCAAAGGCGTTAATTTATTTAAGCCAACAAACCATTATTACGTCCTAATGACGGATGTATCTGAATTACAGACTTCCAGCCCCATCTATGTCGATGGATTCAAAGTGGGTGTTGTGAATAAAATTAATTTTGGGTTCGATAAACCACCGTATTCTATTGTCGTGCTTGTCAGCTTGGATGAAAAAATGAAAATTCCTGTGGGAAGTTATTTTGAGTTGAAATCAGGATTAACAACGGGCGCATATCTTAATCTGGAGATGAACAGGCTTGTCGGTTCCTGTTATCAAATTGGCGATACAATAGAAGGTTTTTCCGAAGCCGGAATAATGGATAAGGTATCAAGTATGATTCCTGGTATTGAAATGCTGTTGCCCCGTCTGGATTCAATAATGGCAGGCATACAAAAAATAGTCAATCATCCTGCCCTTTCGCAGTCGCTGGATAATATCGAGTCAACAACGGCAAGCCTTCAAAAATCGTCGCGGCAACTTAATGCCATGCTTTCTAACGATATTCCGTCAATTGTTAAAGATATGAAAATAATATCTTCCAATTTTGTAGACGTGAGCGCCAACTTGAAAACAATTGATCTGGATGCGACAAAAGCAAAAGTGGATGAAGCTGTTAATAATATAAACAAGATGTCAATACAGCTTAACAGTACTGACAACAGCATGGGGTTGCTGTTAAACGACCGTTCACTATACGATAATTTGAATACGACAAGTAAAAATGCCGTAGAGCTGTTGAACGATTTCAAAGAACATCCTAAAAAATATATTCATTTCTCCGTTTTCTGAGTTTGGAAGTTATTGATAAAAATCAACAAGCAATAAATTAACAGTAAAATAGCTATATTTAAGAATTTATTGTTTGTTGATTTTTATTTACAGACATAATTTGACAATTTAAATTCAGTATAAATAACAACAAAATCAGAAAAAGTTTTGTTTATCAAGTAAACCTTGATAAGAAAAAGAAAAAGGGCGGTAAATTTTAATTGAAGAAAAAAATAAAAAGCGATTATCCTCGCTAACTGTTTGATTTTTAGGTAATAAATGAAATTGCGGATAACTGTCTTATAAATTCTTGTAAAACAGTTACTAATAAAAAAAAATAATATGCAAGGAAAAAACCATTTTTTTATATGATTTTTTTTTCCAAATTTTGCAGCGCGAAAGAGAATAAAGTTAATGCTATTCAACTTTATTTTTAATTGAAATAAAGGGATAATTGATAATTTAAAGGCAGGTAACGCATGTTTGCCTGTAGGACTTAAAAAAATAAATAAAAAAATGGATACTGAAATTCAGCATATTGAAATCTGGGATAAGTGTATCAACATTATAAGCGATAATGTTAATAACGAGAAAATCTTTAACACATGGTTTAAGCCGATTAAGCCGTTAAAGTATGAAAAGGATGATTTCACAATTCAAGTGCCAAGCTTGTTTTTTTATGAATATCTGGAAGAAAAATATGCAGATTTGATTCACGCAGCTCTTTCACGGGTAATCGGAAAAACAGTTGTTCTCACATACCGCGTCATTGTTGACAATTCAAACGAGGATAACGGACATACTTGTATTCAAAGCGATAAATTTGCTAATAATAATGACATTCAAAGAAAAACTGTAGGATTAAATGAATCGCCCAGCAACCTTAATCCGAAACCAATTCAGGATTGGGATTCCAACTTAAATCGCCGCCTGACTTTTAATAATTTCTTTGAAGGTCAAAGCAATAAATTAGCACGCACGGTGGGAGAATCTATTGCAGATAACGAAACTAAGAATTTTAATCCTCTATTTATATATGGAGCATCGGGCGTTGGAAAAACTCATCTTTGTCACGCTATTGGCAACAAGATTTCAGAACGTTTTCCACAGAAAAAAGTCATTTATATTTCGTCGCATTTATTTCAGGTGCAATTTACCGACGCTTCAAGGAAAAATATTTTCAACGATTTCATCAATTTTTATCAAAGTATTGACTTCCTTATTATTGACGACATTCAGGATATGGCGGGAAAAACAGCTACACAAAACGCTTTTTTTCATATTTTCAATCATCTCATCATGCTTGGCAAACAAATCATTATCACTGCCGACAAAACGCCCAAAGATATTCTTAACCTGGAAGAACGTTTACTTTCGCGCTTCAAATGGGGAATGCTCGCCGAACTCAACAAGCCGGATATCGAACTGAGGAGAAAGATTTTGAGTCATAAAATCAAGCAGGACGGACTGAATATCTCTAACGAAATAATTGATTATATTGCAGAAAATGTCGCCGACCACGTGCGGGATTTGGAAGGAATAATTACTTCGCTTATAGCTCATTCGCTTGTTTTCAACAAGGAAGTTGACATGGACATGGCAAAACAGGTTGTCTATAAGACAATTAAAATGGAGAAGAAGCAAATCACAGTTGAAAAAATACAGGATGTAGTAAGTAATTATTTCAAAATTGAGCTGAAAGCCATACATTCCAGGTCGCGTAAAAGGGAAATAGTTCAGGCGCGCCAGGTAACGATGTTCCTGTCGAAAAAATACACCAACTGTTCATACGCGCATATTGGCTGTCTGGTTGGCAAACGCGACCATGCAACTGTTTTGCACGCTTACAAGGCTGTTCAAGACTTGATGGAAGTTGACAAAAGTTTCCGCTCAACAATGCACGATATAGAAGAACTGTTGAAACAGTAAACGTTCTGTCTGTTTTACCGCTTTTCACCTTTGCGGAAATTTTTCGCCAAACCATTAATGAAATTAACGCTCAATATCTTAACTGTTGTCATGGAAACCCTTGACGGACGCGGTGTTGAGAGCGTTCTAAATCCTTTCAGGGCAATGCCGATCTATCTTGGCGGCGGACAGGCGCAAATGCTTTTTGGTGAAGATCTTGCACCTTATTTTGATATTGACAATCTTGTTTTCAAGGGCTATACAAAAGAACAGTATCGCTGCTCCGGACAGCTTCCCGAAGGCTTTTACCGAATCACGATAGAATTTTGCCATTTCCATACGGGGCTCATATCCAATCATGGGACTGTTATGGCATGGTTTGCACTTGGAAAACCTCCCGTTTTGAAACTGCCCGAAACAGGTTCTGATCTTGAACAGGGAATGAAATACGCATGGCGCTTAACAGCTTCTGATGTAATGAGCAGGACGTCATTTGAACAGGATAGTTTTTCGAATACGACTACCAAGTCCATTATTATCTTCAATACAGCATTAAAAGCATGGGGACTGTTTACCCATGAAAATGGGACATACCTTTGGACTTGGACATCCATTTGATGCAAGGGGATATTCACAAGGAAGTACGAATAATTTTATGGATTATGTTTCCCGACGGAATATGTTTTGGTATTGGCAATGGAAAGAGATAAATAAAACAGATTTTTAATAATAAACAATATGAAAAAGATTATTTGGGTTTTAATATACGGATGTTTGTGTGGCAATTTATTTGCCCAAACCATAAAAATAAATTTTGCCTCATTCAATCACCGAGTAGACAGTTTGACATTAGTTTACTCCGTAGAACAAAGGAAGGATTTGAATCGTGTATTTTATTTCGATGAATTAGATCTAAATAACAAAGAGAAGAAGCAACTTACTTACAAAATCAAGAAACTGTCTGACTGGTCAAAAATATTTTATCAATGGCTAATGGCAAACAAGGAAAGTATAAAATTTGATTATGATGGAGAAAAAGACTGGTCTTTTTGGAAATGAAAATATAACAGAATTTGATTTGTCATGAAATTTTTGTTTAAACATTATTTTTGCTTTTTATGTATCTGACGATATGCCACAAATTGAGATATGTTGAAAGAATATTTTATATGACTACACTTCCTGTCAATGGAAGATGTTGTTGATAAATGGAGAGAGATAAAAAAGAAAGTGTAGATATTCTGTTAAAAATATTGTATGCAATTTGTAATTGGCGCAGGTTCTACTGTTGGTTTTAAATCTTATGACAAATATACATGGTTACAAAATGTAGAAACAATAGCTTTTTTAGCTTTGAAATATTTAGAAATAGAATATGAATAATATAATTTTAATTAATACAGTTATGAACAGAAAAAGTTTATTTTACATTTTGTTATTGCAATGCATATATACAAATGCAGCTGCTCAAATTCCCAATGACAGTATAATTTATGAAGGAAAACGTAATATCCCTGTATATTTAATAAAAGACAACACATATTATAAATGGCAATGTAACAAATTGTGTGAACTTGCTGATGCAAAATATTTTTTATATAAAGACAGCATATTATTGTCTGTTGGTACACACATCGTTATGAGAACCTGCTTTTATAATAAAAATAAAAACAGGTTATATACTCAATATGGAAGAAATTCTTACACTTTTGATTTCAATAAAGACACCTTGATAACATCAAAAGTTCCTGACGACGAGGATGATAATTTTTCCATTTCAAATAATAAATTTTATTATTCAAGATTAAAACAGTTATATATTTGCGATTTAGAAAGTAAAGAAATAATTGATTCCGTATATATCAGTCCAATAGCAAATAAAGAAAATTATGATATATCACGAATCATATTTTTCCCAAATACAAACGACGTTCTAATCGAAACAGGCGATATGACATATTGCGACGAAACGACAGATATACAATACTTTGTTTATAATGAAATTACTAAGAAATTAACTGTATCAAAAAATAATGATATTATTAAAAAAAATACAGAGTATCAATCGGTTAATTTTCATGATATTTCCGGAAAATATGTTTTTTGGAGTGATTGTATTATGAGTTCAACAGGAAATATTTTTAGTATGAGATTATCATGGTTGTATAATAATATTAATGGTTTTGTTATTGCAAATGGCGAAATAATGCAGTATATTTGTTATTCTTTTTTAGATTCTGAAGATAACAAAAAAAGAGGCAACGATGTTTTAATCCCGTTTATTCCTAACCCCCTCAGAGAAAAAGCAATGTATGAAATCTGCGAAAACATAAAATTAAAATCAGAAGATTTAAAACAGTTAGATGTTTTTGATTTAAAAATATTGCGTAATGCAGTTTTTGCCAAATATAATTATGCGTTTAAGGATAAATTTTTGCAGGCATATTTTAATCTATACAGTTTTTACGGCAGAAACCACAATAAAAAGCGTATTGCTGATGTTAATAATTTGTTAACTCCAATAGACAAAAAAAATTTGGAATTAATACAGCAGATAAGTAAAAGTAAAACGAGATGAAAGAAAAAAAAATCGCAGCAATAAATGCCCTTATTCCTGAAAAAATTGCTACATTTGCACCCGCAAAATTAATTTTAAACAAAGTAAAATGAAATCCGTAAAATTAACAGTTATCGTAGCTTATTGTATGCTATTTTTATCTGGCTGTTCGTATAACAAGATGGTTTCCAAGCAGGAAGCTGTAGCTTCGCAATGGGGGCAGGTTGAAAATGTGTATCAGCGGCGCGCCGATTTGATTCCAAATTTGGTAAGTACCGTGAAAGGATATGCAGCTCACGAATCGCAAACATTGCAGGCTGTTACCGAAGCTCGAAGTAAAGCCACTCAAATTACCGTTGATCCTGAAAATTTGACGGCTGAAAAATTAAAAGAATATCAAAATGCGCAAGGCGCTGTTGGTTCAGCTTTGGGGAGGTTAATCTCTATTTCTGAAAATTATCCCGAACTGAAAGCAGACCAGAATTTTCGCGACCTGCAAGCGCAACTTGAAGGCACAGAAAACCGTATCTCGGTGGAACGCAACAAGTTCAATACTGTCGTACAGGAATATAATACTTATATTCGCCAATTCCCACGCAACATTTATGCCGGATGGTTTGGATTTGAAAAGAAAGCCTATTTCGAGGCAAAAGAAGGCGCAGATGTAGCTCCAAAAGTAGAATTTTAGTTTCAACAACCTCATGCGAAGCTATTTCTTTTGTTTATTTTGCTGGGTAATTTGTATATCATATTCGCAAAACATTCCGGATCAGATGTCGCCTCCGCGTTTGGTAAACGACTTTACAGGTCTGTTTTCACCGAAAGAAAATGCATTGCTGGAAAGCAAATTACGTCATTATCACGACACAACTTCTACCCAGATTTATGTAGTAACTGTGACCTCGTTCAATGGTTATGATAAAGCGCAGTTTGCTTTTGAATTAGGCGAAAAATGGGGAGTAGGTCAGAAAGGCAAAAACAATGGCGCAGTTATTTTAATCAAGCCAAAATCGAAACGGGAATCGGGCGAAATATTTATCGCTTCAGGCTATGGACTGGAAGGCGCGTTGCCTGATATTACACTCAACCGGATAATCAATGAAATCATTATTCCCGACTTTCAGCAGGGAAAATACTATGATGGCGTGAATAATGCTATCGATCGTATGATTGGCTATTTATCAGGCGAATACGAAGCCGATCAGTCCAGCGAAAATTCAATTCCATCATGGGTAATTGTTCTGGGCGTTTTTATCATTATTATTTTTATCATTTATTCAGGAGGCAAAGGCAATAAAAACAGCGGCAACCAACGCGGATTTGGTCGTACTGTTTTTTTCCCTCCCACAGGCGGCGGCAGTTTCGGTGGTTTCTCAGGCGGTGGCAGTTCAGGCGGTGGTTTCAGCGGAGGCGGCGGTGGCAAATTTGGCGGTGGCGGAGCCGGTGGAAAATGGTAAAAGATGCAATAAGACAGGTTTAAGGTTATTTAATGTTTTATTTGTCATAAATGTTTTATTTCTTAAATCAAAACATTAACTTTGTCAGTTATATAGATAACTTATTTCATTTATAATATATATATGGAACGTCGAGATTTTATAAAAACTTCTGCTGCAATAAGTGTTGCTATGTTGACTTTCAACAAATTAGAAGCAGCAAAGACTACAAATACTTTAATGGTAGAATCAGCTCCCGATATGGTGGCTGTTATGGGTGGAGAACCTGCACAACTTCTGCAAAGAGCTTTAACAGAAATGGGAGGTATAGGCAAATACGTTAAAAAAGGTCAATCTGTTGTAATTAAGCCCAATATTGGTTGGGACAAAAAGCCTGATTTTGCAGCTAATACCAATCCTGAACTGATTGGCGAATTAGTGAAACAGTGTTTTAGTGCTGGTGCAAAAAAAGTCACTATTTTTGATCATACTTGCGATAACTGGCAAAAATGCTATGAAAATTCCGGCATTGAAAAAGCGGCAAAAGCAGCGGGAGCTACTGTTTTACCTGGTAATGATGAGGTTTATTACAAGGAAATAAGCCTTCCGCAAGGTGTAAAGCTAAAATCGGTTAAAATTCATCAAGCATTATTGGAATCAGACGTATGGTTTAATGTTCCCGTATTGAAAAATCACGGAGGTGCAAAAATGTCTATCGCAATGAAAAATTATATGGGAATTGTTTGGGACAGAGCTTATTTTCATTCCAACGATTTATATCAATGTATTGCTGATTCTTGCACATGGATGAAAAAACCTGCGCTGAATATTATTGACGCTTATCGCTGTATGCGTAAAAACGGACCGCAGGGACGCTCGGTTTCCGATACCAACGTTCTGAAAACCATAATAGTATCGCCAAATATTGTTGCTGCCGATACTGCTGCCATCGGTTTATTCAACCAGGTGGAAAAGATGGATATTGAAGAGGTTGGGTATATCGCTAACGGCGAAAAGCTGAAATTGGGGACTCAAAAAATTAATAAATTGAACATTAAAAGGATTAAACTGTAAAAGAGTAAATTTTTAGCATTTACTATCTCTAAATAAATAAATAAACTATAATGAAATCTCACTGGTTAAAAAAAATACGTCTTATATTTGCTTTTTTGGTTTTTATTCCTATTTTTTTGTTTTTTTGTGATTTTGCAGAAATATTGCCTATAGAGCTTTCAAATATGTTAAGAATACAGTTTATTCCGGCAATTCTTTCCGGCAGTATATTGATTATTGCGGGATTGATTTTGATAACAGTTTTGTTTGGACGAATTTACTGTTCTGTTTTATGTCCTTTGGGTATTTTGCAGGATATTATTGCTCGGTTTGCAAAAATTGGAAAGAAAAACAAAAAGAAACGCCGTTATCATTATGCCAGCCCTTATTCTATTTTGCGCTATACCTTACTGATTATCTGCGTTATATTCCTGATTTTCGGAGAATCATCTTTTCTTTTACTGCTTGATCCCTACAGTAATTTCGGTCGTATTGCCGTCAATATTTTCCGTCCGGTAGTAACAGGAATAAACAATTTAGTCAATATGATAGCTTTGAAGTTCAGTTTTTATAATTTTTATCATATTACTATTCACACCATTACAATTTTCTCTTTTGTTAGCGCATTAATTGTCCTGCTGATAATTGGATTTATGTCTGTAATGCGCGGGCGATTATTTTGCAACTCAATTTGTCCTGTAGGCTCATTATTGGGACTTCTTTCCAAATTTGCCGTTTTCAAAATCATCTTGGACGATTCTAAATGCAGCAGTTGCGGATTATGCGAAAAATCATGTAAGTCGCAATGTATCAACAGTAAAGAAAAGAAAGTTGACTTTACTCGTTGCGTGAATTGTTTCAATTGTCTGAATAAATGCAAAACAAACGGCATAAAATACAAATTTGCATACTCCAGCTCTTATAAAGCCCCTTATCCTGTTAATGAAGATTCTTTAAAAAAAGGAATAGACCGACGGTCATTTATTGTCACATCTGCGGCAATAGCTTCTACAATTCCGCTTGTTCCGGCGTGGGCGCAAACAGAAAAAAAAGATTCTGACAAAATAACGCCAATCACTCCTCCGGGATCTATAAGTCTTAAGCATTTTAAAGAACATTGCACGGCTTGTCATTTATGCGTAACACATTGTCCGATGCAAATACTTAAACCATCGGGATTTAGCTTTGGCATTGATTATGCTTTTAAACCTCGTCTGGTATTTTATGAGATGGCTTTCTGTAATTTTGAATGTACTGTCTGCTCGGAAATTTGCCCGACCGGAGCCATCAAAAAATTAACGAAAGACCAGAAAAAAGTTACACAAATAGGCATTGCTCAATTTACAAAGGATCGTTGTGTGGTTTTCAAAGACAATACGTCTTGTGGCGCATGTTCGGAACACTGTCCTGTTCAGGCAGTTAAGATGGAACCATATAAAGACGGATTGACTATTCCGCACGTATATGAAGAATTATGCGTAGGATGCGGCGGTTGCGAATCCATTTGTCCGGTGCGTCCGTTAAAAGCTATTAATGTGAAAGCAAATGAAGTTCATAAAGAGGCGGTTAGGCAAAAAGAAGAGGATGCTCCTGAAATAAATCAGGAAGAACTGAATTTTGGATTTTAAATTTAATTAACAATAATAATACAAAAATGTTACCGGAAAACTTCAAAACCTACGGATTGTATAATTACAAAACGATTCCTCAAATGGCAAATGTGCCGGAGGAACTTATAAGGGAAATAGAAATAGTTGGCAGAGTACTTCCATTTAAGTCAAATTCTTACGTTATTGATGAATTGATTGACTGGGATAATGTTGAAACAGATCCTATTTTTACGCTTAATTTCCCGCGTCGTGAAATGTTGCGCGAAAAAGCGTACATGTTGGTAGAAGAAAATATTGATGAAGGCGGTGATAAAAAAAAATTAGATAATATAATCCGCTGTATTCGCCTGTCGCTCAATCCTAATCCTGCCGGACAGAGTCTCAATGTGCCTGTTATGGGCAAAATCAAACTTCGCGGCGTACAGCATAAATATCCCGAAACAGTGCTGTTTTTCCCTTCGCAGGGACAAACCTGTCATGCGTACTGTACTTTTTGTTTCCGCTGGTCGCAGTTTGCGGGCATGAACGAATTGAAGTTTAGAATGAGGGAAATAGATCTCTTGCTGAAATATCTTTCTAATCATAAGGAGGTTACTGATGTGCTTTTAACAGGCGGCGACCCAATGACAATGAGCGCTGAAATTCTTTCGTCATACATAACTCCCTTATTACATGATAATTACAAACATATTCATTCTATCAGAATCGGTACGAAAGCGCTTGCTTATTACCCCTATCGCTTCCTTACCGACAGTGACAGCGATGATATTTTGCGGCTTTTTGAAGACATTGTAAAGGCAGGCAGGAACTTGAGCATCCAGGCACATTTCAATCATCCACGCGAACTTTCGACAGAAGCCGCGCAAAATGCTATCAGACGAATTAGACAGACTGGAGCGCAAATCCGTTGCCAAAGTCCCCTGCTCAAACATATCAACGATCAGCCGGAACTTTGGTCGGAGATGTGGCGAAAACAGGTCGATTTGGGATGTATTCCTTACTATATGTTTGTTGCCAGGGATACGGGAGCAAAGCAGTTTTTTGAACTTCCGCTTGACAAATGCTGGCAAATTTTCCGCAGGGCTTACAGTAAAGTGAGCGGACTTTGTCGCACGGTTCGCGGTCCGAGTATGAGCGATCACTATGGTAAGATACAAATACTTGGAGTTCAGGAAATTCAAGGTGAAATGGTTTTTGTCCTCCGTTTTTTGCAAGGACGCAATCCCAAATGGGTTGATATTCCGTTCTTTGCAGAATACGATCCGAGAGCAACATGGTTTAATCAGCTTAAACCTGCTTTCGGCGAAGAAAAATTCTTTTTTGAAATAAACAAGAGTTATTTACGGAAAACCAGACCGTTTTTGTTTGAATAAATTATTTATTCCAACTCTATTACGGTAATTCCTGTACCTCCAAATTGTACGTGTTCATCTTGAAAATTCCTGATTCCAATGACGGTTTTCAGGTAATCGCGAACTATTTGCCGTAAAATTCCGGAGCCTGTTCCATGCAAGATTCTAACACGTCCGGCATTACATTGAATAGCATCGTCAATATAATAAGTAACAGCCTGTAATGCTTCATCGCCGCGCATACCGCGTATATCAATTTCCGGCTTGAAACGCATCTTTTTTTCCGAAAGAGAATCGGAACTGTTGGCGGTAATCACCGAATCCACAGCTCTTTCTCTTCTAACCATATTGCGACTGACTGTTTCTATTTGTTCGGCTTTAAGTGTTGTCTTTATAACTCCAAAGGCAACAATAAATTTTTTTTCCTTTTTTTCTATTATTTCACCAATGCTTCTCTGTCCTTTTATCCTGACAAAATCGCCAATGGAAAATCCTGTATTGGGCAATTGCGTATTTATCTGCTGCTTTTTTACCGGCACAGGCAACTTGCTGCCTGTGAAATGAGATGGCTTTTCTGTTAAGGATTGTTTAAATTCTTCCAGTTCTTTTCGTATTTTCTTTGTCTTTTCCTTTTCGGCTTGCGCATTTTTGATTTCACGTATAGTATTTTCGATTTGAGCAGAAGCTTTTGAAAGCAAGCGCTCTGCGTCGGTTTGCGCTTTTGTAATGATTTCTTTCCGCTGGCTTTCTATTTTTTCCCAATCTGTTTGATAACGTTTTGTCAGCTCTTCCAGGCGTTTTTCTTTTTGCAATATTTGCCTCCGTTTGGTTTCCCAATAACGTTTATCGCGTATAATATCCTGAAGATATTTGTCCATATCAACATAATCCTGCCCCACTTTTTCAGTTGCAAGTTTAATAATATCTTCTGGCAAACCTATTTTACGCGCAATTTCGACAGCAAACGAAGAACCGGGATTCCCGACCGACAGTAGAAACAGCGGTTGCATCAGATGATGGTCATACAACATTGCGCCATTCATAACGCCATCATGATTTTCTGCAAAAGTTTTCAGATTTCTGTAATGTGTTGTAATAATTCCAAAGCACTGTTTTTCGTTGAAACACTGCAACATGGCTTCAGCTATAGCTCCACCGATTTGAGGCTCAGTACCGCTACCAAATTCATCAATCAGAATCAGCGACTCAGCGCCGGAATTTTTTAACATGAATTTCATATTTGTCAGGTGCGAACTGTAAGTTGACAAATCGTTCTCTATCGACTGTTCGTCGCCTATATCAAGAAAAATATGCTTGAAGATACCTGCTCGCGAGCGTTCTCCTACCGGAACAGGAATACCGCATTGCAGCATATACTGCAACAAACCAACGGTTTTAAGTAAAACGGATTTTCCTCCGGCATTAGGTCCGGAAATAATCAAAATCCTGACGTTACCTGAATTATTGGATGCTCCGGTATTTTCATTTTCAGGCATATCTTTGCTGCATCCAAGTTCAATATCCAGAGGGACAACTGATTTATTTTGCTTTCGGTATGAAAGGTATAAAAGCGGATGGACAGCATTTATCCAATTGATTTGCTGCTTGTTTTCGAAATCGGGAAAAATTGCTCCAATGTCAAAACTGAACAGCGTTTTTGCCCTGATGAAATCAATTTCAGCAAGGAACTGGTAAGAATGTACGATTTCCGGTATCTCAGGACGGATAATATTCGTCAGAGAAGTTAATATATTCAGGATTTCCCGTTTTTCTTCAGCTTCCAGTTCCCGTATTCTATTGTTGGCGTCCACTACTTCTGCCGGTTCAATGTAAACTGTTTTTCCTGAAGCCGATTCATCGTGTACAATGCCTTTAATTTTGCGTTTGTAGGCAGGCAATACAGGAATTACCAGCCTGCCGTCGCGAATAGTTGGCGACACGTCTTTTTCTATCAGTCCTTCCGCTTGAATTGTGCGTAAAATATTTTGCAATGTTTTGGAAATGCTGTTCACTGTTTGCGTCAACTGCTGTCGGATACGGTAGAGTTCAGGTGAAGCCTTGTCTTTTATTTTGCCGAACTGATCAAGAATTGCGTCTATTTGCTTGGTTAACTGCGGAAAAGAAGATATTCCTTCAGCAAGTTCAATCAGATGTGGATAATCGTTTTTTTCCTGTTTTTGTTTAAAAAATCGTATAACAGATTGAATCGTTTCCAAAGAGCGGCGCATATAAAACAATTCTTTTTCAACAAGATGCGTTCCTTCTATCCTGATTTTTTTCAGGGCTTCGCGAACATCATAGAATCCGTCTGTGGGGAAATCATCTTCCTCACGAAGTATCCGCATAAATTCCCGAACCTGATGTAACTGTTTATTAATATACTCATATTCAGTGGAAAATGTCATTTCAGAAACTTTCTCAGCGCCAAGAGAAGACAGGCAATGCGCCGTAATGTATTGCCTTATTTTATCAAAACCAATTTTATATTCAAAATTTTCGGGAAAAATATAGTTCTGCATGATTCTTTTCAGACAAAAGGAATATGAATTTTACAATGTATTTGCTTAATTGTAGAAAACTGCTTAATTTTGTGATTTGCCTGGGGCTCGAACCCAGGACCCCATCCTTAAAAGGGATGTGCTCTACCTGCTGAGCTAGCAAATCTGAACCTTTGCTTAAAAGCGGGTGCAAAGGTAAGTAAATTATTTAATTATTCAGCAATGAAACAAAAAAAATATTATTTATTCGTCTATTGTTTTGTATTTTCAGGCATTATCAGTCTTTTTGCACAGACTCATCCTGCGCTGACAAATTTCATTCAAAAGGAAAATCTGCGACATGCAGGGATCGGTTTTAAGGCAATTGATTTGACTACCGGAAAAACAGTTGCCGCCTGTAATGAAAATATGGCGCTGATTCCAGCTTCAAATATTAAAATTATTACAACTGCCACAGCGTTAGAGCTTTTGGGTGAAGACTTCCACTTTGAAACTCCTGTATTTTATGACGGGGCGATTCGTGATTCCGTTCTGGAAGGTAACTTGTATATACAGGGAAGCGGCGACCCAACTTTGGGATCGGAATTTACAGACGAAAATAAAGAATTTTTCCTGCAAAAATGGTGTAACGATATTTGGAAAGCAGGTATCAGGAATATATTGGGAAACGTAATCGTTCTGGATCAGCTGTTTGGCTATGAAGGAATTTCCCGCAAATGGCTGTGGGAAGATCTGGGCAGCTACTATGCTCCCGGAATTTACGGAATCAGTATTTTTGATAATTATTATAAGGTTTATTTACGATCGTATTCGCCAGGCGAGGCAACATCTGTACTTAATACTAAACCTAAAATGGAAAATATTACTTTTATCAATAATATTACAGCCAATGCTGAGAATATGGATAAATCATTAGTTTCCGGCATTCCATTTTCCGGCGAGCGATATTTACACGGAACAATTCCTGCCAATATGTCATCATTTGCTGTTAAAGGAGATATTCCCGATCCTGGTTTATATTTGGCAAACAGTTTTGCCGCTCATCTGCAAAAAAAGGGAATAAGAATAAAAGGTAAAGCAACTACATTTCGATTAAATCCGCAAATGCCTGAAACATACAGCAATATCTTAACATCCGTTCAATCGCCTTCGCTGTCAAAGATTATACAGGTTGTGAATGTAAAAAGCAATAATCATTACGCCGAGCATTTGTTTAAGCTACTGACTGTTGCAAAGGAAATTAATATTTCAGCTTACTGGCATGGAAAAGGTTTGGACACATTAGCGCTATTTATGCACGACGGAAGCGGGACGTCGCCACTTAATGCTGTTTCTGCCGGATTCTTAACCGATATACTGGTTTATATGGATAAAAAGAAAGGCGTTAACGGAGCTTTTTTCAAATCATTAGCCATAGCCGGAAAAGAAGGAACAGTTGCTTCTTTCTTGAAAACTACTCCATTAGCAGGAATGGCGCACATAAAATCGGGAAGTATTACGGGCGTACAGGCATATTCGGGATACATTGAAAATGGTAACAAACGTTATGCTTTTTCATTGATAGTCAATCATTTTTCCGGCAAACGGGCTGCTTTACGTAAAGATATGGAACAGTTGCTGGTCGAAATTTTCAGCAAAATGGATTAGACCTGTTTTACACTTTCGATATTTTAATTTCTATAAAATTCTGTTAAACACGTGAGAATCTCATAATTATTCTGTAATTTTACCATGCAATACTTATAGAAAAGATAGAAAAATACGTTCTTATCTTCTAATACAATTGCAGTTATAAATTTCAAGATTGAAATCCGAATTTTTGATTCTGAAATTTTAGAGAGAAAATAAATAAAATAATATATTAAATGACAAACAAATGGAATTATCAATCCCCTACAGACGAGCAAATACTTAAACGGGAGGAACTTTCAGAAAAGTTTCATATCACTCCCGCAGTTTGCCTGTTGATGGCTCAAAGGGGAATAACTACGGAAGATGAGCTGCAACAATTTCTGAATCCAAGTCTTATTAATTTACACGATCCTTTCCTCTATCCGGATATGGAAAAAGCGGTAGATCGTCTTAACACCGCTCTGGGTAATAAGGAAAAAATACTTATTTATGGAGATTACGATGTTGACGGGACAACTGCTGTTGCGCTGGTTTACAAGTTTTTAGAGCAAAACAGCTGGAAATCAAATCTGTATTACTACATTCCGGATCGATACGACGAGGGGTATGGCATATCCGACAGGGGTATAGAATATGCCAAAGAAAACGAAGTGACTTTAATTATTGCTCTGGATTGCGGTATTAAAGCTATTGATAAAATTGCATACGCCAAATCAGCCGGTATTGATTTTATAGTTTGCGATCACCACATGCCGGGCGAAGTATTGCCTGATGCTGTCGCAATTCTCGACGCAAAACGCTCTGATTCAGTTTATCCCTACGAACATCTTTCGGGTTGCGGCGTAGGTTTTAAATTCATGCAGGCTTTTGCAATAAGCAATGGCTTGGAATTTTCACGCCTTAAAAACCTACTCGACTTTGTTGCTGTCAGTATTGCATCGGATATTGTTCCAATAACCGGCGAAAACCGTGTGATGGCGTCTTATGGATTGAGGCAGCTGAACCATAATCCCAGCAAAGGACTGAAAGGAATTATCGACATCTGCGGACTGAAAGGAAAAGATATATCTATCAGTGATATTGTTTTTAAAATAGGACCGCGCATAAATGCCTCTGGGAGAATGATGAACGGTAAGGAAGCTGTTGATTTGCTCCTGGCGCGCGACTTTGTTTCGGCAAAGGAAAAAAGCGAAAACATTGACCAGTATAACGACGACCGGAGGGAACTGGATAAAAAAACCACCGACGAAGCTAATATCCTGATCGAAGAAAATCCGTCGCTTCTCAACGGGAAAATCATCGTTGTATATAACAGCGAATGGCACAAAGGCGTTATCGGCATTGTAGCTTCCCGCCTGACGGAAAAATATTATAAACCAGCTATTGTTCTGACCGAATCAAATGGATTTATCTCAGGCTCAGCCCGTTCAATCACTGGTTTCGACATATATAAAGCTATTGAAGCCTGCAAGGACGTACTTGTTAACTTCGGAGGACATACTTTTGCCGCAGGCGTAACTTTGGTGGAAGAAAATCTGGAGCTGTTCAAATCAAGCCTTGAAGAATATGCCGATAAATATATGATGGAAGATCAGATGACGCAAACTCTGGATATTGATGTAGCCTTGAAGTTCAGTGAAATAAATATTGCTTTACTCAACGATATTAAAAAATTAAGTCCTTTTGGTCCTGATAATTCCAAACCCATTTTCTGTTCTTTCGACGTAAGAGATTCAGGAACCAGCAAATTGGTGGGTAAAGAGCTGGAACACATAAAATTAGAATTAATTGACGATTCTTCAGAAACGGTTATTCCAGCAATTGCGTTCGGAAAACATCAGTATAACGACTATATCAAATCAGGAAAACCTTTTGATATTTGCTATACCGTTGAAGAAAATAGCTACAATAATACTCCATCTGTACAGCTGATGATAAAAGACATACGAATTAAAGAAAGTATGGAGGAAAATTAGTGAGTTAAAAACAAAAAATATTTTATTCCCGGTATACTATGAATCTGTTTCGCGATATTCTTAAACAATATTGGGGATATGATTCGTTTCGTTCCCTTCAAGAAGAAATTATCACATCTATCTATAAAGGGAATGATACTCTGGGACTTATGCCTACCGGTGGAGGAAAATCACTGACTTTCCAGGTTCCGACAATGGCTATGGAAGGGCTTTGTATTGTTGTAACGCCATTGATTGCCCTGATGAAAGATCAGGTTGACGGTTTGCGTCAAAAAAGGATAAAAGCAACTTCTGTACATTCAGGAATGAGCTGGGAAGAGATACTTGTAGCGCTTGATAATTGCATTTTCGGCAACTATAAATTTCTGTACGTTTCACCGGAGCGACTGACTACGGAACTGTTCCTTGCCAAGTTACCATACATGAATGTCTGCATGATTGCAGTTGACGAATCGCACTGTATTTCCCAGTGGGGATATGATTTCCGTCCATCTTATCTGAATATTGCCAGCCTGCGCGGATATCTTCCTGGCGTTCCGGTTTTAGCGTTAACGGCAACAGCAACCGTTGATGTGATAGACGATATTCAGGAAAAACTGAATTTCAGGAAGAAAAATGTTTTCAGCAAGAGTTTTGAGCGGGAAAATATAGCCTACGTTGTTCGTAAAACAGAAGATAAGATGTATGAAATCATCAAAATTCTAACGAAAGTTCAAGGAACCGGAATTATTTACGTCAGGAGCCGCAAGAAAACAAAAGAAATTGCAGATGAATTAGTTAGAGCAGGAATTGACGCCGATTTTTTTCATGCAGGATTAACTTCCGACGATAAAACCCGCAAACAAAACAAATGGAAATCAGGACAATGTCGTATTATTGTCTGTACCAATGCTTTCGGTATGGGAATTGACAAACCGGACGTGCGAATCGTTATTCACTTTGAACTGCCAAATTCGTTGGAAGAATACTTTCAGGAAGCGGGACGCGCCGGACGCGACGGAAAAAAAGCATACGCGGTGGCGCTTTATTCTTCACGCGACCAGACTCAACTGAAAAAACGGCTGACAGATACTTTTCCTGAAAAAGAATTTGTTAAAGATGTTTACGAGAAACTGGCTTATTTTTTTGAAATAGGCATGAATATGGGACGCGAAACAGGACATGATTTTATTATAGAACGTTTTTGTTCTGTCTTTCGCTATAACATTACTCATGTTCATAATGCCCTGAAAATCCTTGATTTGTCCGGTTATATCGAATACGTTGAAGATACGGATAAACAGTCTAAATTAAAATTTGTCACTCAACGCGACGATCTTTATAAAAGTTCCGGATTCAATTCTGGAATAGAAAACCTGCTACAAATAACGCTTCGTTCCTATACAGGCTTATTTACTGATTATGTGTATATTAATGAAACTTTACTGTCGCAGAGGACAGGTTTAGATTCTCATGAAGTTTATGAAGGCTTAAAATTCCTGTCGGCGCATAACATCATTCACTATGTTCCGGCAAAAAAAGTCCCCACAATTTATTATGTGCAGAACAGAGAGGAACTTAAATACCTGAACATCCCATACGCAGTTTATGAAGACAGAAAAGAACGGTTGAAAAACCGTATAGAACGAACAATTTATTATGGCAGTTCTGATATAGAATGTCGCAGTCGCCTGTTACTTAAATACTTCGGAGAAAAAAATGCCCGCGATTGCGGTCACTGTGATGTATGTCTTTCCAGAAAAAACCAGGAAATAGATTCTTCAGCTATTAACAAGATTATCAGGGCAATACTTGACATGCTTAAATCAAGCGAAGCCACAGTGGAAAAGGTAGTTGATTCGCTACCTTTTCCACAAAAGCATGTAATAGAAGCGCTTCGCTTTATGAGCGACAGTGGACTGATAATAATGAAAGAGAATACAGTTGCAGCACGTACAAGTGTTTCTTGAAATATTTCTAATTAATTATAATTTTCACCTGTTTCCTTTCATTTCCAACAGCTACTATCATAACATACGCACCACTGTTCAGCGTGTTCAGACTGTATGGTACAACATAAGCGTCTGATTTTGTTTCTGTTCGCTGGTGCAATATGTGTCCAGAAGCAATTTCAAAGAGCGTTAGTTGCACATCTGCTGTTTCGCGCAATTCAATTTCTACCGTAAAATTGCCATTGTTAGGATTTGGATATACTTTCAAATTTTTAATCATTGGAGAGATACCCCATTCATCTTCAGTATCTTCATCTGAACGCACAAATACCTCCACCTGTTTTACTGCCGGCGAATAGCAACCACCTGAAAAAGTCTGTAAACCAATATTATAAATACCTGTTTTGTTGCATTTTAGTAATAAAATATAAGGCTGATCATATTCATCCTCAGCTTTAATCGGCGTAAATGCAAGGGAATCGTATTCCCATTTCAAGCTGTCAACTGGAATGTTGGATAACTCAAAGATATAAAGCGTATCCCCAACTGCCGCATCGGAGGCTAACAATAAATCGGCTTGCAAGGCGTTGTTGCCAACTGTCACTGTAATATCGCCCCATGCAGAGCATCCATCGGAAGTTTTGGCTTCCAGATGATATCTTCCCGTTTCGGTAACATTCAGATAGCGTCCGGTAGAAAGTTGAGTATTACTGTCTGTAAACCAGCGGTAATGAGCATAATTTCCGCCATCAATCGTATGCGTATTTCCAGGACACATCAATACGTCTTCTCCAAGATCAACGCTTTGATAATCAGGCTCTACGAGCGTAAACTGACTTTCAAATGAGCAACCGTTTGCATCTGTTACGCGAACACTGTAATCGCCTTTGACCAAACCGTCTATATTCGGCGTTGTTGCGCCATTCGACCACAGATAGGTTTTGTTTCCTTCGCCGCCATGCGTTTGGGTATGGATATAGCCGTCGGAATAGCCAAAACAGTGTGGATTTTTATAATCAGTAACAAGCAGATACAACGAATCCGGCTGCGAAATATTGAAGTAATAAGTTGTAGAACAGCCATTTCCGTCTGAAACGGTAACTGAATGTTGCCCTTGAGATAGATTATCTGCGAACTCGCCCGTATCGCCATTCGACCAGTTGAGGGTATAAGGCGCATAGGGTGTTGCCGCTTCTACTTCCATTACACGCGCCGTGCCGTTTGATTCTCCATAGCACAGTACATTGGTTGTTTCCACTCTAATAATGCGAGGCAAAGTGGAAGGCGCTATCAGTTGTTCCAAATATTGTCGGCAACCGTTTGCGTCGGTTACTTCCAGACGATAGAAACCGTTCTGTTTCAGTCCATTTATCATGGAGTCAGCACCAATTACAGCGCCGTTGCCATCTGTCCATTTATAAGAATATGGTCGCGTACCGCCCTGCATTTCGAAGCTTATTTTTCCGTTATCTTCGTTACATGCTGTATGAGTTACTTTTACGTCTTTGAAAAGCAGCGAATCAGGCTCCGGAACATATACTGTCAATGTATCTTTTCCTTCACAATTATTTTTGTCGGTAAAGATAAATGTGTGATAACCAGAGGATAAACCGACAGCTTCATTGCCTTGCGTCCAGAGTGGAGCTTCGATTTTTTTGAACGAATACGGCGCTGTTCCGCCCGTAATATTAAAAGTTATTTTACCATCGTATGCGCCCTTGCACTTAACGCTGTCGATGTGCGAAACAGATGCACGCAAATATTCAGGTTCGGTTATTGTTACCTGCACGCTGTCTGTAACTCCCAGTTTATCCGTCAAATAGAAATACTGCAATCCGGTAGCCAGATTCCTGTATATTGAGCCGTTACTATAATAAGTTTCCGATTCGTGACGGAACTGGTAATCTCCCCAGCCACCACTCGCCGAAAGACAAACATAAGCATTGGCATAATCCCTGCAACTCTGATTTTTATATTCGATAACACTCAATTGCAGAGGCGATTCCGGTTCAATAACTTCAAGCGTTTTCTCTATACGGTTGCCATACCTGTCTTCTACGGCTACCGTATATTTTCCGGCAGGAATATTTTGCAAAATACTGTTATTTTCTCCGTTAATATATGGAAAAGAAGTTCCTTTTTCGTCAGTCCATGCAAAGCGATTATTACCTCCGCCGCCACGCACTTCTACTCTTATTTCACCGTCTGAATCTCCACGACGGCTTACTTGCGTTATTTCTGTATTTGTAAAGATAAATTCCTGATACGGAGCTATTTCAAATATAATTACCGTATTTTCGCCCGAAGCCGTTTTTCCAGAAACATACCACTGTCCGGAAGAAATATTTTGCAGGTAAACCGTATCGTTTCTCACCTCAAAATGTTCTGTTACATCGCCGGAAGAATAAGTTGCGACAGTATGTTGCGGACTGATTACGGTATATTCGGTCAGCGCTGCATCAATATACAGTATTGCATAGCCATTGGATGCTTTAAACGACGTTTCGTCGCCTTTTTTAACAAGCTCAAAATAACGGGTTTGTGGAGTTGCCAAATAAATCAGCATAGAGTCGGAACAGCCGCCAGCATCGGATACCGTCAAGTTGTAACAGCCTTCTGGAATATCTTTTAACTCTGTAATAAACAGGTCATTATCTATTTCATTTCTTTCATTTCCCGTGTTAGCGGAAAGAAGATTTTTCCATTGGCAAATGTATGGCTTTATCCCCCCTCTGACAGCAGCCCTGATTGCCCCGTTTGATGCTCCGGCTTGAGGATGCTGTAACACAGGCTCTTCAATAGTCGGCAAGTTGCTTTCCAATAATTCTGTTTCAAGTTCAAAGCGGCATCCGTTGGCGTCAACCAGATGCAGCGACAGTGCGCCGCTTGCTATATTTCTCCATTCAACTATTTGAGAATGAGCCGCAAAAAGCGTATCATTACCTGAAAACAGTTTATACGGAGCAGTTCCGCCCGAAAGAGCTATTGAAAGCCTTCCATTATTGCCGCAGGCAGGATTTTGCGAACTTACGATTTTGGCTTGCAAGCTATCCTGAGGTTCATAAATGATTACTGTACGGCTTGCTGTTGCGCCCCTTATGTCCTTTACAGTTATCTCATAACTGCCAGGATAAAGGTTGTCAAAACTGTTAAAAGGATAATAATCCGTGTCGGTTGCCCGTTTGAAGCGGTAATCCCCCCAGCCGCCAACGCCTTCAACAATAATTTTTCCTGTTTGCGATTTGCACAAAGCATTGTTTACCTCCTTGATAATAAGCTGTAAACTATCAGAAGGCTCTTCTACAAGCAACATATCAGAAGAGAAAGTACATGCCTTACTGTCGATAACTTCCAGGAAATATTCTCCTGCTCCTACTGTAAAATATTTCTTAACACTGTTCGTAACTGAAATAGAGTCAACTGCCAAATTATCAGGACGTTTAAGCCGGACAATTTTTTGGTCGCCATTATTACCTCCCTGAACCTTGAAAACAATTTTGCCATCTTTTGCGCCTTTGTTGATTACAGGCATGACGGCGTCTATCGTAATAATTAATGCTTCCGGCTCTTCAACTGTCACTTTATAAGGCTTTTCGGATTGGCAACCGTTTGTATCAAATACATAAATCATGTAATCGCCAGCAATCAGGTTTTCGAAAGTGTTGCTAACGCTTTTAATTACAGAATTATCAGATAATCTTGTCAATTCAAAATAATCAATACCGGCTGTTCCTTTTCGTGCGCTTGCTTCTATTTTTCCATTACTTTCGCCAAAACAGGCAACAGGAGTAATGTCTGCACCAACAATGGATGGATTTGTGTACTGAATGAATGTTACACTTGTGACGTTGGCAGGAGAACAATTGTTGCTGTCGGTAATTTTTATGTCATATTGTCCGTATGCAATATTATTGAATATCACGGCATTATCTGATATTTGACTTTGCAGTACGGTTGTGCTGTTCGGATAACACAATGTGTATGTATATGGCGCAATACCGCCCGATGCGCTTACTGTTAATTCACCATTGTTCAATTCGCAAGTTGGATGTTTGAGATTAACGATTGAAGCTTTAAGCTTTTCCGGCTGATTGACAGTCACTTGAGCGGCGTCCAAAGTACAGTCATGACTGTCTTTAAGCGTAAATATATAATCTCCGGCAGGTAATCCACTGACAGTAATATAAGTATTGCCATTTTCGACTCTTGCGGTATGTATTCCTGTGTTTGGAGTAAGCGAGTAAGGCGCTGTTCCTCCCGCAACAAGATAACGGATAGCTCCTGTGGTAGCGCCATTACAACGAACAGAAGAAATGGAATCCACTAAAATTGACAAAGGCTCAGGATTATCAACTGTTACCGACACAGAAGCTGTTCCGTTATTCCTGTCTTTTACAAAATATTTATAAATTCCGGCAGACAAACCGGTAAAAGTCTTTATTGAGTCTGTGTGCCAAGTGATACTGTCTTCGCTGCATTTATATCCGCCCCAGCCACCAGACGCGCTAATTTCCACTTTTCCATCACTGTAATCGCGACATGAAACATGTGTTACCGTAGCCGCTAACACAAGGGCGCTATCTGGTTCAAGAATACGTACTTCATTAATCTTTTCACAGCCTTCACTGTCGATAACTTTTATTTTGTATAATTTTCCTCCACCGGCTGCGCCTTTAAGATTTTCAAATACACAGCTGTTTATAGAACTTTGCAAAGGTTGATTATTATTTTCCTCATACAAAAACACATCGCAGTTTCCCGGATTTCCGCCGGAAGGAACGACTGTTATTTTTCCCGTTGCTGCGCCTTTGTTAGACACATGCGTAACAGTTGAAGTAATTTTAAGCTCAGGTTTAGATCCTACGATAAAAGTATCCGTTATGCTGTATGGCGGGTATGCGCCATAAGTGTCAGTAATTGTACAAGAATATTTTCCAGCGCCCAAATTGTTAAAAGTTATTATACTGTCTGATGAGATGGTAAATGGCAAACTGCTTGATACAGACAGAGTTCCCGCCTTATTTCCAATATACAGTACGCATTTCCCATCATTTCCGCCATAACAAACGGGAGCGGTAATTGTTTTGGATATGATGCTTATTTGCTTGCCTTGTGGAATATATACTGGAAATTTAAACTCGCAACCGTTGTTATCCATTACACAAACTGTATCCTCACCGCTTGAAAATCCAGTTAACGTACTGGATGATTGATAATTATAATCAGATTTTTTCTTATAGCTATATTGTGGAGCGCCGCCATTCGCCGTTATTTCTACCTTGCCATTGTTAGCATTGAAAATGGTAGGCGGAGTGATTACAGTGTTGATAGTTACTGGTGAAGGTGCAGGAGCAATGTTAAATGATTTTGTTGTTTTATTGCCGTAATTGTCACTGATTGTTACCGTTGCCCCAGAAAATACGCTAATAGTTATTGAATCTGAATAGTAATTATATTCATTGCCGCCTATACGACATTTATATGGACTTATGCCTCCATGAACGTTTTTTATTGTAATGTAACCTGATTCATTGTAACATTTGGGATTCTGTTCTGTTTTATCAAATGTTATCGGCTCAGGTTGGTTTAATGTAAATGTATTTGTGAATGTTTCACAATAATTATTACGTACTTTAAGTTTATAAGTACCAGCCTTTAATGCAACAACAATATCTCCGCTATAATAGCCGTTTGACTGCAAAATAAGATTGGACGAAACTGGCGTTATTATTGTGTTGCCATTATAAATATTTACAGATGATGTACTGCTTCCAGAGACATAAAAACTGACGTCTCCTTTACCATTGTATTTTGGAATTTCAAAAGTATCAACATGTGATAAATAAGTCGGGGCGCTTATTGTAAATGGAGGAATATAAGGTATGGTAAAAACAGTATCAAAAGGAGAAGCCTTTATGCCATTATCTTTATATTCAATTGTTAATCTGTAATCATCAGGATTCATAAACTGTGCTAAACGATAATAGCGAGTACCGTTTTCCGTAATATCAGGAAATAAATTGGCTTCATAAGTGTTGGCATTACTGCCGACATTTACATTCTTTTTTCCAATCGTAACAGTATAATTTGTATCACCTTCAAATGGTATTTTGATAATGGCGCTGTCGTATGCACATTTGGGCGGCTCTATTATAAGATCTGTTCCTGCGGGAAATTCAAATAATGGAATAAAACATATCGGGTAAGACATAAGAGAATAATCTCTACCTCCTTCTCTTTCCACTCTAAAATGCATATTCGCAAATGGATCTAAATCATCAATTCCAATGAAGTCAGAATAATTAAAAAATCCTGCAACACTTGGTGAAATATATTTCCAATCAGCATCTGAAGTATTTTTGCATTGAAGTTTTGAAATATTGCAATCTGTTGTGTATTTCAAAGAATAGTTTATACGGGAATAGCCATTATTTATATTCTCAGGATCTGTAGATTCTACAACTAACTGACAAGCTGTAATTCCACCACCCGGTAGATCTGTAGTTGGCGGATAACCAGCTTGTAATCCAAAACTTTTTACTTTGCATAATATCATCAAACAGAGCAAGCCTGTTTTTATAATCGTAATATTTTTCATAATTTTATATTTTGAAAAGTTGATATTTTCCATAATTTTTTACGGTTTTACTGGATTATACATATTAAAATCTACATTTGAAGTTACAATATTT
The DNA here is from genome assembly GCA_031256775.1 of Dysgonamonadaceae bacterium. GTDB lineage: Bacteria > Bacteroidota > Bacteroidia > Bacteroidales > Azobacteroidaceae > Azobacteroides. Next base: position 33,506 of record JAIRPX010000040.1, read on the forward strand.
TTTCCAGGCAATATGTAACTTGCCTTTACCGGGTAATTTCCCTGAAATACTATCGGCGGATGATTCTGATTTAGTATGGCAAGCTCATCAGCAGTAATCAGGTTGGGGGATTTCTGACTAATTCTTACTTTGGCAGCATACATATCTCGCGCACAATAATACGGAAGAGCATAACAAAATACGGCATCCGATGAATAACCAGTTGGAGTATTAAGGGTTATCTCATCTTCAATCAGCAACTTATTTGTATAAACGGTAGCAATATCTACCTTATCGTCTGGAATTTTTAAATTGGTTTGACTTTGATACATTCGATTGTAAACCGTTTGATTATACCAATCTGTGTTATCAACTTTTGCCACAAATTTAATAACTTTGGAATTATCGTTTGACCTGCCAATTTCATAAGCATCAAACAGTTCCGGATTTTTAAGATTGGTTTTTATATTATGAACAAACGGCTCCACGTAATCGCGCCAGCCTTCCGTTTTTTTATCAAATGCTTTGATTTTTTCGGCAAAGGTGTTAAATCGACTTGTTTTGAACGAAAAAGCATAGATTTCCTTTTCCTGGAGACTTGTAACCGATCCCGTAGCCTGCCGACGGGTAACATCTGCCGTTCCCGCTTCCATGCCTTCCATCTGCGTTGTGGTTTCGGTAATATTGCCTGTTATTGAGGCATTTGCCTGTTGCGGTATGTTAACAATGGAAAGCTTGTATATTTTGTCATTTTGAAAATCGGAACTTTCCAGCGGAAAACTGATTTCCATTTTCGCTCCACTAACCTGGCTACCAACAGTATAAGAAAATGATTTTTCGTTTTTTTGTCCGTCAGCTGTAGCAAGTCTCAATTTCTGATCAAATCCCTGCGGTTTATCGGCGGCAAACAAGTAGGAATAATTCTGTGAAAGCATTATATATCCCTGATTATACTCTTTCGGATAGAAATTATACTGCCGGTTGAGAGGATATGAGCAGACTACATGTTCCGGCAGAATTTCTTTCGGGCGGTCGCCTGTCTTGAAAGTAGCACGTTTTTCTTCATATATCACTTTGCCACCATCCTTTACGGCTATCCAGTTGTTTCCTTCCTTCTTCTGGAAACTTACTTTGGCGTAAACTTCTACTTCTTTCCGGCTTTCAAATGGTTCGTCAGGCATTAACATGTAAACCGTTTTTTCGTTGTTGCTTTTGAGTGTTACATTCACTTTTGTTCCTTCTGATTTGTATTTCACTGTAAGTTCTTCAAGATGTACCCTGTAAACGCCTTTCTGTCCATTGTCTTCGTCGATAGTCAAGGGCAGTTCTGCGGGAACGTTGAAAACAGCCTGCGGAGCAGTAAATACATTCACTTCGCTACTGCCTGTTCCAGGCGTAAGCTGGGCAATTATATCTTCTTCAAAAGGCGAGCCGCCAACAGGCTTACATTCCTGACCCATATCGAACTCAAAATTGCATTTTCCCTTAATAAGACCTCCCAAGATTCTGTATTGCCCGCCTACTGCGCCCGCGAAATAGAACGGATTAGGTCCTTTACATTCGAGCAGGGCTGCTGTACTTAAATCCAAAATTTCAAACCGTTTTGTTTTTCCAAAAATTTTTGCCTTCAAGCCAATTCCGGCATTGACATAAGCCCATGCTTGACCTTGTGCAAACCAGCCGTTTATGCCGGGAGTGCCAGCTATCCCCTGACAGGTAGTTCCTCTAAGATCGGTCAGCATAAATTCAGCGCCTAAACCAAGATCCATTTTTGCATAAAATATTAAAAATGAAGGTTCAAGATTTATGTTAAACGCAGATCCGAAAGCAATGCCATTACCGCTGCCTAATTTGTCGCTGTTTCTGTTATTGAGACATTTCTGCTTTTCAGCGCTTAGCAAACGTGTTACTTTATCAGGCGGAGGAGGCAATGCAGGGATATTGCTGCCAAGCATAAAATAACCAGTCATCTGCGCGAGGTTCAAGACTTTAACTCCCAGCGGATCAGAAGGAGTTCCCATATAAAAATACCATTTGTCGGAAGCAATATATGCTTTAGCCCATCCAAGCCTGTCGTTTGGTCCTACTCCTTTGACAATATTTGCCACATTTAGGTAAGCGCTCAGATCGGCATTGAAGCGGTCGTTCATGTTATCGTACTCAAAGAGCATGGAGGCTGAAAGCATACTGTTGCTTTTGTTTTCGGGCGTTTTATTTTCCAGGCTTGCTTTATCAGCTTTTTCAGGCTGTCTGTTCCATCCTTCAGACTTTGTTTTCAGATTATTGGCGAGGCTGCCCCATTTTCCGGGCAAATCCATAAATGCGCCGTCGCCCCTGAGTTGCACGAAGTTAAGTCCCCCGTTATTGTTGAACTGCATTTCCAAGCCAACTTTGGCGTTGAAAGCCTTTTCTGATGCGTTCAGTGCGAATTTGGCAGTTGCCATAAGCCCCATGCCGACATTTTTATCAGGAACGTAATTTATTCCTGACAGCGATTGCCCAAAGTCTGATTCGTCGGAACTGATGGAAGACGTTGCATCCGAAGATTTTCCAGTTTGCTGCATTCTCTGGTAAAGTCCGCCACCAAAGCCGGTTAGCGAAAGAACCGGCGGAATGGGAATACCACCCGACGCTGATTGTGTTTCGTAAAAAACATCTGCCAAAAAGTAACGATAATCGTCTTTTTTGCCAAAAACGCCAACAGCATCAAAATTGAATTTTCCAATAACATTCAACTTTATACTGCCTCTGAAACCATCGCCATAAACTGCATCGTTTTTCTTAAACAACACTCCGCCATTGATACTGAAAGCGTTAGATTTGTAATTGACATCAACTTTATCAACGTCTATTTTATTAAATTTCCAATTCTTGTAATCGCCCAGAAGTTTGATTCCTGCCGTTCCTGCGATTGAAATACCATTGCCTGCCGTCAGTCCTATTTGTCCTGTAAAAGCCAGCCCTCCGCCATCCGGACTGTTAAAACTTTCGATATTGTTGAGCGCGACATCAAATCCAGCTAATTTTGGCGATTGCAGATTGCCGGTAAGTCCAATGTAACCTATTTGTAAATAAGGATTTGAGCGGCTTATAACTAAATGTTCAAAATTAATATCAGGAACGGAAAATGTTTTTTTAGTTACGTCGGTTGCACTAAAAGGAGCGTTTACGGTTATTTTTCCGCTGGCGTCGATAATCGGGTAAATCTCCCTGTTGCGATACTCAATTTGTATTGTAGATAATTCATTGAGCGTCAGCGTACTGTGCAAGACGGGAAAATCGTAATTGCCTGATACATGTACATTAAAAGCATATTTTTCCTCCACCGGATTGAAATAAGCCGTGTATGGCAACTGCGAATTTTTGCCGAAAGGCGGAATATTTATATCGCCTGCCAATGAAAAGTTCTCTATTTTATTTTTCAAAATACCGATATTCAAGCCTGTTAGCGAAATATCCCATGCTTCCTTATTAATGTTTTCGCTTGGGATAACATTTTCTGCCAACACGCTGCCTGAAAAGCCATTATCATCGAAAAGCGCTTCTCGTAAAGCCAGGATAATCCTTTCGTTAGAGTTTGGCAACTTAAAAAACGATGGTAAACCGACCGATGCTTCGGAGATAGCGACGCCTTTCCACAGTTTTTGTGTTGCAGACGTATTATTTGTCCCGAAATAGCCATCAGGGAAGTACATCATACCTGAATTTTCCGTATCACTCTGGTCAACAGTTGCACCTTTCACTGTGAAAATAATATCATCCAATCCCTTAATCATAAATGACTTATCGATATTGAAGGAAACAACATAGTTGTCGAAATCTTCAAAATGTGCGTCGAAAGCTGCGTCTAAAGGTTTACCTGTTGGCGTACCGTCCGGATTTACGGAAATTATTTTGTCAGAAGTAGTTATCCAGGCTAAATGCGCATCGAAAGATTCGATACCCTTGCAGTTGAAACTTACAGTAGTGCCTTCACGAACAACCAGAGTCGATTGGCGTCCAATGTCGCGTCGGACGGGGGCTATAAGGGTAAGTTTACCGGACGCCCCCAATCCAATTATACCGTCCAAAGAAGCTTCGCCTTCAAAAGCTATTAGTTGATTGTTGTCTTTAAATTTGAAAGCGCAGGTGGCATAAATGCGATTTTCAAGAGTTTTTTCGTCAATAAATAATTTATGAACAATCAGTTCATAACCTACAGTATTATTTTTAATACCTACCGGTAACGGAATACGCTTATTACTAATCAGTTCCGAGAGTGATTCAATATAATTGCCTGTCTGTTTTACAGCATTTGCAACTGTTTGGGCAGCCTCAATTTTAGCCTGTCCGTCCGGCATTGAATCAAAATTAATATCAAGATAATCCTCCTGTGCAAACAGACTTCGTGTGCAATATAACAGGATTATTAAAAAGAGATGTCGTTTCATATATTAAGTATATTTTCATTATTATCATCATAAACAAAAAGAAAAGGAGTTCCACCAACAAAATACAATGTATCTTGATTTTTTTTACCATCTGCCAGACATGTAATTAACCATACGGGATAAATGCTTTGCGCATAAGCCGTCAAGCGCGTAACGGCAAGTAAGACAACAGTTAAGATATTGAGCTTTAATTTCATTAATAGTTTGGTGAAAAATTTCCCGCAAAGGTAGTATATATTTTTAAAATAATTGCATTTGGATGAAAAAAAATTTAACGTTGTGAGGAAATTTCATGACAAATCAAATTCTGTTATATTTTTATTTCCAAAAAGACCAGTCTTTTTCTCCATCATAATCAAATTTTATATTTTCCTTGTTTGTCATTAGCCACTGATAAAATATTTTTGACCAGTCAGACAGTTTTTCAAATGTATCAACACTTGGATATTCCACATCTTTCGGTACATTTTTGACATAAGGATAGATATTATTTATGGTCGCAAGACTTGTAGGAATGGGGGTTGAAAACTCAGAGTAAGCAGGTGTATCCGAAAAATAGTTAGTTTCTATATATTTCCAAATCATTTCATCATCTTTGAAATAAATAAAATCTTCTCTATAAAATAAATCTATATCCATGAAGTTATCCAGAATATATTGACGCTGTTCTTTATCCCCCAGTCGAGCTAATGCGTAGCGATAAGCCCGTTCTTGTATTCTGTATTCTTCTTCAGGACATGCTAACAGCCTCTCCTTTAATGCAGGAATACATTCTTTCATGTTCAATAAACCAACCATCTTTATTAATTCGGGTTCTATTTCT
>JAIRPX010000044.1 GCA_031256775.1 Dysgonamonadaceae bacterium
GGCTTTTATCAGGAAATGATTGCATTTATAAGGTCGCTTTTCGAAAGCGCCTTAAAGACAAATATTTATCTCCATTTTGCAATACTTACCGGTTGCCTGCGAATTTCAAAGGAAAGTATTTTCACAGGCTTGAACAATTTGAATATTGCATCTATTTTGAGCGATAAATATGGCGAACACTTTGGATTCCTTCAAAAAGAAGTTGATGAAATATTTAAATTTTATAATCTGGAAGACAAGATTGAAGATGCAAAAAGATGGTATAATGGTTATCTGTTTGGTAATGCCAATGTTTATAACCCTTGGAGTATCATAAAAATAGTAGATGTTTGGGAAGCAAATAAAAAGCGTTTTCCCACTGCTTTCTGGGCGTCCACCAGCAGCAATGCCATTGTCAGGAATCTTATAAATAAAATGGATTCCGAACAGAACCGGCAGACGAAACGGGAAATTGAGCAGTTAATAAGCGGAAATACTATCCAAAAAGTCATCCATGAAGATATTACCTACGACGAAATTGACAACAGCATCGACAATATATGGAACTTCCTGTATTTCACAGGCTATTTAACGAAAGTAGAAGAAAGGGCAGATGAAAACAATAATATTGTTGCAGAATTGAAAATACCGAATATTGAAGTTTCAACTATTTTCAGGAATAAAATTCAGCTTTGGTTTGAAACGAGGATTAAAGCAAAAGACCTCAAACCGTTCTATGAAGCAATATTAAATGGCGATGCAGAAAAGTTTGAGGAAATCCTGAACGACGAACTGTTTGACAGTATAAGCTATTTCGACAATGCAGAAAGTTTCTATCATGGCTTTTTACTTGGACTTTTGCGTGGTGCTACCGAATATATTTTACTGTCAAACCGCGAGAGTGGGCTTGGGAGGTGCGACGTCATTATGAAACACGAAACAAGGCGTGGGAAAGCAGTTATTTTTGAATTGAAGGTTGCTAAAAACTTCAACCAGATAGAAGATTTGAGTCTGGAAGCCCTTAATCAGATAGAGGACAAAAAATATGCTGCCGATTTGATTGAAGAAGGTTATAAACCGGAAAGAATCTTCAAATACGGCATTGCATTTTGTGGCAAAGAATGTGCGGTGAAGGGGGATTAGTGTTTTAAATAATTATCAATCCCCGTTTTGACGCGCTTCCATTTTTCAGGATTCTGTTTTAAATGAATCATATCGAACAGGAAATAGCCATCGCAGGCATTTATAGCGGCATCCACCGAGTTTGTAACTCCTTCATAAATAGTAGCATCGGAATATTCCGCACCACCTCCCCAACCATAGTTGCCTACATCCGGACCTCCGGCAACAACCGTATTGCCCCTTATCAGGTTTTTGGCTCTTCTACAAAAGCCCTGTACAGTCCATTCGCTTGTGCCGTAAATAGAATTAGGTGCAGCATAGGCGCCAATAATCATTATATCCATAAGGTTGGCTAAGCCATATTTCTGATAGTTACTGCCTGCCCATTGTGGATAATCGTTTGCCGTATTGTAGCTTGTATTTGCCCAGTTTACGCCCATGCCATAATATTGTGAATACCATCCGCCTACATATCCGCCGAATTTAATATTCGGGTTTTTAGCCTTGATTCGAGTACGGGCTTTTTCCATAAAATCATGTATGACTTTTACCCTAAATTCAAGCCATTGTTTAAAATACGGGGGTAACGAAGATGGAAGATATGCAGTTTTTATATCAGCCCTCATAACATCATCAGGAAACGAAATGCTTTTACCCAAATAGGATTCAAACTGGTTACGACTTTCGCTGGAAAAATCGCTATCCAGCTCGTCGAAACGGGCGCGGTCAAGAATTATTCCGTCCAGATTCCTGTAAGCAGCCAAATCTTCAAGCAATCCAAGCAGGAAATCCTGTACTTCGGCATTAGCTGGATTAAAGAAACGTGTTCCATCTCTTCCCGTGTCCATTACATTCCGAATGCCCGAAGCCGTAAGTAATTGCGTTGCCCACGCTTTCTTGCCTGCGTCGCGAAACAGGACGCCATTGCCTCCCAGTGAAGTCAAATGTCCGCCTGCCATTGTATTGAAACCAGCAAATACTTTCAAACCCAATTCATGTCCTGTTTCTATAAATGCCTCCAAATAGTCCCATGTAGCCGTGCGGATAATTTTACTGTACACTCCGTTTACCCATGCGCCAAGCCATTTAACCTGATCTGTTCTGGTCGTAGAAAATAATACATCGCCTGTCGGCGGACGCACATCCACAATGACATGAGTAAAACCGGCATTTTTTGCCAGTGTCAAATCGCGACGTATATTATCGCGGCTATCGGCAAAATCAGGAAAATTAGCCGAAGCGTCGATCCAGATAAAGCGAGGTTTGTAGCCATCATCTGTACCTGTATCCGTTTTCTCCGGATCTTCCCACTCCCATTGCGGCACTCTATTTTCGTTTTCTTTACATTGCACCATCAGCAGAGGTGCAATGTAAAGAAAAGAAATCATTAATATTTTAAAACGCAAGTGCATATTCAATTTACATCAAGACAGTCGAACTGCAGACCTACTATATACCCGTTTGTAAACATAAAGTAAACGTAAAGAAAATATCCGCTGTCGGATTGAACAAAAGCCACATCGCCTGTATAATTGCCATTTGCAATTCCGGATCCCTCCATAGCGCCATATTTATGCAATTCGCACGCCCATTCAACGGCACCTCCAGCTCCCCACGGACCGCCCCATTCATTATATACGGCAGTAAAGGCTCCCACATCGGCAGCATTAACGAGATATACCATATCGGCTTGCCCCCATGTAGCCCCGTTTAGATAATTAACCAGAGCGTATGGAATATTATTGAACACCGTGTAATCCACAGCATTCGATACAAAACCTGCGTTTACATTAACTAAGGATTTTCGCACCGTATTATTGCTGCCATTTATCCAGTTCAGCATAGAATAGTCATTTCCCTGACTGCTGGGTACAAAGTCGGAATATCTTGTTACAAAATAATCTGCATTTACATTTGTAGCAGAAGTGTAAACGACGTCAACATTTCTATCCCATGTCATACCGTTAACAGTAACAATATCGGGCGTTTGCGACTGCAAAATGCCACCAGTAACCTTCCAGCGGGCAAACTGTCCTGAGGAAGCATTATGTAAAGGAGCGGTAATAATTGCATCTGCAGCAATATTTCCCTGAACAGAAACCTTGCGTCCAATATCAAATGTTGTATTTTCTTTCCAGTCGATAAAAAGTTCAGGCGTTTCCGATAAAGAATTTAACTTCCACATCTTGAATGTTCCTGCATTTTGCGCAAGATTACAAATAAGTATATGTCCCGCATTATCAGCCGTATTATACATATCGTTCAAATCGCCGCCGGTAATCGAAACGTCTAACGGACTCAACAATTCTCCTGTTTTTGGATTGATTACGATATTTTGGTTCGAGCGCGTACTGATAACCACGTAATTATTTGTTGCAGCCAAACCGCCATGAGTATGATTTGTGGCTCCCAGTTCTGAAATTAACTTTTTCGCGAACATAATTTTTGCGCTGCCCGGACGTATTCCACCTGGTATCTTGGGTAGAATGGTTCTTGTAACAGTATATGTAGCTTTTGTTATCCCGTCGTGCGCCGTTACAACAAACTGCTGATCTGTGTTATAGGCTATAGCCGTTGTTCGCGGATCGGGACTGATGGTAGCGTGCGGCGATATTTTTATACTGGCTTTAACCGGCGGCAAATCTTCAGGAGTTATCAACGATATTTTTTTATTTGTCTCGCTGATTATGCCATCAAGAGAAAGCTCCGGCAATGTAAATTCCTCAATTGAGCAAGCCGAACTTTTCTTCACTTCGCCGCGAATGATATATTCATGCTTTTCTTTTCGCTGATCGGTAACGGTAATGGAATACCTGTTATCAGGATTCAGATCCATATACAACAAAGCCGGCGACACTGTCACGTTGTCATCCAAAACTGCTCTGATGCGCATTTTCGACATCATTTCCGATGTTACCATATTATCACTGTTTTCAGGATAAAAATATGGGATTGGAATGACTATTTCATTACTGCCCTCTGTGATAGTTGCCGTAAATTTAGCATTATTTTCGTCGAGGATATTACCCTTGTTGTCGGTAAAATATGCCGATATACTGTTAACTCCTTTGTGCGATACAGGCGGTAACAAGTCATCTGGCGTTTGACACCCCCCCACGTACATTACTATTATTCCTGCAATTAAAATATTCAGTTTGTTTTTCATATTCTTTGTTATTTTTTATTTTATTTCCATTCATCATATTGCTCAATAGCTGAATTATTGTTGAGTTCGCCATTAGGTATAGGCAGTACATAAGTTTTTGACAGGAATTTGCGATCCTGTTTGTCGCAATCTACATATTGATATGTGTAGTTCCCTGCGGAGCCTGTAATCTTCATACCATGTACACGATAATTGTTATACCCCACCGGATAGTCTTTGTCTGCCATCCGCCAGCGACGCATATCCCAGTAAAGATGACCTTCAAAGGATAATTCTATCTTGCGTTCATGTTTTATTGCGTTTAACAGGTCATCGCCTGTCAATCCTGTTGCAGTGGGCAGTTTAACCCTGTCGCGCACAACTTTTACGTCTTTCAGCGCGTCTTCCGGCTTGTTCAAACGATATAGAGCTTCCGCGCGATTCAGATAAACTTCAGCCAGACGTATTTCAACTAATGTCTGCGAACTTTGGACAGTCGTAATCTGGGTCAGGTTTTCGTCTCTCAGTTTACGTAGATAATATCCTGTCGTAGTTTTTCCTTTGGCATACATTTCTGTGCCATACTCCAGGTAAGCGCCATTCGTGCCATCTACTGAATTTTCCATTATTTTGCCCTGCCACGTACAACCGTTGTAGATAACCGTTGCCTGAAAACGCGGCTCAAGAGTTTCATAAGGAGGACGAATGTTTGTGCCATCCTCTGTATGCCATGTCGACCAGTCTATTTTTGTACCGTCGTTTTTTTCGTAAGCTTCAACCATTTCCTGTGTTGGCGCACCTGCACCTCCAATATCAACAGCTTCGCCATACGTAGCATAAGCAGCATCAAAATTATGATTTGGACCCGTAACTAAATAATTGTATTCAAGTATTGATTCTGAATTATTTCCTTTCCATGAATCTTCATATTTATCGACGAGTTCATATTTATTCAGTTTAAACACTTCATCAGCAGCATTCTTTGCCGACTGCCATCGCTCGGCGTATAACATTACACGCGATTTGAAAGCATAAACAGCACCTTTAGTTACCCGTCCGTAATTAGCGGCGTCCCACTCTTTCGGTAAAACATTAGCCGCAAAATCCAAATCTTTTTCTATCAAATCCCATGTTTCCTCAGCCGACGAACGATTTTTATTTTTCACAAGATTCATATCGGTATATAAAATCACGCCTCCGTGACGTTTAGCAAGCTGGAAATAGAGATACGCCCTCATAAAACGGGCTTGTCCTTCAAAGAGAATATTTGTATTTTCATCGAAAGTGGAAATAGTGTATAAACCTACCAGAAACTCATTTATTCTGCGTATACGTTCATAAGTTGCAGACCAGACATTTAATAAATTCTGATCAGGTCCTATTCCTTCAGGATTAAACACAATTACATTTGCATCGCCCGCCCTGCTGCCCGCTGCTGTCGAGCCATATTTGAAAGTTTCGGTTAATCCTTCTGTCAAGTTTCCGTTAAACTGAGAAGGACTTCCAAAAATTCCGTAGCGATCAATATATGCCAAAAAAGTATTGCAGTACAATGTTGCTGTATTAATGTCCTGCCATACCAGTTTGTCGGAAATCCGGTCTGTTGGCGTCGTATCAATAAAATCGTCGCATCCTGAGACGAAAATCATTAAAAAAACAACTATTGGATATATTATTTTTTTCATATTATTTAATTTAAAAAGTTAATTTAATTCCACCTGCAAATACCCTTTGCTGAGGATAATATCCATTGGATACGCCTGGCTGTTCGGGGTCGATATTATATTTTGTCAATTCGGAAAACGTAAGAAGATTTTGCCCTTCCACATAAACGCGCAAATAGCTGATACCGACAGGTTTCAATATCTTTGCCGGAATATTGTAACCTGCCTGTAAACTTTTCAGGCGAAGGTAATCGCCGTTCCTGTACCAGAAATCGGAAGAATAAGCATTGTTTTCTCCCGGAGGATCAAGGCTCAAACGGGGAAATTTAGCATTAGTATTTTCCGGAGTCCATGAGTTTTCTACCAGATACAAAGGCGTATTTGACGAATGATAGAAAGCTTTTGTAAACAAACTATTATCCATTCCTACACCCGGATAAACGCCCGTCAGGGCAATATTCCTTCCCAAAGCGCCCTGCCAAAGGAAAGAAATGTCGAAACCTTTCCATTCCACAGAGAAGGATAAACCGCCGGTAAAATCTGGATAAGCAGATTTACCTACATATCCGCGGTCTTGTTCGTATGTAATCACACCGTCGCCATTTCTGTCGAGATACCTGATGTCGCCCGGACGCTGGTTCTCGCCAGGTAACACTGCCGAGTTGATAATTTCTTCCTCATTTTTATATAAACCTAAAGATATAAATCCTTCCTGCGCACCCACTTCCTTACCGGTTAACTTCAAGTAATCCGGCGTATTTACGGCGTCGGGATAGCTTAACCATCGGCGCTTGGTATAAGTGCCGTTCAGTTCTACTTTATAGGAAAAATCACTGATTTTACTTGCATGGCTCAACCTAAATTCAAATCCTTTATGATCCTGTTTGCCAACATTATCATAGCCAAAATAATATCCTCCAAATGAATCGGGGTAAGAAGAACCTGTCTGAAGAGGCATGTCGTAAATATATTTGTAGAATACGTCAAATTCAGCGCTCAACAATCCGTTCCACATATCAAGATCAAAGCCGACATTGTATTGTAATGCTTTAGCCCATGTCAGGTTGATATTTGCCGGTTGCGATGTGTTAAGTCCATTAACAGCAGCGCCGCCAATCACAGCAACAGACTTGATCAAAGAAAGCGTATTCAAATAGAAATAAGATGGCAATCCGTTTGTTAGAGCTGTTTTTCCTGCGCCTCCACGCAATTTGAAATTGTTAACGGGCAGCGATAATTCCCTAATCCAGTTTTCTTCCGACATACGCCAGCCCAAAGATGCGGCAGGAGTAAGAATCCAGCGTTTTCCCGAAATATTTTTTCCCGCAAACTGATACGTTCCATCGTAGCGTGATGTAACTTCAAGTAAGTACTTATTATTAAAACTGTAATTCAAACGACCTAAATAACCAGCCATACGCGCCTGACTGCTTGAACCTCCAATAGTCCTTCTATCGGCTTTTGTAGCATAATTTAATTCATCCAGCAATAGGATGTCAAATCCAAAACCTGTGGCGCTTAGTCCATTTCCGTCAGTCTTACGAGTTTCAGCCAGAGCCAATAACGAAATATTATGCAAGCCAAACCTGTTATCATATTTAAGACTGGTATTGGTAGTAAGCGTAGTGCTTCTGGTAGCGCCTTCCGTCAGACCTGCGTCGCCGGATGCAGGGAATTGCGTCTTTGTATATGATATATCTCCGTCTGGAGAACCCGGAAGATTAGCCCTGTTTACATAATAAGGAACTGTGTATTGCTTTGACATTCCATCCGTATAATCGTATGAAACCATAAAACGGGCTGTTAGTCCTTTCATAAACGGGAAATCATAATTCAAGGCAATACAAGTTTGCAGGATATTCGTTTTGTCTTTCCTGTATCCTGCGTCTGAAGACGAACTGGCTAATGGACTGACAATAGAGCTGGCAGTAGGTGTTGCCACAGGCAAACCATCCCATGTCAAAGGTGTAAAAGGCATAGCCCTGACAGCTTGTCTGCCAATATTTTGCCCGTCAGCTGGATCGCCGCCCCAAGTTGACCTCAGGCGATTTTCGATACGTCCGCTAATATCGAAATTCAAGGTAAGATTCTTTGCCATAGTTGCATCAATATTTGAACGTATATTTATGCGTTCAAAATCGAAGTTTTTCACGTTACCTTTCTGGTCAAAATAACCTAAGGATACGAAATACTTCATATTTTCCGTACCGCCTGAAGCGTTCACATTATAATTGGCATTTGTTCCTGTACCAAACGTTTCTTCATACCAGTTGGTATTTCCCCATCCTCCTTCGCCTGCAAGCATTTTACGGACATGCTCCTGGGAGAATACAGGTGAATTACCATCCATCACACGCGCTTTGTTGTACCAGTATGCAAATTGAGGACCATCTAACAATCGCAGCATTTCGGTATTGGTGCTGATGCCATACGACGCTGTGAAGTTGATTTTTGAAGGCAAAGCGGCTCCGCGTTTAGTCGTTATAATGATTACAGAACTTGCATCAAGCCCATAAACGGCAGCAGCCGAAGCGTCTTTCAAAACCGAGACTGTTGCAATATCATTCGGATCTATCTGCGAAAAATCGCGGGTAACGCCATCCACCACATATTTGGCTGCCGCCCCACGCACCAGAATACTTGACGCATCAGACCCAGGTTGTCCGGATTGTTGCAAAGCCGTAACTCCTGAGATTCTGCCTGCCAGCAAGTTAGTAACGTTTGATACCGGCGCTTTTAACAATTCATCGCCCCTTATTTGAGAAACTGCGCCGGTGATACTTACTTTTTTCTGCGTACCATAACCAATTACAACAATTTCGCTGAGAGAACGATCATCTTCCTGTAAAGAAACATTTATCAGGTCTCTTCCATCAACTTTGATTTCCTGAGTAACCATTCCAAGACTGGAAAAAACAAGTATGTCATTTCTTTCCGCCTGAATGGAATATTCTCCATAAACATTGGTCACTGCGCCATTTTTACTTTGCTTAACAATAACCGACACACCTGGCAAAGTCTCGCCCCTGCCATCCACAACTGTCCCTTTCACAATATTCTGCCCATAACTATGGGAAGCCAGAAAAATGAAGATTGAAAATAGAAACATCTTCACTGTTAGGGAAAATAATTTCCTGCTGATCACTTTTTGTTTTTTCATCTATAAAATTATTAATTTAATATTTATCAACTATTTATCTGGAAATGCTCACAATAAATCCTGTAAAGGTTTCCTGCCTGAGTATAAGCAGAATCAGGACTCATAAAATGAGAAAATTCAAATGTAATCGCTTTCGACATCTGCGCTTCCTGCGAATGAATCAGTTTTTTTATCAGCTTGTCCCAACGAATCGGCAAAAAACGAATTGGCATATCGCGGTCGAATGATTCTACATTTGTCCAACAATCCATCCCATATTTTTCGGCGAGTTCCCTGTTTGCAACCAAATAATCTTTCAATTCATGATAATCAACCTGTCCGTCCTGAAAGGCAAGAATATCGACAGAGCCTATTATTCCTGACAAAATATCAGTCCAGTCTTTGAGGTGCTGTTCAACGGTAGTTGCCGTATCGCCCGCCATCACCTGATCTGTTTTCAAACCGTGTATGTAAGGCGATATTAAACATGGCTTATTGTCCGAAATATTTTTAGCATGTCGTCCAATTTCGGCAAACGATTCAACAATTCCTCCGGTGCGGCGACTCACTTCCTGCGACAGATACCATCCATAAAACGATTTGTGCCATCCATATTTTTTCTGTATTTCATCCAAAAAAAGTTTGTTTATTTCCACTTCCTTTTTGAAATCACCAGATAACCAATATCTTCCAGTATCGAATATGCCGCAATAAAATTTCATATCATATTTATCTGCAAGATCAAGAAACATCCCCATAAGATCAAATGCAGGTTCATACATGTAATTTCCCTCATATTTCATCAGTGCTTCGGAACGAAAAGTCATATATCGTCCGAATGCTCCGCGAATGAGGACAACAGTATCAATACCCATTTTTTTCATTGCAGCGAAATCTTTGTTCCATCTATCGTATCCCCAGTTCTGAGACGGGATGTCCCACGTAATTTCGTCTAAAAAAGTTCCGGTGACAGGCAAACCTGCGCCTTTAGGAATAAGTCTATATTTATCATCTGCTCCGGAAATACTTTCTTTTGCAGCATCACGGTTATCTGAATAACATGAATTTAACATGCCGACAACCGGTAAGCTACCTGTTGCTATCGCCATTTTTCTCAAGAAATCTCTACGCTCTTTTAACTCTTTCATTGGTATTGCATTATTAATATAATTAAAAATATACGGCGTAAAAATACAAATATTTTTTTAATTGACAAATATACGGTAAAATATTTAATTAAATAAGCGTGTTTTTAAAAATATATGAGGTTAACTTTATACGACCGTCGTTTTTAAAAATAAAAAGCGATGAACGGAAATATATTTCCACGTTCACCGCTTCAACTTGTTTTATATAAAAATTACTTTTTGTCCAGAGAACGCCATGCATACCAGATGTAAGCAATTACAAACGGTATAAACAGCGATACTATCGACATTGCTTTCAAGGTAAACAGACTTGAACTGCTGTTTGCAATAGTTAATGAACTTTGAACATCGGCTAAAGACGGATAATATGATGTATTGTTAAATCCGGCAATAAGCAAAAGCGTCATTACCACCATAATTGTCCCTGCGCCTGCATACCATATTCCGTGAATGAATTTTGGTACAAAAACGCTTTTTATAAATCCGAAAAGAACCAGAACAACTCCAATGAGCAGGATAGCAAGCGCCCATGGAGTAGCTAACAGGTTATTCCAGTATTTATAAGATTCTACGGTAATGCCTCCCATTTCAACGTTGCCATTTCCTGAATAACCATCTTTCAATAACAGAGCAATCAGATAAGGCAAAAAGAAAAGCAAAAAGCCGACAGCATTAATCAGTAACTGTTTACGTGCATTTTTTTGTATTTCTTTGTCTTCAATACTTACAATAAAATACAAAGCTCCCAGACATCGGGCAAGGAAAAATACGGCTAATCCTAAAGCTACATTCCAAAGATTGCCAACCGCTTCCAAACCATGCAAAGGATTTTCCCATGAAGAAATAATAGGCATTATGCTTGTCAAATTATCTTTGTCAATTTTAAATTCCGCTCCATAAAACAGCGTAGAAACAGCTGCGCCCAACAATATGGGACCTAACAAGCCATTCAAAAAAAGGAACAGTTTATAGGTTTTGTTTCCCAGAAAATTTCCTTTTTTTGCCATAAATTCATACGAAACAGACTGAATGACAAAGCTAAACAGGATAAGCATCCAAACCCAGTAAGCGCCTCCAAAACTCGTGGAATAAAACAGGGGAAACGAAGCAAAAAAGCCTGCTCCAAAAGTAACCAAAGTGGTAAACGTGAGTTCCCATCTTTTGTCCAGAGAACCAATCAGCAAATTAAAATCTTTCTCTTTCTTGCCAATATTATATATCAGCGATTGTCCGCCCTGAACAAAAAGCAGGAAAACCAGTATGCCCCCCAAAAGGGAAACCAAAAACCACCAGTAGTGTTGATAAAAAGAGTAATCCATAATATTTTATTTTTTAATGATTTTCATTTTCTTCTGTACTTTCAGGTCCTGCCTTAATTTGTTTTACCAGAATGCCTAATTCTGCAATCAACAAGGTAGTAAACAATATCAGGAAGATAAAGAATGTTACTTGAACCGACCCTGCGCTCACTTTGGAAACAGCAGCCTGGACAGGCAAAATATCCTGTATAGCCCAGGGTTGACGTCCAACTTCGGCAACAATCCAACCTGCCTGCGATGTGATATAAGCCAGAGGTATTGACCATAAACAAACAAGTTGCAACCATTTAGACTTGACAAATTTCCCCTTGTGATTGAAATACCATACAATAATAAACAGTAACAGGAAGAAACAGCCCAAAATAACCATTATACGGAAAGAATAAAACACCATCGGGACATTTGGTATTGCGTCGGCAGGCGATTTGAAAAAATGATATCCGAAGTAAGGAAAATTTTCGTCTAATACTTTTTTAGCTTCTGCTGCTGTCGCGTCATCCTTTGCTTTTTTCGCCTGGCGATAGTTGATTAACGCATCATTAGCTATATTTCCTTTTTCCATTTTTTCGGTAATAGACAATACCCTGCCATCTGGAGTATCATATCCGTTAACCAGATCGTTAATGCCCGGCACGTATCCATTCAGATCGCGAGTTGCAAGGAAAGAAAGCATTTTAGGCGCTTCAATTTTAAATACAAAAGGATCTTGAGAATCGTCGTAGTTTTTGCCAGGAGTTAATATGCCTGCTGCAACCAGACCAACGCCGTCTCCTCCGTCGTAAAGTCCTTCCATTGCCGCCAGTTTCATCGGCTGTTTTTCCGCTATCTGATTGGCGGAAGTATCGCCTGTGATGATAGAAATCAAAATACCGACGATTCCAACGAGCGACGCTACTTTGATGCTGTCTAAAGCAAACGTAATTTCACGTTTTTTTAGAAGATACCAAGAACTGATTCCAATAACTACTGCGCCGCCAAGCATCCACGAAGAAATCACCGTGTGAATAAATTTGGTTATGGCAATCGGCGACAGGGCAACTGCCCAGAAATCAGTCATTTCGTTTCGCTGAACATCAGGATTGAAATCCATACCTGCAGGAAATTGCATCCATGCGTTTGCAACAAGAATCCACAGCGCCGAAAGTGTTGCGCCGCCGGTTGTTAACCATGTGGACGCAAGATGAAAACCTTTACTCACTTTGTTCCAGCCAAAAAACATAACTGCGATAAAAGTTGCTTCCATAAAGAATGCAAAAATCCCTTCAATAGCTAATGGCGCTCCGAAGATGTCGCCAACAAACCAGCTGTAATTAGACCAGTTTGTTCCAAATTCAAATTCGAGAATAATTCCGGTAGCAACTCCAACAGCGAAATTAATACCGAAAATCTTCATCCAAAACTTGGCTGTTCTTTTCCATTTAACATCTTTTGTCCGGTAGTAGAGGGTTTCCATGATAGACATGATAAGACCCAAACCAAGAGTTAGCGGAACGAACATCCAGTGATACATGGCAGTGAGAGCAAACTGCGCCCTCGACCAATCAATTAATGATGCATCAATCTGATTCATTTGAGAACTTCTTTTTCGTTTATAATATAATCTTTTGTTAACTCATTAAAAATATATTCGCTTTTTTTTTCTTCCGTATCAAAGCGGCTACCCAGAAAATCCGGAAAAAAAAAGACTTTAAGAACTGCAAACATTATGAATAGCTTGATTAATATAATTATCCACAATGTTTTACCCCATGTAAGATTCTTGAATCCTTCAACATACATGGCTATGAAATCGTAAAAAGATTTTATTCTTTTCATGGCGAATTTCTTTTATTTTTTATATCGTTTTATTCATTGTAATCAAAAAAAGCTACTTTTACTTAAATAAGCGCAAATAAACTTTATGCAAAATTAATATGTATGCGACCATTTGCTGTTATAGAAATTATTCAAATTTTTATATATATAACCTCATGGTGCAAAAATAGGTATTTTTATATGAATTGGCAACGATTCTGGATTTTTAAAGACAAAATTCTCACATTCTCTGCCAAAGTTATCCATATTTTAATGCACTCCTTATATAACTTCCGGCTTTAACACGATTCCAATATTTTTTTTACCGTCTATTTTAATAATCGCCGGTTGCGCAAAACGGACATGACGTATAAATTCCGTTTCATCAACAGCCGGTTGAGTATTCAAAAATTCTTCGTCGAAAATTCCATCACCTTCTATATAAGGATTAATTGTAAAATAACCTACCCCGAAAGAAGTCAGATTCTGAAAAAAGTGTGTTCCCTGACTGGGTTCTATCCGGTAGTTTTCCAATCCCGATTCGATAATTACGCGAGCATTAGATATATGCGACCACCTGACAGGTATTCCCAGCCAGGGATCTGAGCTGCCCCATCTTCCGGGACCCACAAGTATATAATTTTTTTCTTCTTCTATCATACGCTTGTTCAATTTTTCTATTTCACAAGCAATAGCTGGATTGTTTGCAGCGTCGTATTCTCCTGTTTTAACATATATTACATCTAATACATCGTTGCAAATACCATGACCCAAAGCATGAAGCGAATATAAAAGGATATTTTCTTTTTCAGTTAAAGTCAAATCTTCTTCAATTATTTCCTTGCAGTCAACTATTGGGCGAATCTGCAAAAGATAGAACACTCCTGATATTTCTTTTTTTATTTTTTTAAGATTAACAGCAAATTCTATTTCCACAGGGCGTCCCATTTCTTCCTGTCCCAGTTTAAGCACATAGTTAAGAATATTTGCCAGAGGGAAAACATCGTGCTGCAATATACCGGAAAAGGTAATAACTTTCCTGTCCTGTCCGGGATAGTAACCATCCATCAAAATCTGGTCGGCAGAATTGTAAGTAGATGAAATATATTGCAGCGCACCATCTTTATCTGCGTCTTTCACGGGAAGTTTCAGTAGATTGTAAGCGTCGTCTGTCGAAAACTGTTCGGCAGACAAAGACTGAAGATTCAGGGCATAAAACTTTTTTTGAGTTTCTTTCAGTGCAAATTCCAGTGAACTGGTTTGCATAATGCTTTGCGGATGAAGAGGAGAAAAACGAAGTGTAACGCCGCCATCCACAATATATTTACCCAGTCCCAGCGCTATATTGGCAATACCGTCTTCCGGTTTTTCATCTCCTATCGGATAAAAGTTAAGCGAGCGAGCTACTCCTGAGAGTGTTGGATAACAGCGATTTCCGTGTGTTTGCCCTACTACTTCCTGAAGAACAATCGCCATTTTTTCCTGGTCAATCAAATTCTGAGTAGCAGCCATATATGATTTACTGTCTTTGAAAAATACGGAAGCGTAAACCCCTTTGATTGCATTGCCCACTTTTTCCAGCATTTCCTGCCTGTCGTCTATTTTAGGTATCATGTAGGTATTGTATATTCCTGCAAAAGGCTGATAATGCGAATCTTCGAGCAAACTGGAAGAGCGAACGGCAATAGGCGTTTTAACGACTTCAAAAAAAGCTATCAGATCTTCAAACAGAGGCTCTGGAAGTTTTGCTTTCAGGAAATAGCCAAGTATTTCATCATCCGGCAAATCCTGCAAAGCTATTTCATAGAGTTCGTTTGTTTCCATAAACTCGTCAAAAATATCTGTTGCAAGCACCACTGTTTTAGGAATTTGTACTAACGCTTCGGGAAATTTGTCTTCCAAATCCTTTGAACGACGTTTAATCATCTGTCCCATAAATGCCAGTCCGCGACCTTTTCCACCCAGCGAATCTTCGCCAATACGCGCAAAATTGGAATATTCGTCGAAACGGTTTTTCTCATATACTGCAACTATACCGGAATTTTTTATTTTCCGGTAGCTTACAATAGCTTCAAAAATCAGGTTTCTGGCGTCGTTCATATCGCTGTAATACGAAACATCAATTCCTTTCACAAATTCTGCAACAGGGAAAATAGCCCTGGAATAGAAAAACCGTGAAAAATGGTTGTGCGATAAATGGTAAACCAGAGAATCGTCGGGAATGTCATGGATTTTTTTCTGTAAATCAATCAGAGAAGAAATCCGCATAATTTCCTGTTTATTAGCCGGATTAATAATAATAAAATCTCCAAAGCCGAAATTGTTTTTTATTTCTTTACGCAAAGCCTGCGGAAAAGTTTTGGAGTTTTTATCAATAAAACTGCAGCCAAGTTCTTCTGCATAAATGATATTTTTCGATTCTGACGAATCAAAAATAATTGGAACGAAACGGTCTTCGTTCCGCACTTTGCAGCCAAATTTATAACCTGCAAAACTGTCTTTTTTTCCATTTTTGCAGAAACTCATATCGCATACAATTCCAAGCATATTATGTTTATACTTGTCGTAGAGCGATTCGGCTTCTTCGTAGGAACGCGCCAGAAGTATTTTTGGGCGACCGCGCATACGTAAAGTTTGCTGATGAGGATTCAGGGCTTCTTTGGAAAATTCTTTCGACTGTTGCAAAACGAATTTGTATAAATGCGGCAAAGTTGACGAATAAAACCGGATTGAATCTTCTACCAGCAAAATTGTCTGAACGCCTACCGACTGAATATCATCGTCAACATTCATCCTGTCTTCCAGAAGTTTAATGATTGCCAGGAGCAGTTCGGAATTTCCAAGCCACGAAAAAACATAATCAATTGAAGATAAATCTTCCTGATGAAGCCGCCTTGTAACTTCCCTTGAAAAAGGAGTTAAAACAACAATCGGCATATCGGGACAAGACGATTTGATGTGATTGGCTGTGGAAAAAATATCCGTATCGTCCATGTTGGGCATACAAATTGCCAAATCGAAATGAGTTTGAAGCACTACGGACAATGCTTCTTCTTCGGTCGAAACCTGTGTGAACCTTGGCGGATAGCGCAGGCTAAGCGACGTATATTCATTAAAAATCTGTTCATCAATCCTGCCGTCGTCTTCCAGCATGAACGAATCATAGTTAGTTGCTATCAACAGGACGTTTAATATCCTTTTATTCATCAAGTTAGCAAAAGAGGTATCTTTGAATACCAGTTGCTTCATATCAATTGTTGACTCCATCTTTCAATAGTAATTTTTAGAACAATAAACTCTTAACGCGGATTCTATATTAGCGTGTGCAAAATTATAACAAATTATTGAGTATTCATATATATTTTAACCACAACATCGGATAAACCATGTCTTTTTTTATTCTTAGTCAAACTATGTGGTAAAAATAAAAGCATTGAAACAGGCTATGGGACGATACTTGTAGAAAACTTGGAATGAAGTTTTTGTCATTTCAGGAAAATATCATAACTTTGTCAGTCAAAACTGTATAAAAAATATGAACACAATAGTAGCTTATCCGGCAACCGAAGATCAAATGTCTCTTCTAAAAGGACTTTTAAAAGAGATGAAAATTCGCTTTTCCGTAAAAAAAGAGAAGAAAAAAGACGATTCTCTTTTCACGAAAGAAGAATATTTTGCAATGCTTGACGAGTCGATTAAGCAATATAAAGAAGGTAAATATACAACAGTGCATAATAAAGAAGAACTTAAACAGTTTCTTGAACAACTGTAATGTACAAAATTGATTTCTTAGATATAGCAAAAGCGCATCTTGCAAAACTGAAAAAATCAGAGCCAGACGCCTATAAAAAAGCATTAAAATTATTGCTTGAGCTTCATGAACACCCTACCACCGGCACCGGTAAACCCGAACAGCTTAAACATTATGAAACGCCAACATGGTCGCGGCGAATATCCGACAGGCACAGATTAGTCTATCAGATTCATGAAAACACTGTAACAGTGCTTGTTATCGCAGCTTTTGGGCATTACGAGGA
Organism: Dysgonamonadaceae bacterium; assembly: GCA_031256775.1. Lineage (GTDB taxonomy): Bacteria > Bacteroidota > Bacteroidia > Bacteroidales > Azobacteroidaceae > Azobacteroides. Next base: position 17,348 of record JAIRPX010000044.1, read on the forward strand.
TAGATAAAGATTTTTTTTCTTCACTTTTTTTTCTTGTATGAAAATTTATTTGTAAAAAACTTGAAATGAAGTTTTTGTCGTTTCAGGAAAATATCATAACTTTGTCAGTCAAAACTGTATAAAAAAATATGAACACAATAGTGGCTTATCCGGCAACCGAAGATCAAATGTCTCTTTTAAAAGGACTTTTAAAAGAGATGAAAATCCGCTTTTCCGTAAAAAAGGAGAAGAAAAAAGACGATTCTCTTTTCACGAAAGAAGAATATTTTGCAATGCTTGACGAGTCGATTAAGCAGGCGAAAGAAGGGAAAGTCTATCGAAAGAAAGAAGAGCAAAGCATGAAAGATTTCTTGGATGAATTATGTACGATTTAGAATTTTCCAGCAGAGCCAAAATTGACGTACAAAAATTGTCCAATACACCAAAATATTTCAAAAAACTTGAAAAATTATTGGAAGAAATAGTAAAACACCCTACCACTGGTACCGGTAAACCCGAACAGCTGAAACATTATGAAACGCCAACATGGTCGCGGCGAATATCCGGCAGGCACAGATTAGTCTATCAGATTCACGAAAACACTGTAACAGTGCTTGTTATCGCAGCTTTTGGGCATTACGAGGATAGATAAAGATTTTTTCTTCATTTTTTTGCTTGTAAAAAAAATTATTCATACTTTTGCACCCGAATTTTAAATACTCAATTTTTACTAATGTAATGATCGCTCAAAAAAGAATTTCTAATTTGCATTTCTTTAACATTCAAAATTTGGATGTTAAGAATAATTTATTAGAGAGAGAGAGAGAGAGAGAGAGAGAGAGAGACATACTACTATATTAAAATATCTGCACTGCAAGCGCGGTTTTGTCGGCGTTTGTCGAATACTTATAAAATATCTGGAAACATATTCAGTTTTTCGGACATTTTTTATTGTTTCCATCCAGCGAGTTTTTTCCTGCATTTACCGAAAAACCGGAGCTGAAAGATGGGCATAGAAAAGAAACTTGGAATCGACCATATTTACGTGGTTCATCCGCCTTTCGGATACGAATGGCATGAGCAGCGCCTGCAAAAGATACTGGGTGAAAAACTTGGCTTCGACTATGAGTTTTTTGAACAGAATGGAATAGTATTAAACGAAACGGAATACAGCCGCATGATAGCGCAGTACTTTACGCCGGATATTCGCGAAATACTGCCGACTGGAATACTGGACTGTACGTTACGGCATATTCTGTTTTACGAAAGAATGATAGAACGTGGCGACAGGTTCGCTCTCATACTTGAAAACGACCCCTGTCCCATGCGGAATTTTCCTGATATGCTCGCAAAAATTACGACAGAAGCAGAAAACCTGCCTGCCGGTATTTTTATTTCGCTTGAAAATACTACCCTTAAATTCCCCAGACGCAAAGATGTCCGTCGTGGGCAGTATCTCTACAAAGCCGACTTTGGCAGGTGTGCGGGCGCGTACATACTTGACTTTGCAGCTGCTCAAAACATTGTCAACCATCTGCAAAAGCACAGGTGCAACAAGGTTATCGACCACTGGCACAACGATATGGCTGGTGCGGGTGTATTTTCGATATATTGGGCGCATCCATCGTGCGTGGAGCAGGGATCGCACAATGGCAGGACGCAGCGTGGCGCCATTTCGACCAAACGGGCAGGTATTCTCCGCCGCATTAGCTGGCTGCTTCAAAAATTTTACAAGCAATATCTTTTGAGAATTATATGAAAGTTTCAGTTTTATTCGCAATGCCATGAAATACGATTATCCTCCTGACTTTATCACTTTTTATAGATACTGTTTGTTCATATCAATTGTTTTGGAGATAGTCTGCCTATTGCTCATTATGTAACAATAGTCGTTAACGGAAATGCAAAAAACATTAGTAAAGTAGACGACTACGAGAAAAAGATATTGCCGTATAATGTAAATTCAAAATGGCTTTAGCCTGATTAAAAACGGAAATTTCCACTTTAGCTGGACGAGGAAAAAATTCAAAAAAAGGATTTTTTGAAGTATATTTTTCGGAGTGTTAAAAAAACATTATCTTTGCAGTTGCAAATAAAATAACAGCCAAATGACAAAAGAAACCCAACATGTCGAATACAAATCAAGTTTCAATGAAGACGTTATTGAAACGTTGGTTGCTTTCGCCAATACACGAGGCGGAAAAGTTTATGTTGGCGTTGATGATAAAGGAAAACCTGTCAAAAATTTTACAATAGGCAAGGAAAGTTTGCAAAATTGGGCGAATGAAGTCAAAAACAAAACACAATCGCAGATTATTCCGGATGTATATACTGAAATTATTGACAACCAAGAAATTGCAGTGTTTGAAATACAGGAATATCCGATAAAACCTGTTTCTACGCGAGGTAGATATTACAGGCGGATTGCCAATTCCAACCACTTGTTGAGTTTGGACGAAATTGCCAACGAGCATTTGAAAACAAAAAATACAAGTTGGGATTATTACCCTCGCCCCGATAAAAGTTTGCAGGATATTTCGATAGACAAGGTTGAAAAAATAATTGCTTTGATAGAGCAGCGAAATCCAAATTTGCACTTCGACAGCCCAATGGAATTTCTATTGAAAAATGAATTGCTGCTCGAAGACAATAAAATTACAAATGGCTGTTATCTGCTCTTTTCCTACGAGACAATTTGTATTCAACCCTTCAAATGGGGCATTTCCAAGACGAAATTACGATAAAAGACGATGTAACGTTATCGTCGGATATTATTTCGCAGGTTGAAGATGTGATGGCGTTTATTCGCAAACATATCAATAAAGAAATTATAATTACCAACACGCAGGTAGAAAACATACAGCGTTGGCAATATCCGCTTGATGCAATTCGGGAAATTGTGCTGAATATGATTGTTCATCGCGATTACAGGGATAGCGGACACTCGATCATCAAAATATTTAAAGACCACATTTCGTTTTATAATCCGGGAACGCTGATGTTTCCGCTGACTATTGAAGATTTACTTTCAAATCAATATGTTTCAAAACCGCGAAACAGGCAAATTGCGAGTTTGATAAAAGACATTGGCTGGATAGAAAAATACGGAACAGGCATACGGCGAATCAGAAAAATGTTTCGGGATTACGGTTCAAAAGAACCCGATTTTGAAATTGTATCAGGTTGTTTTGCGGTAACTGCGTATGCAGTTGATTATGGGAATGTTCGGGGAAATGACACGGAAACTGCAATAGAAAATCTAACGACCAATCTAAAAAGTGGCGTAAAAGATGGCGTAAAAGATGGCGTAAAAAATTTATTGTTGTTGATTGAAAATAATCCAGCAATCACAACAAGAGAGTTATCAGAGCAGTTGAATATTCCGTTCAGAACAATACAGCGATATATTGAAAAACTAAAAAAAGCCAATACGCTTGAACGAATTGACGGCAAAAAAGGCGGCTACTGGCAAATAACCCGATAGATTTTAATCATTAATCAGTAAGTTTGTATCTGTTAAATATATTCTCATTTTGAGTTTTATCTTTATTGTTAGTTTTGTAATATTAGCTTTATTCATTGAAAATCAAATACAAACAGAACCAAACAACTTTTTGTTAATTTGGTATTTATATTTTTCAACAATCCATACCGCAATTTTTGTATTATAAAACAGACTTGCCTGTATGGGTAGGTGCAGTATTGCTACCTTGTGTTTATTATTACAATGACAGCGTCAATTTGTTTCGACAAAGGTTTTTGCTATTTGTATTTATTCTATTCCATTTCTCTATGAAAAACGATTGATTTTGTAGATGATTTCATTGATTGAGGTAATCTTTATAACTGTATGATAACTGTTAATAACCACTACATTGGAAAAAAATGGATCATCTGCAAAACCTTGTGTTTTGCGAGAAGGCGCGTAGCGCCAGTATCTTTGTAGCCGTGTGCATAAGCGCACGGTAAAGGATGTACGGAATATAAACAGAGCAGCGTAGCTGCGATACCTTAATTTTTATTCATTTCATGTTTATGAATTATACTTTACGCGGTTTAATTTTTTGCATCGTCATTTGCGAGCGTTAGCGAAGCAATCCAGCTGAAAACTGAAAACTGAAAACTAATTACTGGATTGCTTCAGGCTTTGCTTTCGCAATGACATTGCAAAAAAACATACCATGAATTTTTATACAATCATATTTTTAATTTAAAAATCACCCTTTTGGGTGATAGACACGCACCAAAATATGTCGTAACTTTGCCGCCGATATTATTATTTATTAA
>JAIRPX010000108.1 GCA_031256775.1 Dysgonamonadaceae bacterium
ACAGTATGGTTCATCGACATTGCTAAGGCTAAGCCTGAAGCAATCCAGTACTAAAAAAAACTGATAACTAAAAACTAATAACTAATTTCTGGATTGCTTCGCTAACGCTCGCAATGACGGAGAACAGGAAACAATGAACGATTTCAAAGCATCGCCGCCACTGTTCGGCTTCGTTCTATTTTGAGTTTTGGCAATAAAAAAACGCCCAAAAACAATGTTTTGAACGTCTTTCCTTATCATATTGAGTTCATTTGCGGAGAAAGAGGGATTCGAACCCCCGGAACCTCTCAGTTCAACGGTTTTCAAGACCGCCGCAATCGACCACTCTGCCATCTCTCCTTAACAGTTTTTCAAAGCGCCCTTTCAAAAAACAGTGCAAAGGAACAACTTTTTTTTGATTTTACAAAATTTTCCGTATAAATTCCGTATAAATTGTGATTTCAAAATGATTTTTGATGAATAACATATACAATATCAGAATAAATTCATACATTTGTAATCTAATATTTTTAAAATAAATTATTTATGAAAAGCTTACTCTCTTTACTAATCGTCGCATTAATTTGCGTATCGATTGATGGAAAAAGTCAGAATGTGTTATTGTCTGCAAGTTCCGATCCATGCGAAGTTACTGATTTTCCTTTTACGGAAGGATTTGAAGCGTCCGGCGTTCCCGATTGCTGGACAAGCCTCTATGTATTTGAAGAAGACCGTCCGGCGCCCAGCGTGGCAACAGCCCACAGCGGCAACCAGTCGTGGCGTTTTTCTTCTTTCAACAAACAAAATTCTTTAGGACAGAACCAGTATCTAATCTCTCCGCCACTTGCCGCATCCGCCGCGCCTAAGGTGCTGAGTTTCTTTTACAATACTCTCACCTACCCTCTTGAATTGTTCTCTGTTGGCTATTCTACTACCAATAACGATCCCTACAGCTTTATATGGACGGACAGTATCGACTATGCCGTAACTTACGGATGGATGGAGTATTCCAGAACTTTTCCTGCAAATACAAAATATCTGGCTATATACTACCGTTCGCTTTATAAGTTTTATGTTTATATTGACGACATAACGATTGATATACAGAAAGAAAAGGATGTTGCCGTTACGGAAATAATTTCTCCTCAAAGCGGTAATCTTACAGGAACCGAACCGGTCAGCGTGAAGATTACAAACATGGGAACCCAAAGCGTCCAGAATTTTCCGGTTAAGTTTGAAACAGATGGAACGCTGAGGGGAAATGAAACGTTTTCCGGCACGTTAAATCCTCAGGCGAGCGCAACGTTTACTTTCCAGAATGCAACCGCTAATCTTCAACAACTAAAAAGTTACAACATAAAGGCTTATACCGATTTGAACAACGATCAGTTCCGCAGTAACGATACTATTTCAAAAAAGGTAAGCAATTTTGGGAACTGCATATTTATCGTTCCGTTTACCGAAAAATTCGAGGATGAATCCGACCTTGCCTGCTGGGAAATCCGTTACAATAATCCGGCATGTAAACCAGGTTTAGGGCTTATATCTCGCTCAGGAAACAAATCGTGGGCTTTTTCGTCGAAGAACGGAGAAAGCGACCAGCTGCTGATTACTCCCGAACTGGCTGCGACCAGCAGGGATCTGTCTCTGCGTTTCTACTACAATAATCCACATTCAAGCGAAGTTACCGCAGTGTTCCAGGTAGGTTATTCAACCACTAATAAAGAAACAGGCAGTTTCCACTGGACACAGGCAGCATCAGTCAATTATAGCAGAAACGGCTGGGTGGAATATAACGGCACGGTTCCTGCTGGCGCAAAGTATATAGCCATTCATTATTTCTGTACTAATCAGCAAAAATTCTTCATCGACGATATGACCGTGCGCGAAATTGCAGATACCGACGTGGAACTGTCGGCAATCGTATCGCCAGTAAGCGGTAACGACCTGAGTAATGCCGAAACGGTAACAGTTAAAGTGAAAAATGTTGGGAAACAGGCGGTTTCCAATGTCCCTGTTTCATATTCAATAAACGGAGCGACTCCTGTCAGCCAGACTTTTACCGGAAATATTAATCCATCGCAAGAAGCATCTTATACATTCGATACGAAAGCCAACTTGTCGATGAGCCAAACAAGCTATACGATAAAAGCTTATACCGAACTTACAGGCGATTTGCTGCACGACAACGATACGCTAAGCGTGCAGGTTACAAATGCTCGCAGCTGTAAGATTACATCTTTCCCCTACGAACAGGATTTTGAATCGCCGGTCAGCAATTGCTGGACAACTTATAACTACGACGGCGATTTTTACGAATGGGACAGAACCTATACAACTAATGCTCACAGCGGCAATTACGCCATGTATCATGGAGGAGGTACAGTACAGGAAAACGGATGGCTGGTTTCTCCCAAAATAGCCGTTCCAGCCGGTAGTGTGCTTGCTCTTTATTTCTGGTCATATAATACTTTCAGTTCCGGAGATTTTGATAAAAACAGCGTATGGGTTTCCGAAACGGGCATGAATCAGGCAGATTTCAGGGAAATATGGTCTGTATCAAACGTATCCGCCGCAGAATGGGAAGAAACGGCTTTGAGCCTGGCGGAATTTGCCGGAAAGGAAATTTATATTGCCTTCCGCTATCAGGCACGCCCGATGAAACATGGCTGGTACATAGATGATGTTACCATAAAAGATATTACCGACATTAAGGATGCCGGAGTTACCGCTATTTTGTCGCCGGTTCTCAATGCCGGAAATATGGGCGAGGAAACAGTTAAAGTTAGAGTAAGAAATTTCGGAGGACAAACATTGACTAACCTTCCGGTAAAATTCACTGTTGACGGACAACAAACAGTTCAGGGAACAGTTGCATCTATTGCTCCGCTGAAAGATGCAGAATATACATTCACCAACGGCAAAGCAAATCTTTCAGTAGCCGGAATACATAAAATCAAGGCTTACACCATCCTGCCCGAAGATATGAATACGGCTAACGATACGGCTTTGATAAATATACGCAATTACGGCAGTTGCGAAGTTTCTTCTTTCCCCTACAAGGAAAGTTTCGAGTCTGAACCTGACCGTTTTATCTGCTGGACAACCTACGACGCCGACGGCTGGTATTACGGCGAATGGAAACCAACAACAACTTTGGAAGGTCGTACCATACATGCGCATGACGGATTGCAGGTGGCTATACACGAACCATACGACAAATTCCAGGACGGATGGCTGATTTCTCCCAAAATCAACCTTCCCGCCGAAGGAGTGCATGAACTTTCTTTCTGGAATTATACAGCATACCCCGGCGATTATGGAACAGACGCAGAAAGCAGTGTATGGATTTCTACAACAAACAACGATCCCGCTTCCGGCAGTTTTGAAAAAGTGTGGGAAATAGAAAATCAGACAAACGCCTGGCAGGAAGGAAAAGTCAACCTGTACGGATATGCAGGACAGACTATTTATATTGCTTTCCGCTACAAAGGAACTTGGGCTCATGCCTGGATACTCGACGACGTGAAGATTGAGCGTATCAGCGGCGCGGATGTGGGAATAACTCAATTAGTGTCTCCAACATCTGCCGATGCAGGCAAGAAAAATGTTCAGGTGAAAGTAACGGTGAAAAACTTTGGAGCAGAATCTGTCAGTTCCATTCCCGTGAAATATCAAATTAAGGGCAAAGCTGTTGTGGAAGAAACGTTTACAACAAATCTCCTGCCAGGTGAAACAGCCGAATATATCTTTACTCAAACCGTCGATCTGTCGGCTTACGGTAAATACGTTATCCGTGCATGGACAGCTTTAAACAACGACACGGATGCAGATAACGATTCCTTTGAATCGGAAACTATTGCCTGGCTCGAAAACATTAAACTGTATGGTTATCAGATATATGATCGAAATGATATTTTAGGCGCCGTATCATTTTATTCAGAAGATCCATCAACGCTTTCGCCTGTCAGTTCATACAGCGACAACGAGACAATGCTGGTAGCAGGAGAATATGTTGACGGAAAAATTTATGCCTATTCGGAAAATAATAATTTTATCCGGCTGACAAAAGAATGGGAAGAGCTGGGAAAAACCCCAATCACAACCACTCCAAGTGACATGACTTACGACTATTCTACAAAAACCATGTATGCTATTGTAGGCGCAGGTTCTTATTCCGATTTGAACACCGTTGATATGACAACTGGCGCAATGACATACGTAGGATCGACCGATCGTTTCATCTATACGCTTGCCGCCGATTTATCGGGTAACCTGTATGGCTTGGATTATAATGGAATATTGCATAATATAGACAAAGAATCCGGAATTAATACGCCGATTGGATCTACGGAATTTGAATTGATTTCGGCAATGCAGTCCATGACTTTCGACCATAACACGGGGCGTCTGTTTTGGGCAGGCATCGTTCTACAAGGAAGTCAACTTATTGAAATAGAACCGGAAAACGGAAGTGCAGAGGCATACGGAGCAATAGGTATAACAGGTGAAATTGTCTGCCTCTATACGATTTACCCGAAAGCAGTTTCATTCCAATCACCTGTTACGCAGTCAATTGAAATATATCCTAATCCATCAAGCGGTGTTGTGCGCTTTTCACAGCCACTGAATAATGCAAGCATCAGGATTGTAGATATTTCAGGAAGAACTGTTTATACTGCTGATAAACAAAACGGAGATGCAAAATTAGAACTGAATCTCACAGCCGGTATTTATTCTGTAATTATAGAAAATGCAGGAGGAAAAACAGTGCGTAAATTAGTAATCAGATAGATTCGGAAGAACAAAATAACGTTATAAATTTGTGCAATAAAATTGAGTAGGAAGAATGGGATCATTTCCCGTTCTTCCTACATTATTATTAATGATATTGAAGTTTTTTCGACCATGATTTTCAAAAAAAATCATTTAAACTTGGTAAAATAGTCATTCTTAACACAAAAAGTTGTAAATTTGTAACTTCAAAAAACAATTAAAAAATTGGTTTAAATGAACGAGAAATTAATAAAAGTCGGTATTACACAAGGAGATATAAATGGCGTAGGTTATGAACTTATTCTCAAAACACTGGAAGACGCCCGCATTTTTGAATTTTGTGTTCCTATTGTTTACGGATCGTCTAAAATCTTAGCATATCACAGGAAAGTTCTGGACTTTCCTTCCGTAAATATAAATATGATAAAAAATGCGCACGACGCTAATGTAAACCGCGTTAATATAATAAATTGCGGACACGACGATGCTATGGTCGAACTTTCTCAGCACACTCAGGGCGGATCGGAAGCAGCCAGGCACGCGATGGAAAAGGCAATTGCCGATTTGAACGCCGGTAATATTCATGTCCTGCTAATGGCGCCTGCAACGGAAGATTATAGTTCGCTGATAGAATCTGCTACAGGCAAAGGTAAGCAATCGCTACAGGTATTTGCCAAAGACAGTTTCCGTATAGCGCTGGCTACCAATAAGATTCCGTTGTCGGAAATTACTGCTTCGTTGTCGGTGGAAACTTTAAAGGAAAAAATAGAAGCAATTCACAGCGCTCTTATTCACGACTTTATGGTAACGACGCCAAGAATTGCCGTTCTCGCTCTGAATCCTGAAATTGACGGAAAAGAAGAAAAAGAAATTATTGCGCCTGCTTTATTGGCTGCTACTGAAGCCGGTATTTGTTGCTTCGGTCCTTATTCAGCCAACAGATTATTTTGTTCGGAAGAATACAAGAAATTCGATGCAATTTTAGCTATGTATTACGAGCAGGCTCTAATCCCTTTTAAAACAATAACATGCGAAGATGGAGCATATTATATAGCCGGTTTACCGGTTATTGTAGCTGCTTCGGAACAAGATGTTTCGTATGAAATGGCAGGAAAAAACCTGACTTCAGAAGAATCTTTCCGGAATGCACTGTATCTGGCTATCGACATATTTCGTAATAGGCTGCATGACAGGGAAATATACGCTAATCCACTGCGTAAAATGTATTTTGAGCGAGGCTCTGATAATGAAAAACTGGATTTAACAAAAGATGAAGATTAAAAAAAACATTTAAAACTTTTTTCGTTGCAAAAGTTTTTAGTAATTTTGTACATAAAATTTGAAAATCAGAATAAATGGATTACGCAATTATAGCCGCCGGTGAAGGTTCACGATTACTTCAAGAGGGGATGAAACATCCAAAGCCGTTGATAAAGCTCAACGGCATTTCGTTGGTTGACCGGTTAATCGCTATTCTGCGCCGGAATAATGCACGTTCTATCAGTATTATAGTAAATGAAAAAATGCCGGATGTAGAGAAACATTTGCGATCGTTGCATCTGGATATTCCTTTTAATATAGTCGTTAAATCAACGCCCAGTTCAATGCACAGTTTTTATGAACTGAGCAGATTTTTGCAGGGCGATAAATTTTGCCTTACCACGATAGATACTGTTTTTCGGGAAGAAGAATTTTCCGTTTTTATTCAAGACTTTGAAACAGACTTTGAAAATGACGGCATTATGGCGGTAACAGATTATATAGATGATGAAAAACCTTTGTATGTATCTGTAAACGACAACAATTTAATTATCAACGGCTTTTCCGATATTTCCTGCAAAAACGAAAAATACGTTTCAGGAGGAATATATTGCCTTAATCCGAAAGCTATTGAAACATTGAACCGATGCCTACAGAACGGAGTGGAAAAAATGCGCAACTATCAACGGCAGTTGCTCGCGGACGGATTGCATCTGAAAGCTTATCCTTTTAAAAAAATTATTGATGTTGATCATGTTACCGATGTGACAAAAGCAGAAAAATTCCTTATGAACGGTAACAGTGTAACCGTCAAAAATGCGGGAAAACATCGTTCTTCCCTCAGAATAGCAGGAATACGTAGGGAAACTCAATATTCGCCAAATCATATTGGAAACGACGCTGCAATTTTTAATATAACAGTGGAGCATCTTAAAAAACTAAACTACGAAATTGTTGAATATTCGGAAGATGCTTTTCAAAAATCTGTTATAGAAGAATACGCTATTTTTAATATGGCTCGCGACGCCAAATCTATCAGGAAATTGCAATACCTGGAAAATTCAGGCGCAACGGTAATTAATTCAGGATACGCCATAGAAAACTGTACGAGAGAAAAAATGACCCGCATTTTGCTTGCCAATAATATTCCGCATCCCCGCAGCCTGATTGTCCCAACGTCAGATTATTCGTTTAATATCAGCGACATAGGCAGTCGCTACTGGGTTAAGAGAGGCGACCTTCACGCTGTTCAGAGGGAAGATGTTATTTATGCGAAAAATAAGGAAAAAGCAGCGCAAATTATTAGCCAGTATGCTGGAAGAAATATACCTGTCGCTGTCGTTAACGAACATATTGAAGGAGATTTAATAAAATTTTATGGAGTTAGGGGAACGGATTTCTTCTACTGGTTTTATCCCGAAAGCTCAAATCACAGCAAATTCGGCTGGGAAAAAATTAACGGTAAGGCTGTTGGCATACCTTTTAATCCTGAGGAATTAAGAGACATTTGCAACCGTGCAGCCAATGCGCTGAACGTTTATATTTATGGCGGCGACTGCGTAATAGATAAATCAGGCATTATAAGGATTATAGATTTCAACGACTGGCCAAGTTTTGCTTCCTGCCGCGAAAAAGCAGCTCCATATATTGCCAAGTGCATAAATGACATTGTTATGCAAAATATCAGAAATTTTGAATTGAAATTACAGACAGAATGAACACTCAAAATAAACTATCATTTGAATCGTCCCTAAAATCAACCGATACAGAGGAATTTATAGATATTCATTTCTATAGACCGATTGGCTATCAGTGGGCGATGTTTTTTCATAAAAGGGGAATAAGTCCAAATCAAATAACTTTTGCAGCTATTATAATTGGTATGGCTGCTGGCGTATGCTTTTATTTTACAAACATCTGGATAACTGTGCTTGGCATTTTCCTACTAATATGGGCTAATTCCTACGACAGCGCAGACGGGCAGCTTGCACGAATGACCAACCAGAAATCAGATTTGGGACGCATCTTAGATGGAGCCTGCGGCGATTTCTGGTTTGGAACTATATATATTGCAATTATTATCCGTTTGTGGAATGAATGGGATTTCTGGATATTGGTTATAGCCTTGATTTCCGGTTATTTCCACTCCAAACAGGCGGCAATGGCAGACTATTATCGCAATGTCCATCTTTTATTCCTGCGAGGCAAAAAAGGAAGCGAATTAGACAATACAAAAAATCTGGCTAATAAACTGGCTTTAAATTCATTGAATCAAAAACCACTGGTTGCATTCTTTGAGGGGATGTATTTCCTTTATACACAGGGACAGGAATTATGGTCGCCAAACCTGCAAAAACTGTTATTCCTGGTTGATACAAGATACAAGGATGAAGCTGTTCCTGAATCGTTCAAGGAAAAATTCAGGGAAAAAAGTTTTCCGCTGATGAAATATACCAACTGGCTATCTTTCAATCTGCGCTCAATTGTTTTATTCATAAGCCTTTTGATTGGTTATCCATGGGTTTATTTCTGCTTCGAGATAACAGTAATGAACATTATGCTGTTTTACATGGTGAGGCGACACGAGCAGATGTGCAAGCAACTTATCCGCTTTTTCTATCCTCTTTCCGGCGATGAAAGTAAATACATAAAACAGGAAATATCCGCAGGAAATCGACCTGCACTCAGCATAAACTCACGCTTCAAGCGTTGGACGACGAACCTTTTATGCAGCATCGCCAACAAACCTAAACCTTTCAATCTTGAAAAGGTTAAAGGAATTATTTTCGACTATGGCGCTACCATTGATACAAATGGAAAGCATTGGGCTGAAACGCTTTGGGACGCCTACCAAGACGCAAATGTTCCTGTAACAAAAGACGCTTTCAGGGATGCTTATGTTTATGTGGAACGCTTCTTTGCAACACACTCGATTATCAAACCGCGTGATAATTTTAAAGCCGTTCTTACAGCAAAAACAAAATTTCAAATTAAATGGCTGATTGATAACGGATTCCTGAATGACGACAATAATTCTTCTCAATATTCTGTTTCTATTTCAAATAAATGTTATAACTTTGTATGTTCTGTACTGACAGATGCTAAGCCTGTTTTAGAAAAATTGAAATTAAAATATCCTTTGGTTTTGGTTTCTAACTTTTATGGAAATATGGAAGCTGTTTTGAACGATTTTGGATTGGATAATTATTTTGAAGAAATAATAGAATCAGCAAAAGTTAATATCCGCAAACCGAATCCTGCAATCTTTGAGCTGGGGGTAAAAGCTCTTGGTTTAGATTCTCGAAACGTGGTTGTGATAGGCGATTCATGGACAAAGGATATAGCTCCGGCTCAAAAAACAGGATGCCAGACAATCTGGTTAAAAGGCTTAACATGGGAAACCTGTAAGGAAGGACAAAGGGCAAATCTTGTTATTGATGATTTTAAAAAATTAGAAGAAGTATTTAATGTTTAAATTAAAAACGATATAGAGATACTAAAACAATAAAAAATAGCACATTATGGAAAATATGCATGTAAAAAACGCTAACGGAAAATTAGGCGTTCTTGTTATTGGTGTAGGTGGAGCTGTAGCTACCACATTTATTGCCGGTACTATGATTACCCGAAAGGGATTAGGCGTTCCGGTAGGTTCAATTTCTCAATTAGCCACTATTCGTTTGGGTAAAAGAGAAGAAAACCGTTTTCCTAAAATCAAGGATGTAGTTCCCCTGGCAGACTTGAATGATATAGTTTTCGGTGGATGGGACATTTTTGAAGAAGATGCTTATGCCGCTGCCTGCCATGCCGAAGTGCTTACACCCGAAGATTTAAATAAGGTAAAAAACGAATTACAGGCAATTAAGCCTATGAAAGCCGTTTTTGATCAGAATTTTGTGAAACGTTTGCACGGCGTCTGGGTAAAACAGGCTCCAACCAAATGGGATTTGATGGAAGAAGTGAGAAAAGATATTCGTAATTTCAAAGCAGACAACAACTTAGACAGAGTGGTATGTATCTGGTGCGGAAGTACGGAAGTGTTTACGCCAATCAGCGAAGTTCACCAGTCTCTTCCTGCTTTGGAAAAAGCCATGAAAGAAAACAGCAGTGAAATAGCTCCTTCCATGATTTATGCTTATGCAGCGCTGGCAGAAGGTATTCCATATATCAATGGCGCTCCCAACCTGACAGTTGACATGCCTGCAATATGGGATTTCTCGGCAAAACAGCAAACGCCAATCTGCGGAAAAGATTTCAAAACAGGGCAAACAATGCTAAAAACTGTTCTGTCGCCAATGTTAAAAACACGTATGCTGGGACTTAGCGGATGGTTTTCTACAAATATACTTGGAAACCGCGACGGCGAAGTGCTGGACGATCCGGGATCTTTCAAAACAAAGGAAGAATCGAAACTTTCAGTTATTCACAACATCCTTCAACCTGATTTGTATCCCCAGTTGTATGGCGACGTATATCACAAAGTACGTATCAATTATTATCCTCCACGCAAAGACAACAAGGAAGGATGGGACAATATTGATATTTTTGGATGGCTTGGATACCCAATGCAATTGAAAGTCGATTTCTTGTGCCGCGATTCTATCCTGGCTGCTCCACTTTGTCTTGATTTGGTATTATTTACCGACTTGGCTAAACGTTGTGGCATGAGCGGCATCCAGTCGTGGCTGTCATTCTATTTCAAAAGCCCGATGCACGACAATGAGCATATTGCCGAACACGACTTGTTTATTCAGTATGTAAAATTAAAAAATACTTTGCGCCGAATTATTGGCGAACCTACTGTTGATTTCATTGATTAACAAAGTATTAGATTTTCAGGTTTGAAAGAAAAAATGATTGGTATAGAGGAAATGCAAGGTATTTCCTCTATTTTTAAAAAACCATACGGACCATTTCTTGCCAAGTGCGTAATCAAAATTGCCGGAATAGACAAGGTAAACCGTGTGTATGATTCCGGCAAATACGAAAAGGGAACCGACGTCGAAAAGGCGATGCTCGACGGTTTGGGTATTATCAGGCAAGTACATAACATTGACGTATTGAAACAGTTTGAAGGAAAACCGTTTATAACAGTTTCCAACCATCCATACGGTCATATCGACGGCATCATGCTGATAGGTGAAGTTTGTAAAATCCGCCCAGATTTTAAAGTTATGGTAAACTGGATGTTGAATATGATCGACATAATGCAGGATCATTTCATTGGTGTAAATCCCTATCGTCCAGGCGTTACTGAAAAATCAAGTTTGGCTGGCGTAAAAGAATGTCTTGAACATGTGAAACAAAATCATCCTTTGGGTTTTTTTCCGGCAGGCGCCGTTTCCAAAACAACAGGCTGGAATAGCGTGAGAGACCGCGACTGGCAGGACGGCGTTATAAAACTGATTCAAAAAGTCCGCTTACCGGTTATTCCGGTTTATATTTCAGGTCAGAACTCATGGTTTTTCAATTTTCTTGACAGAATTGACTGGCGAATACGTACAGTCCGTCTTTGCCACGAATTAGATACAAAAAAAGGAAAAACAGTTCATGTAGTTTTCGGCAATCCAATTTTCCCTGAAGAACAGGCTCAGTATAAGGATGTTAAATCGTTGGGTGAGTTTCTTAAAAATACAACATACGCATACGCAACCTCCCCATAAGCTGAAACATACGGATAATTAATGTGTCTCTTGTGCTGGCGCGGATTTGCACTACGTGTCTCGTTTATCGTGTAGTTTTTATCTTTTAGTTTTTTTTATCTACCTTATTCACCTGCCCACACTCCAGCCGTCCGTAAGCTTCATTAGTCGCCTGGTATTGCGACTGCAGGGTAAAGCGACTTTTTCACAGGAGGTGAAGAATTCTTCAACCATGATGAGTAGTATTAAAAAAATATTGTTTGTCCAGCAAATATTTGCCGGAACATAGAATTTTGAGTAATTTCGTGGACTAAAAAACAGATAAAGCGAATAATTAAATGACTGTTCAGGAACTTGTACACCTTCGCGAATCGGAGGACATGGTAGAATTTAAGGAAGCTAAAACGCAATATGCCTACAATTCGGGCAGGAAAAGTGTTTTGGGCTACGTTTCTGCTATTGCCAACGAGGGTGGAGGTTATCTTGTATTTGGTATCAGGGAAGCAGCACCACACGAGGTTTGTGGATCATTGGCTTTTGAAGGAAAAGAAGGAAAATTGGAACAGGACATCTATCGGGACTTACAGGTTAGAATAAAAATAGAAACACTTTTTCACAGTGGGAAACGTGTTTTAATAATCAATATTCCGTCCCGACCGATAGGTAAAGTTCTTTATTTTGAAGATGTTCCACTGATGCGTGTTGGAGAAAGCCTGACACGAATGTCTGATGAGATGTATCATTCTATCATTCAGGAACAGGAGCCTGATTTTTCTGCTACAATATGTAAGGGATTAATTTTTGAGGATTTGGACAAAAAGGCTATAGAGAAGATGAAAAATTTGTATGCCGATAAACAAAAAAATCCTTCGTTTCAGCAAATCAGGGATGAGCGTATGCTGTCCGATTTGCAACTTGCGGTCAATGGCAAACTGACTTATGCCGCATTGATATTGCTTGGAAAATCCGATACGATAGACCGGTATCTGCCTCAAAGCAGGATAATTTGGGAGTACAGAAATACCGAAACTCAAATTCATTACGACCGACGGCAAACAATCACCGAACCTTTTATTACGGGAATTGATGCAGCATGGAATTTGATTGATCAGCCTACATTAAATCTCAACCACCCCATTCAGGCGGGTTTGGTTGTGTATAACATATACGATTTCAACAGGGAAGTTGTAAGAGAAAGCATATTAAACAGTTATGCACACCGAGACTATACACTGACAAGTGATGTTGTAATAAAGCAATACCCGCAAATAATTGAAATAATCAATCCTGGCGGCTTTCCTAAAGGGGTTTCCATCGACAATATCCTCACAGTCAGCAGTACGCCGCGAAACAAACTGATTGCTGACGTGCTGGAAAAGACAGGATTGGTTGAGCGTTCGGGGCAGGGGGTTGATAAAATATATTCGGAAACACTTGCCGAAGGTAAACAAAAACCAGATTATACGAGGACAAATCCTTATCAGGTAACATTAAGAATACGTACACAAATCATGGACGAAAGTTTTGCTGTTTTTATCCGGCAATATCGCAACAGGACAAATCATATTTTAAGCGCCGAACAAGTAATAGCATTGTCTGAAATAAGGGACGGAAACATAATAAAAATTCACCCTGAAACAATTGAGCAGTTGAAACAGGCAGGACTAATAAAAAATGTGGAAAGAAGCGGATTGAAATATATTCTATCCGACGATTATTTCAGGATAGCCAACAAACCTTCCAAAATAGGAGAACAATATGTTGCAGGAGATATTGAGCATATTTTATTATCTCTTCAAGTCAACAAGAAAAAAATAGGCGATATGGAACAGGATTTATCGGGATCGTTAACCCGCAATCAACTGAAACACCTGTTACCCAAGTTATTGAAAGACGAAATTATAACAAGTGAAGGTCAAGGCAGAGGCACTTCTTATTCAATCGCCTCAAAATACCGGCATTTAAACAGTGACCAAATATTCACCTCTGTTATAAGCGACTTGAAGAAAAAATATGAATAAAAGTTATGGAACAGTTTTCCATATTTGTAGTTTGTATTTCCATATTCCATATCATACAGTTTTCCATATTTCCATTTAATCGAAGCTTTATTTAGTATTTTTGTTTGTTATCAAACTAAATATCAGTACAATATCTTTTTTTTGCAGCTTTCCATAAATTAGGATTTTTTCCATAACTACTGGCATAGCCCCGCCATTGCAGTTTTCCATAATTTTGTTTTCGATTACCTATTAGGCTCATCAGCAGCGTAAAAAAACAGGCACGGCTTACAAAGCCGCAGCTATATAAAAATTTTATTGAATAGCTTCATAAATTACATCCTGAATCCGGCTGCGAATATTCAATTCTATTAAATTAGTATGAGTGCGCGAGGGATATACCCTGTTTGATAAAAATATGTATATCAGCTGATTATCAGGATCTACCCAAAAACATGTACCCGTAAAACCCGTATGACCATAAGCGCTTGCAGGAGTCATTTTGCCTGTAAGTTTTGAATTTTGATTTGTTTTGTCAGGTTTATCGAATCCTAATGCCCTGTGGCTCGACGGATTTTTAGTCTGTGTGAATAATTTAACTGTTGCTTCGCTCAGAAAACGTTCTCCGCCATACATGCCATTATTCAGGAACATTTGCAATATTTTTGCAAGGTCGTTTACATTTGAAAACAATCCGGCATTTCCAGAAACGCCTCCCAACACGGCAGCCGTTTCGTCGTGAGGATAACCGATTAATATCTGATTTCTCAGGAAAAGGTCGTTTTCAGTGGGTGCGATATTTTTTTTGTTAATTTTCTGCAAAGGAAGGAAAGTCGTGTAATTACTGCCCAATCCTGCAAAGAAATCTTTTTCTAACAAAATATTTAACTTCTGCTTTGAAACGTTTTCGACCATCTCTTTCAAAAGTATGAAATTCAAATCGCTATAGAGATACTTTCCGCTGTTTTTCATTTTGCAACCGGCTATTTCTTTCAAAACCATTTTGTTAATACTGTCTGCTACATAAACGTTTTCTGCCATTTGAATTTTGATTCCGTCTTTTGGAGTTTGAGATACAAGTTCAGGACGAAATTCAAAATCAGTACGTGCAAAAGTGTTTTTATCGTATTGTATCCTATATGTCAGATCTCTTTTCCTTGAAAAAAGATTACCCTGATAGCTTGCTGTATCAATTAACAGTTGATAAAA
The DNA here is from genome assembly GCA_031256775.1 of Dysgonamonadaceae bacterium. Classification (GTDB taxonomy): domain Bacteria; phylum Bacteroidota; class Bacteroidia; order Bacteroidales; family Azobacteroidaceae; genus Azobacteroides. Next base: position 14,867 of record JAIRPX010000108.1, read on the forward strand.
AGGGAGAAAAGACGGCAGTCCAGATTGATGAAACAAAGCGTCTCTGACAGTTATTGTTGATTTATCCGTATCTTTTAATTCGGGAATGTGTTTACTTAAATAATCATTTAAGTTTATTTTATTGTCGTCATACAGTTTCATAACGGCAGGAAGAGTAGCAATAGCCTTAGTTACAGAAGCTAAATCGTATATGTCAGTATTTTGAACAGGATGCGTACCGGCATAATCAAAATAACCGAAAGATTGATTATATACAACCACTCCATTTTTGGCAACCAGCACCTGACAACCAGGAAAAGCCTGTGTTTCAATTCCTTCCTTAACAATTTTGTTTATTTTACGGAGCGTATTCTCATTCATTCCAACTTCTTCGGGGCGATGACAGGACAGGCGCACTTTCGACGTAGAAATACCTGTTCCATATTCGTATAAATCTGCAATCGTAACAGGAAGTTTCCCTTTTGCAGGCAAACCACCCATGATGACTTCAGCTGCCGCTTTTTGGGCGTATTTCGTGTTTTCGTAAGCTAAACTTACTGATTTGGCAAGAGTTACACTTTGCTTGTATTTACTCAGGATATACGGCGAAACAAAAAAACATAGATGAACTTCCTTTTGTGAGCATAAAGCTTGCAACTCTTTGTAATTATTGGATTTAACTGAATGGATTCCGCAAATGATCCTGTCGTATTTTTTAAGTTTATCAAATATTCCGGATACTGATTTTTCTGAAGCATTTTCTTCAATGTTAAAAAAATCGAATTTCCCATACAGATTTAAAGTTTCCATAAATGGCGGCGAAGCCTTTTCCCCTATCAAAAGCACAGCGGTTTTCATTTTACTCAGACGATTAAGCGGAATACTGTTGTTGTCATTTTTCAACAGGGTTATCGCTTCTTCATTCATTTTCCGTGCCAGCCAGTCGGCATGATTAGAATTAATTATACTCTTTAAATCATTAATTCGTAAAGGTTTATAATTGTTTAACCCAACAATATATTTATAGCTAAGAATTTTCAGGCATTTTTCTTCAATTGTTTTCCATTCCAGTATTCCCTCGTCTAAAGCTTTTTTCACTGCTTCATAATCAGAAACAATATTTTCGGGTTTCAACAGCACGTCGTTTCCTGCCAGCAACGCCTGGACGCAGTTATTGAGTTGCCCGCCAGTCGCGCCTTTCATAGCCAAAGCATCCGTAAATACAAGTCCCTGAAAACCAATTTCTTTTTGGAGCAATTCGCTAACAATTCCGGGCGACAAAGAGCTTGGAAGTCCTGAAACGCTATCAAGTGCCGGAACGGATAAATGCGCCGTCATAATACCTGAAAAACCGTTTTTAACATAGTTAATAAAAGGATATAATTCCACTTCATCTAACCGTGATTTATTATGACTAATCAAAGGCAGGCTTTTGTGCGAATCGTCGGAAGTGTCGCCGTGACCGGGAAAATGTTTTCCTACGGCAATTATTTTCCGGCTCTCCAATCCCTGAGAATATATAATCCCCTTTTCTGCAACTGATTGCTGTTTTTCGCCAAAAGAACGGGTTCCGATAACCGGATTATTTGGATTGCTGTTAACATCCAAATCGGGGGCGAAATTTATGTGAACGCCCAGATGATTCAATTCCCTGCCAACTTCTTCCCCATACAGCCTGATCCATTCATTATCCTGTATTGCACCCATAGTCATGTTTCGCGGGAAAAGAGGAGCGTCTTCCATGCGCATAGCCAGTCCCCATTCGCCGTCAAAGGCAATAAACAGTGGAATACGGCTTATTTTTTGATACAGATTGATGCTGGCGGCTTCATCATTGATGTTTCCTTTGGAAAATAATATTCCTCCGACATGCTGTTCGTTAATATATTTAACCGTTTTGTCATGATAATTGGATTGCGGATTAACGACAACCATAAACAGTTGTCCCAAACGCTCGTCAGAAGTCATGGAATCGAAAACCGAATCAACCCACTGTTTCATAGCCACTTGATCGGCATTTTTATAAAGCGTGGGAGAAGTTTGTGCAAAACTGCCCAAACACGAAACAAACACAGTGACAGTTAGATATTTAATTATGTTCATATTCATTTATTCGAGACAAAGGTAGTACTTATTTTCATATCTGCAAAAGAGTGAATTTAAAATTAATGATTTCAACGTTGCAAAAAAAATTTACGCCATTATGCAAGTCCGCTGCTAAATTCAGTCATTAATTATTTTTTGTAGCAAATAATTTTATCTGAATATATTACATTTTTTTATGTCGTATTTGTATCAAAAAAAACATTTGGAAAACTTTTTTCTTTACTCTCATTTTTATTTCACCTATAATCAGGCAATTATTTTTTATTTTGGAAAATTTAACAGAAAAATTTCATTTATTTCTTCAAATTATTTGGCTGTTTTAAAATCTATGACTAATATTGCAGTCTCTTAATTGAGAAAACAATAAAAAGTACAATTGTGGAAAAGAAATTTTTTACTTACGAAGATGCTTATAAAGCGTCATTAGATTATTTTAAGGGAGATGGACTGGCAGCCGATGTTTTTATAAACAAGTATGCCTTAAAAGATGCTTCGGGAAAAATTTATGAGAAAACTCCGGAAGATATGCACCACCGTTTGGCAAATGAAATTGCCCGTATTGAGAAGAAATATCCCAATCCTCTTTCAAAAGCTGAATTATTTGCTCTGTTTCACCGTTTTAAATACATTATTCCGCAGGGTAGCCCAATGACGGGAATCGGGAATAAGTTTCAAGTTGCTTCGCTCTCAAACTGTTTTGTGATCGGTTTGGATGGCTCTGCCGATTCATACGGCGCTATCATAAAAATTGACGAGGAACAGGTGCAATTAATGAAACGACGTGGCGGAGTAGGACATGATTTGTCGCATATCCGTCCCAAAGGCTCGCCTGTGAAAAATTCGGCTCTTACTTCTACGGGACTTGTGCCGTTTATGGACCGTTATTCCAATTCCACCCGCGAAGTGGCTCAGGATGGACGACGCGGCGCTTTAATGTTGAGCGTTTCCATAAAACATCCCGATGTTGAATCGTTTATTGACGCAAAACTGACTGAAGGAAAAATAACTGGAGCTAATGTGTCTGTAAAAATCACTGATGAATTTATGGAAGCAATGCTCAATAACAATACTTTTGTTCATCAGTATCCCATCGTTTCCACAAAGCCTGAATATGTGAAAGAAGCAAATGCTAAATCCTTGTGGAACAAGATAATTCATAATGCGTGGCAATCAGCCGAACCTGGAATACTTTTTTGGGACACAATTTTGAGGGAATCAATTCCTGACTGTTATGCCGATCTTGGATTTGAAACAGTTTCTACAAATCCCTGCGGGGAAATACCGCTTTGCCCTTACGACAGTTGCCGCTTGCTTGCCGTAAATCTGTATTCATACGTGAAAGATCCATTTAAAGCGACAGCTACATTCGATTATAATTTATTCAGAAAGCATGTGGCTTTGGCTCAACGCATTATGGATGATATTATTGATTTGGAAATAGAAAAAATTGATGCAATCCTTGAAAAAATCGACAGCGATCCAGAAGAAGAAGACGTGAAACTGTCAGAAAAATCGTTGTGGCAAAAAATACGTTATAAAACACTGTTAGGACGGCGTACAGGCGTTGGAATCACTGGTGAAGGAGATATGCTTGCCGCGCTTGGCTTGCGTTACGGCACTGAGGAGGCTACGGTTTTTGCAGAAGAAATCCAAAAAAATCTGGCTTTGGCTGCCTACAGCGCATCCGTTGAAATGGCAAAGGAACGCGGCGCTTTTGAAATCTACGATTTTGCAAGGGAAGAAAACAATCCCTTTATCAAGCGATTACAAAATGCTGATCCACAGCTGATTGAAAATATGAAAAAATATGGTCGCCGCAATATTGCCTGCCTTACTATCGCGCCAACAGGCTCAACGAGTTTGATGTCGCAAACATCTTCGGGCATAGAACCGGTTTTTATGCTTGTATATAAAAGAAGGCGGAAAGTTAATCCTAACGACGTTTCCGTTAAGGTTGATTTTGTGGACGAAGTTGGCGACGCATTTGAAGAATATACCGTTTTTCACCATAAATTTGTCGACTGGATGGAAGCAAACGGATATTCTACTGTTAAAAAATATACTTCTGAAGAAATAGATGAAATGGTACAAAAATCGCCGTATCGTGGAGCTACCGCAAACGAAATAGACTGGTTGCAGAAAATAAGGATGCAGGGGAAAATTCAAAAATGGGTAGATCATTCAATTAGCGTAACTATAAATTTACCAAATAATGTTGATGAAGAATTAGTCAACAATCTATATGTAGAAGCCTGGAAATCAGGATGTAAAGGTTGCACTGTATATCGCGACGGCTCGCGTAACGGAATACTTGTCGCTGCCGACGACAAAAAGAAAGACAGGGATTGTATTGAACCGCCGGTTATTGTATATAAACGTCCGCGCGAACTTGAAGCCGATATTGTTAAATTCCAGAATAATAAAGATAAATGGATTGCTTTTGTAGGATTGTTAAATGGTCGCCCTTATGAAATTTTCACAGGTATAAACGATGAGGATGTTGGTATTTTTCTTCCGAAAAATGTTTCTAAGGGGACTATTATCAAGAATGTAGATGAAACGGGAAATAAACGTTACGATTTCCAGTATTCAAACAAAAGGGGATATAAAACAACTATTGAAGGTTTGTCGGACAAGTTCAATCCGGAATACTGGAATTATGCAAAACTTATTTCCGGCGTATTACGCTATGGTATGCCTGTTGAGCAAGTTATAAAATTAGTTCAAAGTTTGGAATTGAACGATGAATCAATCAACACATGGAAAAATGGGGTTGAACGCGCTTTGAAAAAATACATACAGGAAGGCGTTCATGCCAAAGGTCAAAAATGTCCGAAATGTGGACAGGAATCATTGATTTACCAGGAAGGCTGTCTTTCCTGTTCACAATGCGGAACTGCCCAGTGCGGGTAGAATAAATGCGTGATAACGGGTTGTTTCCGTTATCGGGCAAAGATTCAAGTAGCCGTTTTTTATTAAGTTCTTTTCAATAACGGGAGGATACTGCTTTTGCAAGTCCTCCCTCTCTTTTAGAAGGGTTTGCGGATTGGAATAATATTTTACGAAAAATTCCCCATGAAAATCAGGATGTATATAATTGTTAAACAGTTGAATAGCCAAATATCCCATGCTTTTTCGCATATTTATCTCAACGCAAGGATGAAGCTTGTTGCGCCCATTTGATCGATAAATCATCATGTCTATTCCTATATTTCCTTTATAATAAGGAGAATATTTTTCATGCAACAGTTCTGTTAAATTATCTTTTACGCGAATTAATAAACTTTTGTCAACTAAAGACGTAATCTGAGCTTCTAATTTTTTCTGACTGGCAAGAATACTTTTTTCATACGCACCTTTAGCTGTCGTCGTAAAAACCGAATATCCAATGAATTGCATTCTACAATCGGCAATATTCTCAAAGTGCATTGAAAAATCTAATCGCTTGTATAAAACTTTTTCCAAAGAAACATGTCCCTGTCTTTTTAACATTCCACTCAAAATTTGTCTTTCCGACTGAGCCATTTTATGTGGAGGAAGCCAAATCAATCCACGTCCGGAAGATGAATAGGGCGACTTAATCAGCATTTTTTCATCGCTTTGAGATATTCGGTCTTCAATTTCTTTTACGGAAGAATAGAAACGAGGGATAATATCTCTTTCTATTTCAGGAATATCTTCTATCAGGCGCGACAGAATTTTTTGGGAAACCTGGCGGCTTGTTAATTCGTAATATTCTGGTTTCCAACGGGGAACACTTAGTTGAAGTCCATATTGACTATTCAGTTTTTCAAAATATCGAATGCTTTGCGGAGAAATGCCCCATATACTAACTTCCTGGTTTTTAAATATATCGCTGTTTTTAATAAAATCATTGATAATAACCGGTTTAGCTCGTGGTTTCAATAATTCTGCGGGAGCAAGGAAATCATCAGGCACGCTGTTTTCTGTTAAAACATAATCATCGGGAGAAGCATACCAGGCTGGAAGATAAGCCAAATCATTATGTATCTGCAAGATACCGGCAGCAGGCTGATAATGTTCCGACGCCATAAGAACGGCAGTTTCATGTCCGGGATTAAAATAGTGAATCATTGGGGCTTTATTATTCTGAATGAGTTAGTTGTGCTGTCAAAAACTATTCCATCGCCCTGAAAAAACTTTTCTATATCTCCATTTGCCGCCAATTCCTGTGGACTGCCGACTGTTATTTCTTTTCCTTTTCCCATTAACCACAGTTTATCAGCCATTTGCAAAGCCAAATCCAGATCGTGAGTAGAAAGAAAAATTATTTTGTCGGTTTGGCGCGACAAGCGATGCAAAATCCGTATAATCTCTACTTTGCTCGGAAAATCAAGGAAAGCGGTAGGCTCGTCTAAGTAAATAACAGGAGTTTCTTGAGCTAAAACTTTGGCAATCATCACTTTTTGCCGCTCGCCATCGCTTAAAGTATGTACAGGACGGTAAGTTAAATTATCAATTTTAACTAAAGAAATAGCTTTTTTCACAATTGCTTCATCCTTTTTGTCCAAATTACCCCAAAAACCTGTATAAGGGCTTCTTCCTAAGCAGATAAGCTCAATAACCGACATATCGCGAATATCTATTTTTTCAGTAAGCACAACGCCTATAATACGCGACAGTTCCTTACAGGAATACGAATCAATTTCTTTGCCCGATATGAAAATTTCTCCGGAAAGTTTAGGCTGCAAACCTGAAAGCGTCCGCAACAATGTAGATTTACCAATTCCGTTAGCGCCAAGAAGACAAGTCAACTCGCCGTTATATATCGTTGAGTGTAAGTTACATGCAATTCTTTTTTCCTGTTTTTTATTCCTGTAGCCGATTGCCAGATTCCTGATTTCAACTGTCTTATTTTCCATATAAAACAAATAGATATTTACATCGCAAAGTTAATTTTTATATTGTAAAGGTACATGAAATTTTCGAATTACACACAAACAGATAAAAATTCTCTGGATTGCTTCAGACTTCGTATTCGCAATGACGTTGTTTTCTGTGCGTAATTGCGAGCCATTTACGGCGAAGCAATCCAAAAAGTTACAGGGGAAAGGTACAAGTTTTTGTTTCCCAGTCCATTCTATTTTATGATTTTTGCCATATATTTTAATATGCTCTGAAAAAAAAATCGTAAATTTGCCTTTTAATATTTATCATTGTTTTTTATAAGATAGAAAATTCAAAATCATGACTATATCCGGCGACAGCAATAACATTTTTCAACTGGCTGCAGATTTTGTTAATCAAACGTCTGAGCATGTTTTTCTTACGGGAAAAGCAGGAACAGGGAAAACTACGTTTCTAAAATATATTTGCGAACATACTCACAAAAGGACGCTTGTGGCGGCGCCTACCGGCGTGGCAGCTATTAATGCAGGCGGCACAACTCTACACTCGCTGTTTCAGTTACCGTTAGAACCTTATATTCCGGGCTTTTCCAATGCTTCGCTCAAAAAAAATTTCTATCGTTTTTCCAAGCAAAAAATTGATTTATTGAAACATCTTGAACTGCTTATTATAGACGAAGTCAGCATGTTGCGGGCGGACACTCTTGACGCTATTGATGCAACATTGAGGACAGTACGCCGCATTCAACGTCCTTTGGGTGGAGTGCAAATTTTGTATATTGGCGATATGTTTCAATTGCCGCCTGTTGCTAAAGACGACGAATGGCAATTATTGAAAGAGCATTATTCAAGTACGTTCTTTTTTCATGCTAAAGTATTTCAGCAAACGAAGCCTATCTACCTGGAACTTAAAAAAGTATATCGCCAGCGCGATGATATTTTCGTAGATTTGCTAAATCGTGTGCGGAATAATGTAGCTACAAATGAAGATTTGCAGGAGCTGAATAAACGCTATAACCCAAGTTTTGTTCCTGACGAAGAAGACAAGTATATCATTTTAACGACGCATAACTACAAGGCTGAAAATATAAATAATAGAAAATTAATGGAACTTCCCGATCCTGAACGGGTGTTTCATGGCGAAACGGACGGCGATTTTCCCGACTATTCTTTGCCAACCGAAAGGAAACTTATGCTGAAAAAAGGAGCGCAGGTGATGTTCCTGAAAAATGACACAGAAGATCCGCGTCGTTATTATAACGGAAAAATTGCTACTATAAGCCGCATCGACGCCGACCAAATTTACGTGTATATTCCTGAAATAAAAGGAGATATTATGGTTAAAAAAGAAACTTGGGAAAACAAGCGCTATTATCTTGATAAAGAATCGGGTAACATAAAAGAAGAACTTTTAGGCTCTTTTTCGCAATATCCTCTGCGTTTGGCGTGGGCAATAACAGTGCATAAAAGTCAGGGATTGACTTTTGAAAAAGCTATTATCGACATCGACTCCTCTTTTGCCGCAGGACAGGCTTATGTGGCTCTGAGCCGGTGTACTTCGCTCGACGGAATTGTACTTTACTCGAAAATTAATTTCAATTGTATCCGAACTGATAACTACGCCCTTGAATTTAGCCGTAATGAAAAAACGGAACAGGAACTGAATATGATATTCCATCAGGGAAAAAGGAAATTCTGGGCTGACCGGCTTTTTTCATATTTTAGCTGGAAACAGATTTACTCGCTTTTGCGCGATATGGAAAAATTGCTGGAAGAAAAGAATGGAAATGAATATATTACGATAAAAAAACTCTTACCGGAATTTCGGAATAAAGTTTGCGAGCTGGAAAACGTTACGATCAAATTTCAGGAACAGTTGAGACGAATCGTTCAGCAGGAATCGACTGAGAATGATATTTCCCTATTAAAAGAACGCACTCAAAAAGCTGTCGCATATTTTCATCAGCAATTTATTGCACAAGTATTATGTCCCCTACAAAACTACATCAAGTTTTTTACGCCTTCGTCGAAAAATAAGACTTTTTATAAGAATATGATTGAAATAGAAAAAGATATGATTCTTTTCCTGGAAAACATGAAAAAAATCCGTTACAATAACATTCCCCTGTGCGAAGAACTAACGCTGGAAATTCCGCGCATGGAAAAATTGTTTGAAAAGAAAAAATGATACAGTTTCATACATCTGCAATAAATTATAATGTAAGGTATACAAAAACAGAGACGCTGCATAAGCAACGTCTCCACATAATATGAAAAAATTAAACGTTAAACTCTAATATCTAATATCTATACTCTAATATCTACACTCTATTATCTAAGAACTTTTCGCAACTGTTCTCTGTTTGCCGTTTTTACCTTCACGATATACACACCGGCAGGAAGCATATCCACAGGAATTGTCCGGTTGCCATTTTCATGCAGCATGACTTGACCGGAAATATTATAAACAGTAACACTTTTAACAGCCTCAGAAGAATCTATATACAGCATGTTATTGCGAACAGAAACAGCAAAAAAAGCGTTATCTTCAGGATTATTAATTGCGTTACCAAGACCAACGCTTATATACTTCAATCCTTTCTTTCCAAACTTACCGTTATCGGTAGTAACGACGCCGTTGCTTGCAATATCTGTCGTTATTTCATATTTTCCTTCTCCAGCGCCGGAATTTATTCCATCGCCAAATTCATCGTAAATTTCAAAACGGTAAACACCATTGAACGGCGTCGGCAAATCAATCTGATGCAATTGTACACCGTCAGAAGTAAGATCTGTATAAGGACCTCCTTCAAGTATAATTTTTCCGTTGGGATCAAACCATTTCCATGTTGTTTCCGTTCCGTATTTGTCCTGCCATAAGTTCAACTTCAATTTGTTTGATTCAGTAAAACTTATATCTTTCATTACTGTCAACGAAGAAGACAATTGGATGACAGGGTCTTTGTCATTTACCTTACTTACGGAAAGCGTCAATATCATATCCCTTCTTAACTCTGTGGGTATCAACGGTAAAAGCAACGTATCCATTTCATTTATTTGCAAGTTTTTTCCAGAAACGACATACGTCGCGTTAGATGTAATTCCATATTGCAACTGATAGGACGCGACCGGCATTGGCGAAATGTTTTTTACAACGGCTTGCACCTGTATTTTATCGTCCGCTGAATGATAAGGTAATTGTTTCATTTCCATTATCTCAATCAAAGGTGTTGTTAGATAGGCATATTGAACCCTTGCCTCTGTTGCCGTAATCACTTCCTTATTTCCTTCTGCTATAAAAACTACAACCGATAAATCTTTCAGTTCAACAGGTACGTCGTTCAATTTTTCCGGAATTGTATAGGTATATTGTTGACTAAAAGAAGATCCTGTCGTAGTTGGTTGAATTATTGCACCCCATTGACCGGTGAGCAAATGTCGCAGCATGTGATTGTGACGGTATATACCATCTTTCCACATTTCAGGATAGCCGTTACCTCCTATTTGCGTCGCTAATATATTATTCTGCAACAACGCCACGTTCAAGTTATTAGTCGAAGTATTGCTATTGCCTGTATAATAACCTTTAACATCTACAGTCAACACGCGGGTATCCCAGTTGATTTGTGCATCGGCTATCAGGTTTACCGGCGAATCAGTATCAAGTATTTCAGTTACTGACGGTTCCCATGAATCTCTTTCATTCAGCGCCATATAACCTGAAAAAACATGTCGGTTTACTGTTGCGGAAGGATAAGATGATATTCCTGCCTGATTAGCTAAGGCATCCCCAAAACTTGTTTTAAAATCAGGTTCGCCATCATACGGATTTGCAAAGTAACCCTGGTGTATATTAATGACACACACACGCCCTGAATATTTTTCTTTTAGCTGGTTTGCAAGCTTATGCCCAACCGGACACCATGTGCAGTGGATACCGGTAAATTCTTCTATCAATGCGTTCCGTTTCAATGAGCGAGTCGGAGCCGCAGCGCCAACCCATACTTCGTTAGCAGCCAGCATACTGTTGTCAGTAGCATCATCGTCCGGTTTCCTATTTGGCTCGGAAACGCTTACTTTTGTCTGATAATATCCATCCGTGCTAAAACTTAATTCTTTGGAAAAAGTGTATCTACGGAATGGATTCAAAGTTATTCCTGTTATATTTTCTTCTATAACAGTATTTCCAACTTCGTAAACAGCTTTAAAATTGGTTACGGGTTCTATAGCATTATTATAAATAGTTGTTGTTACTGAAAACGGCTCATCAGGAAATACTCTCAAAGTATTTGTTTTAACAGATAATATACTTATATCCTGTTGACTTAGAGCGTTTCCTGTAATAGTAGCTTTAACTGTAAAATTATGGTCGTTCATTTTACGCCACTCGCTACTCCCGCTGTCGCAATAATAGTTGCAGTTTTCGCCAACTTCAATCGAATTATCCACCCCTATAGTTGTTCCAGCTCCCCTGTATTCGTAACCAATAAGCAAATCAGTGTTTCCTGTAATTGTGTAGGGAGTGTTCAATGTTACCTCAGTCCATGAGTTTTTAGCAAGAGTGGCGCTCTGTGAATACGTAAAAGTTAGATTTTCCAAACCTTCAATAATGAAAACCTTTGTACTTGACGCTGAGGAACCAATGCCTGCATGTATTTTAGTTATTTGCGCATTGGCATACTTGGCAGCTAAGCTTTTAGGAATCAGAACAGCTACTCTGACCGTAGCAATTTTATCGCTGAAACTCAATGGTTTATCCATATCATCTGTACAGTAACTGAATATAACGGAATTTTCCGCATCAGCGGCAGTTAATTGCTTTGCTGTCTGTTCGTTTGCATAAACTTTGAAAACTAAAACTATAACGGCAAAAATAAGTAATAATGTTTTGTTCATACTAATAAAAAATTTATTTAAATAATTAAGAAAAATAGTACTGACTAAAAATGAAAATTTATCCGGCACAAAGATAATACTTTTTTATAAAATAACAAAAAAAAGCATATTTGTTTTATTTTCATAAAAACAATGCTGACGCAGTTTCTCCACTATGCGTCAGCAAATTCATACTTATTTATTCAATTATTAATTTATTTCCTTAATTGCCACCACTGCTGTTTGTGCAAGTATTTTTTCAATTTCTTCGTTGATAATTCCTTTTTTAAGCTGATCTAACACTTCGGTGCGGTATTTCAATTCCAGCATTTCAAGGAATGTTTTTACAAAATCGCTTATTTTTTCAACCGGAAGATCATAGAGTAACCCCTTCGTACCGACATAAATTATTGCGATTTCTTTTTCAACTGACAGAGGATGATATTGTGGCTGAATCAGCAAACTTGCATTTTTCTTCCCCTTGTCTAAGGTCATTCGCGTAACGGCGTCCATATCGCCTCCAAACTTTGTAAACGCTTCCAACTCGCGATATTGAGCCTGGTCTGTTTTCAAAGTTCCGGCAATTTTCTTCATTGCCTTGATTTGCGCATTCCCCCCTACTCGCGACACTGAAATACCAACATTTATAGCCGGACGAATCCCTGCATTAAATAAATTGGTTTCGAGGAAAATTTGTCCATCGGTGATGGAAATAACATTTGTTGGAATATAAGCTGAAATATCGCCAGCCTGCGTTTCTATAATTGGCAAAGCTGTAAGCGAGCCTCCACCTTTTACAAAAGGCTTCAAATTTTCCGGCAAATCGTTCATTTGAGCCGCAACCTCGTCATTGTTAATGATTTTAGCAGCTCGTTCCAGCAATCGGGAGTGAAGGTAAAAAATATCGCCCGGATAGGCTTCGCGTCCTGAAGGACGACGAAGAATCAGCGACACTTCCCTGTAAGACACTGCCTGTTTGGAAAGGTCGTCATAAATAACCAGCGCGGCGCGTCCCGTATCGCGAAAATATTCGCCAATAGCGGCGCCTGCAAAAGGAGCATAGAAGCGCAAAGCTGCCGGATCGGAAGCTAAAGCTGCAACAATAACAGTATATTCGAGCGCTCCCTTTTCTTTTAAAGTATTTACGATATTCGCGATAGTCGAACCTTTTTGTCCGATAGCAACATAAATACAATAAACAGGTTTTCCTGCTAAATAATTATCGCGCTGATTGATAATAGTATCTATTCCGATAGCTGTTTTACCTGTCTGGCGGTCGCCAATAATTAATTCGCGCTGTCCGCGCCCGATAGGAATCATAGCGTCAATGGCAATAATACCTGTCTGTAAAGGTTCGTTTACTGGCTGGCGGAAAATCACGCCTGGCGCTTTTCGCTCCAGAGGCATATCCAATAGATTGCCTGAGATTGAGCCCTTTCCGTCAATTGGCTGACCTAACGGGTTAATTACCCGTCCTAAAAGTCCTTCTCCGGTTGGGATTGAAGCAATACGTCCTGTACGCCTCACAGTATCGCCTTCTTTGACCTGGTCGGTATGTCCCAGTAAAACGGCGCCTACGTTATCTTCTTCCAGGTTCATCACAACAGCCATCTCACCGTTTTCAAACTGAATAAGTTCGCCCGATTCGGCTTTGCTCAAACCAAAAATGCGTACCACTCCGTCGCTCACCTGAAGCACGGATCCCACTTCCTCAAACTTTACGCGGGTATCAATGCCTTCAAGTTGCATTTTCAATACTTCCGAAATTTCGCTTGCTTTTATATCTGGCATAAATTCTGTTTTTTTTTAATTACAAATTATTATTGATTCGTAATTCTCAATTTCTAATTAGTTTCAATCTTAACTGATTAAGTTGATTTTTCACGCTTGCATCCAGACGTAAATCTTCTACTTCGAGGACAAATCCGCCAATAATATCCGGATCAATTGTCGCCGTAAAATCTGTTTTTTCACTTTTATCCTTGATTACCAAATCTACAAGTTCTCTTTGCATTTCAGTTTCAGCAGGATTAACCATAGTCAATTTCATAACATTTATGTTTTTTGCTTTCCGGTAAATCTTGTCATACATCAACGCAATGTTCTGCATGTAATGCGCTCTGCCGCTTTCTATTACAAGCCTGATGGCTTTTTTGCCCGTATTGCTCACATCGCCGCCTGCGGCAGTAATCAATACATTCACTTTTTCGGCGGTAGAAACGGTAGGGTCATCCAGGACTTTCTTCAATAAATGTACAGAACTGAACTGTTCCGACAGGATTTTCATCTCATCGCGTAAACGGCTTTCTTCCTTACATTCCGAAGCATACTGATAAATAGCTTTGGCGTATCGTGACGATATTATTCCTGCGTTCATTTTTAATTTTTCTGCGCTTCTATTATCAGCTGATTAACCAATTCGCGTTGAGCCGGTTGATTGTCAAGATTCTTGCGAAGGACTTTTTCGGCAATCGAAATAGAAAGTGTTGCAATCTGATTGTGAATATCCCTTATAGCCATTTCTTTCTCTTTCTGAATAGCCATTTTAGCTTCAGCAATCAGTTTTGCAGCTTCGACAGCCGCCTGCTCTTTCGCTTCCCCTATAATTTTAGTCCGCATTTCGTTAGCTTCTTTCAAAATACGAATTTCCTCATCGCGTGTTTGATTCAAGATCCTTTCACTTTCTTGCTGGATTCCCTGCAAACGTTCCCCTGCCAGTTTAGCTGCATCTAACGATTTGTCGATAAATGCTTTACGTTCTTCAATCATCTTTACGATAACAGGAAAACCAAATTTGGCAAGGACAAAGAAAACGACCCCGAAAGAAACGAGCATCCAAAACAATAGACCGAGATCGGGCGTTAAGAGAGACATGATTATTTAATTAAGAATCCGCAAACTACGACAGAGAACAATGCAACCCCTTCCACGAGAGCAGCTGCAATAATCATATTCATACGAATATCGCCTGTTGCTTCAGGTTGACGTGCAATACCTTCCATTGCCGACTGACCGATTTTACCAATACCCAAACCTGCACCTATAACAGTTAAACCTGCGCCTAAACCTGCGCCTAACTTTGCTAATCCGGCTCCCGTAGTAGCCGCCTGTAATAAAATTGACAATAACATAATTTTTTATTTTAAATATATAACTTTTAGTTTTTAGTTTTCACGTGATGTCCTTCCACTTGCGAAAGTCCGATAAAAACAGCCGAAAGCATTGTAAACACATACGCCTGTATGAAAGCTACTAACAGCTCCACAAAATCAATAAATATCGTCATAACCACTGATAATACGCTCATTCCCACATTCATTGCCACTCCCAGACTGACTGTTAAAAAAATCATACAGGTCAATCCCAATACAATAGCATGACCCGCCAGAATATTTGCAAAAAGACGAATCATTAAAGCAAACGGTTTTGTAAATACGCCAACCAGCTCAATAGCAGGCATAATTGGAATCGGAATTTTCAGCCACATCGGCACGTCTGGCCAGAAAATTTCTTTCCAGTATTCCTTTGTTCCGAAACTGTTGACAATAATAAAGGTGAATATCGCTAAAACACAAGTTATTGCGATATTTCCCGTAACATTAGCTCCGCCTGGAAATATCGGAATAATTCCCAGCAGATTATTGAAAAAAATAAAGAAAAAAACCGTCAGCAAATAAGGCGTATAGCGCAGATAATTCTTTCCGATACAGGGTTTTACCACATCGTCAACAATACTTGCTATCAACATTTCTATCATAGCGATAAAACCTTTTGGGGAAGCATCTTCCGCTTTACGCTTTTTGTACCATGCCGCGCACGACATAATCAGGATAATCAAAACGGTGCTGCTAATTAGCAGTGCAAGAGCGTTTTTAGTAAGCGATAAATCTAATGGACGTATTTCTTCTCCATTACTGTTCCGTTCTACTATTTTTCCTTTATAATCTTCATTATGGGAAATATAAAACCCTTTATATTCGGCATGTCCATGCTCGAAACGGGCGGATGAAAAAATATGCCATTCGCCATTACTGCTCCGTACAATTACTGGCAGGGGAATCGAAACAGGATGCCCGTTAACCGTTGTGATGTGCCAATCGTAAGCGTCGCCAACGTGGTCAAGAATCAATTCGGTTACATCCAAATCTTCTTTTTCAGCAGGATGATGTTCGTCATCATGCGCACTGACAAAAGTAACCGGCGCAAAAAACAGTATTGTAAACAGTATTATATGTTTAATCTTCATTTATTCTTTCGTTAATAATTTATTTTTTTTGCTTCTTTTCCCTTCTCATTAGATAAATTGTTTCGAATACCATATATATCAGGTAAAGCGCAAGAAAAAACATCAAGAAATTTTTAATTTCTGTTTTTACTGCAATCCAATAAATAAGCACGAAAAACAGTGATAACAATATTTTCCCTACTTTAAATCCCATAAAAAGATTAACGGATTGTCTGGAAGAAACAGTATTTGCTTTTTTATCCGTAATTAAGACAGTCGCCAATTCATATAAAAAGAAAAAAGCGACGGCGCCGATTGTCCACCCAACCGGTGCGACATTTGGAAACAGTACAATTGCTATAATCAAAGCTACCGACATAACTGTTAATCCAAAAATATATTTATTTCTTAATGAGCGCATAAACTATTCGATACAAATAGAAACAATATTTTTTCCGACTTCCACAAATCCGCTGTTAATTTCCGTTTTTACGTCCTCATTGCCGACTTTATAAGCCAAGACTCCTTTTTTTAAAGCCGAAACAATTGGAGCATGGTTGTCCAAAATTGTGAACAAACCCATCATTCCAGGCAGAGTAATTGAATCTACTTCACCTTTGTAAATGACTTTTTCGGGGGATATTATTTCAAGATTCATAGCGTTTATTCTTTACAATTCTAATTTTGTTCCGATAATCTTTTAGCTTTAGCTTTAGCGTCTTCAATAGTTCCGACGTTCAAGAAAGCCTGTTCCGGCAAATCATCCACTTCGCCATCCATAATCGCGTTGAAACCTTTGATAGTATCTTCGATAGAAACCATTACGCCCGGTACTCCGGAGAAAGCTTCAGCCATGAAAAACGGTTGCGACAAAAATCTTTGCACTCTGCGAGCGCGGTTTACCACTAATTTGTCTTCGTCGGAAAGCTCTTCCATACCAAGAATAGCAATAATATCCTGCAACTCTTTATAACGTTGCAACAACTGCTTAACTCGCTGAGCAGTATTATAATGCGCTTCACCTGTAATGTTAGGGTCAAGAATACGAGATGTTGAATTTAATGGGTCAACAGCCGGATAAATACCAAGTTCTGAGATTTTCCTGTCTAAAACCGTAGTTGCATCAAGAAAAGCGAAAGTTGTTGCAGGCGCAGGGTCGGTCAAGTCGTCGGCAGGCACATAAACTGCTTGCACAGAAGTGATTGAGCCGCTTTTAGTTGAAGTAATACGTTCCTGCATTGCACCCATTTCCGTAGCTAAGGTTGGTTGATAACCTACAGCCGATGGCATACGTCCCAACAACGCCGACACTTCGGAGCCAGCTTGTGTGAAACGAAATATATTATCTATGAAAAACAAAATATCTCGACCGGAATCTCCGCCCTGATCGCGGAAAGATTCGGCAATAGTTAAACCCGATAAAGCTACAGATGAGCGTGCGCCTGGAGGTTCGTTCATCTGTCCGAAGACTAATGTAGCCTGCGATTTAGCCAATTCATCATAATCAATTTTCGACAAGTCCCATTCGCCGCGTTCCATTGCTTCCTTAAACTCTTTCCCGTAGCGGATTACGCCCGATTCTATCATTTCGCGAAGCAGATCGTTCCCTTCCCTGGTACGCTCGCCTACTCCGGCAAAAACGGAAAATCCATTGTGCTTTTTAGCAATATTATTAATTAACTCCATGATTAGCACCGTTTTACCTACTCCAGCGCCTCCGAACAGCCCGATTTTTCCTCCTTTTAAATAAGGAGCGAGCAAATCGACGACTTTAATTCCCGTAAAAAGAATTTCGGTAGAAGTAGCGAGATCTTCAAATTTTGGCGCATCGCGGTGTATCGGCTGAGCGCCTTCATGACTCACCGGTTTCATTCCGTCGATGGTTTCGCCAATCACGTTTAGCAAACGCCCTTTCACCTGGTCGCCTACAGGCATAGAAATCGGCGTTCCAAGACTTTCAACTTTCATTCCGCGACAGATTCCATCTGTAGAATCCATTGCTACGGCGCGAACAGTATCTTCACCAATATGTTGTTGTACTTCAACAACAAGCGTTTTACCATCAGGGCGAATGATTTTGAGCGCATCGTAAATTTTTGGGATTGAGTGTCCTGCACTTTCATACGAAACATCCACAACGGGTCCAATCACCTGAGAAATATATCCAACGTTTTCAGACATAATCAAAAATATATAATTAAATGATTTGAATATATAGTAATTTTAATCAATAAATAGCAAACATTTATTTTAGACAGCACAAAAGTAATATTTTTTAGTGTAAACTGCAAATTAAATTTCTAAAATAACCGCAAAGCTTTGTATATCAATTTTTTGCAATTTTGATATTTCTATGTATTTTCCTGAAAAAGTATTATCTTCGCAAGATATGCTCTGTACGGTATGGTTTTGTGCATCGTCATTGCAAAGGCGAAGCAAGCCAGTAAAAAACTGAAAACTAATTTCTGGATTGCTTAATATTTAATTGATCCACCATGAATAAATTAGTTTTTTGTTTGAAAGGCATGACTCGGCTCATTTCAGGATTACCAAACGTTCCCTGTTTTATTTGCTGTATCAAAAGAAGGAAAAGTCCGTTTTACTGTTTACTGGAAGAATTTGAGTTTATTGGAGCAAAAACAGAATATGATCATTGCAGAAAAACATATTGTTATCTGAGTGATTTTGAATTGATTATAGATATACGTGTGCAGACCGGAGATGAAGAAAGAAAAAAATTTGCATGTTCGACATAAAAAAAATTGAAAAGTCCGATTTTTTCGAAATACAAACATATTATCTTTGGCATACATTATAAATATTCATAAATTAAAAGTCATGAAAGAACTTATAATTCCACCTGTGCAATTAACATTTATCACAACAAATAAATGTACTGCATCATGTCAAAACTGTTGTTTTCAATGCAATCCGGGAAATAATAATAAATTAACTTTATCAGAAATGAAACAATATATTGATCAATCTTTAGAGGTTTATAATACAATAAAATTGTTAATTCTTACTGGAGGAGAATGTTTTACATTGGGCAAAGACATGAATTGCATTATTAAATATGCATCAAGTAAAGGTTTATATATACGGGTTGTTACCAATGGATACTGGGCAACATCTTTTGATAAAGCATACAAGATTTTACATGAATTGGCAGGTGCAGGTCTCACTGAAATTAATTTTAGCACAGGAGATGAACATCAAATGTGGATTCCTTATGATAATATTGTGTATGGAATTATGGCTGCTTTGGAATTAAATCTTGCAGTAGCTATTAATGTTGAATCTTCCAAATTATCACAGTTTAATATTAATCAATTGAAATATGATGTCAGATTGGAAAAATATAAATCTCTTTTTGACAAAAAATTACTAATATTCGGAGGTGTATGGATGCCTTTTATTAAATCTACCGAAGAAAAATTAAATACCACATCAATATATAACAAAAATGAAAAATCGCCATTGATTTTACATCATCAAAAAGGAAGGTGTGCATCTTTGTTCAATACAATTTCAATTGATCCTTTTCACCAAATGGTTGCCTGTTGCGGATTAACAGTATCTTATATTCCATATCTGCGACTGGGATCGGTAAAAAAATATTCGCTACACTTTTTGTATGAATATCAATTCCATGATTTTATTAAAATATGGTTATTTACGGAAGGTCCCGAAAAAATTTTGCAGTTTTGCAGAAAAAAGCTAAATTTGCCTTCGATTGATACAACAAAATGGCATATTTGCCAGATTTGTGTTGAAATCTTTCGTGACAAGCAAAATCTTTCGATTCTTCGGCAAAACTACGGCGATTTATTTCCAAATGTTATGCTGAAATACACATTGCTTAGAGAGAAATATTTTAAAATAATAAATTTTACAAGTTATGAAAAGTAATAAAAAAATTAATCAGGTCGTGTCGGGAGTTCTTTCCGCAAGTATTTTAACAACATCGTGTACGCAGTATGTTTGTCCGGATACAGAACGAATTTATGGAAATGTGCTTATAGATAGCGCGGATTAAGGAATATTATTAAGGTGAATATAATAAACAATTTAGGAAAAATAGACTAAAAGTATGGAAAAAATCAGGTTAAAAGTAAGATGGGGAATATCTGTAAAAATAATTACGGTTAGCGTTATTTTAATATTGGCAGCAGTAGAGTATTATGCAATATCTTCATTGATTAATTCAAAAGGCTGGATAGAAATGGCTATTATTTGCGCTATCCCTTTGATTATGCTTTATTTTGCAACGGAATCTCCGGCTTTTATTGAATTGAATGAAACAGGAGTCCTGTTGCATAAACTGAGCAGAAAGTTGATTCGATATGAACAGATAGAGAATGTGGACTGTTACAAGCCGGACAAATCAGAAATTAGATTTTGGGGGAGCGGAGGTTTTTTCGGTTTTATCGGAAAATTTTCAAATGCAAAAATTGGTTTCTATCAATCATATACAGGCGATTATTCACAGGCTTTTTTAATTCAGACAAAAGATAATAAAAAATATGTTTGCAGCTGTGAAAACAGGGATTTATTAATTAATACAATCAAAAAACAGATACAATTATGAATTTTCACTGTTCATGGGACACTAATGTCACACTTATAACTCTTTTATTTACAGCTATACTGCTTGGAGTTGCCGTAATGCTGTATTTCAAGCTGAGGCGCTACAGGCAGGAAAAGCGAATGTTACCGGTATGTATGCTTTTGCTGGGCATACTGTTTTGTATTGGGATACTGATTTTTTCGGCTTTGGAATGTCCATTCAGGGTATCCGTTGAAAAAGAAGGTATTGCAATTCATCGGATGATAGGAAATATAATTATTCCTGTTCAGACAATCGAAGAAATCCGGTTGTGCAACGATTCCGATACGGGATCAAGCGTCAGGACATTTGGTTCAGGCGGCGCTTTTGGTTATCTTGGGAAATTCAGGAATACACAATTGGGCGATTATCAAATGTATGTAACTGATTCTTCCAAAAAAATCATAGTTAAAACAAAGGATAAAACGTTTGTTTTCAGCTGTGATAAACCGGAGGAACTGATACGGGCAATGGAGGCTTTGCATTTGTCGTAAAATACTGTATGTTAAGGTTTAATGCAAAATAAAAGGATGGATTAGTCAGA
This sequence comes from Dysgonamonadaceae bacterium, assembly GCA_031256775.1. GTDB lineage: Bacteria > Bacteroidota > Bacteroidia > Bacteroidales > Azobacteroidaceae > Azobacteroides. The sequence continues at coordinate 36,073 of JAIRPX010000108.1, forward strand.
GATTGTTCTAATCCATCTTTTTGTTTGAATTATAATTTTCAAAGGGTAACGGTTGGGCTAATGTTATCAATTAAGCTATAAAATAACTTATGTTATTTTGTAGCTCTTGATTTGTCATACTCTTATTTATCCAAATATTTTGCCGTAGTTTTATTGGCACAATTTGCAACACTTCATTAATATTATGCACATAATGGTTTGTTAGACATTAATTTTTTGAGTAGCAAAGCAGCTATTTGCTATTTTTGCCAGGCGAATTGCATTTATTGTCAAAAACACACAAATATGTCATTCAAATACGTCAAAAACAGTTGATAAAAGTATTGTATATTTAATAAATATTTCGTAGCTTTGTTGCGTTAATTTAAAAACTTTATATATTATGCTGCTCGAAAAATACATAACCCGTTTGCGTTATGCACATAAATTGATCCGCTCCGAATCAACAGGAGCGCCAGCAAATTTTGCTAAAAAACTTAATATAAGGAAAAGTCAGTTTTACTGTTTACTGGAAGAATTTGAGTTTATTGGAGCAAAAACAGAATATGATCATTGCAGAAAAACATATTGTTATCTGAGTGATTTTGAATTGATTATAGATATACGTATGCTGATCGGAGATGAAGAAAGAATTTTTTTTGTGTAATACAGAAAAACTGGATTGCTTCGCTAATGCTCGTAATGACGACGCACAAAATTAAACCGAGTAAAGTATAATCTCAGCACAAGGGAGATGGAAGAAATTAAAGGCGGAGAGGCTGTGAAATCAGAGGCTGAAAAAAAACGAAGAGGTAACGATACTCTTTACCGTAACACTCCAATGACAGTTACGCTTATCTAAAAAGCAAATTTTGTTAGGTAAGTTTACAAAAAAATATTTTACAATAATAAAATGAAATAACAATGAAAAGCGTTTCAATATTGACTTCTGTAAATGCAGATTTTGACAATACAAAAGACAGGCTGGGAAAAGTTGTTTATAAATATAAAAATTAATTGATTATGTGGGCTAAATTAACAAAATTACAGAAATTCTTTTTTGTTCTAATCCTATTAGAGCTAATAGTTGCTATTGTAGGAAAATATTTATGTGAAAAATATTCAAATATAAGCAAACTTGAAATAAAACGTTTAGTTATATTGCAAATAATAGGAGCTGTATATATGTTAGTTCCTGCTATTTCTGTCCTGATTGTAGAAAAATGGAATTTCAGAAAAATCTTCAGGGATTACAATATTCGATTAAAAGCCATAAACATTTACAAATCAGCAAAATACATATTACTTACGGCATTTTTATTGCCGGTGCTGATCATGTTTTTTTCTTATTTGTTTGGCAATGTATTTGGAATTAAAGAGTTTGGCTTTTTAATTATTTCAAAAGAAGATTTATATCCATTAGCCCTTACGAATTTACCTGCATTTTTTCACGAGTTTACTTCGCGCATGTTAATTGGCATTCCGCTTTTAACGGTTGTCAGTCTATTCACTGGATGTACTTTCAATCTTTTTTTCGCTTTGGGTGAAGAAATTGCATGGCGCGGTTTTTTGGAAAAGGAAATGACTGTAAGCAAAAAATTGAAACCGCTCTTGATTGGCATTATTTGGGGACTGTGGCACACCCCTCTAATTTTATTAGGACTTAATTTCAAGGATCATTACATCGGGGGTATTTTTGTTATGGTAATTGTGTGTATTGCATTGGCATACTATTTTTCACGCTCGCTTCATCAATCCCGCACATTATTAGTTCCTGCCGCCATGCACGGAATAATTAATGCTTTTAGCGTAACCATTGCCAGTGATATTTTTGTTAAAACAGGAAATCCTTTATTAGGACCACCCTTGGGACTTACTTTTGCATTGTCTGTAGTTACTATTCTTTTTCTTTTAAGGTTATTTAGAAAACGAACAATAAATGAAGAAACATAAAAGGTCTAATCTGATAACCAGATTTCCTGATGATGACATTCAGGATGTAATAGAATCGGTAAATAATCTTCATTATTTAAGATTTTACTTTAGATCAGGCTTATTGCTTCGAATAACAGACCTTTGTGTAAAAGCGACATCCAAATATTATTCCGAAATGGATGAAAAAGACCGGAATAATTTACATTCCGATTTATCATTGTTGATTACAGATGAACGTATTTTGAAAAATAAATTTTATTTTTTTGAACATGTAAATTTAGGAAAAACTGGCACAGCTTTTACATCTGATATCAGCACGTTCCCTGTTGTTAATCATGTCTCGTTCATCGTATTTCTGGATTGCTTCGCTAACGCTCGCAATAATGAATTGTGGCATTTCCGTCAATTTGCCAACAAGCCGGACAGTACAAATAATTTTATAAAATGAAAGATTGTATGTAACAAGCAGAAAATCAGCGCAAACGTGCTTACAAAGCCGCACCAGCGGCGACAGCATCTCGTATAGATGCAATTTTTGTCCTGTACAGTGTAAAGACGGACATAAACTCA
>JAIRPX010000073.1 GCA_031256775.1 Dysgonamonadaceae bacterium
AGCAGCACCAAAGTGGACTAAACCAAGGATGCCTACAACGGTGTAATCTGTAGAAAAATAGCCTTTCCAATAAACGCAGAGGCCTATTACTCAGACAGAACCTTTGGCTGAACTGCCACGAAAGATCAAGCCTACTCAGAACAGTATGGGAGCAATTTTGCAGATATTCACGGCTATTTAGTATCCCCCATGCGCAATCTTACAGCATAAATACAGTCCATATTGCCTCTTCGTTTCCGAAATTCAACTTTCCTGGAAATAAACAATGTTGTCCATGGCCTTTTATTCACAAGTCACATCACTTACTACCTGAATTACAACTTTTAAAAGACATTTTCGCTCATTGATCCGGAACCAGGTAAACCTAACTTGGACAATATTTTATCTTACGATTCTTCTCGCGAAAATATCTGGGAAACAGAAAATATAATTAACTACGATAATACCTTCAAAAAGTACTCTGTCGGCTTCTTAATATCAATCACTTCATCCGAAAACACGAGCCGCCAATTTATAGAAAGCGTACGTGGCTTTGAACTTGAAACGCCTAACCTTCAATACTTTATAAATGTCAAAAGTTACAACAATCAAATCGATATATAAGGCGTAGACCAAAATATGAAACTTATTGGCATACTTTCATACACCTTTGACAACCTCTACACATTTACAGGCACCATTCGAAGGGACTATGCCGGACTACTTCATGTCGGTAAAAAATATGTAGATTTTCCAAGTGTCACTCTTGGATGGAAAATATCAGAAGAATCTTTTATTCTAAAGATTAAAAATATCAATTTAATAAAAATACGAGGTGATTTTGGACAAATAAACAATTTGAGTTCTGTAATCTGGGCTTACGTCGCACATACTTCTCCATCCATTGGCTACTTTAGATTAGGTTGGCACGTCTTAAATTTTGGAGGCGGAATCGAAGAAAACGGCAACGCCTACATAAGACAGTTAATAGTCACTTAATGAGCCTATAACACCAATTTAACATGTGAAACATCAGAATAAACATACTTCGGAATATATCTTGAATTATTTAATAATATATTTTTATTTTCAACCGATTATTTCAAGAAAAGGACATTCTATTTTATAAATTATCAAGACCTATAAATGCCTTTATATATGTTAGTTAGGTCAAAAAAGATAATTTAAGGAGAGATAACCAACACTATATTTGAGTTCTTCGCCGTCTGGAACGACAAAATCGACGAAGTATAATATTTCATCAACTCTAATCTCGCAACGCTAAAAAACAAAATTACCGATATTGTCCAAATAGACCCTGCTACAGGAAAAAAATAGCCATAGAACTTGTTATACAATTATCGTGGTGGAATGTTAAAGTCATTCCGTTCACTCGAAAGAGATATTCTTATTACCTGTTTGCTTTACAAAACTTCCTAAATTTTCCAAGCCGACGCATAAGACGAGGCGTACGTCGACAAATACGGCAATCGCATCCATCAAAACGCAAAGACATGCGACTTAAAGTTCGTCGACATCTACGTAGACGGCAAATTAACCTACAAAGAGCATGTCTACCAATTCTAATATTTCTTCGAGATGATCTAAGAAATTACAGACGGTGCTATATGGGAAAATTTCAACTTTAGCTTTATGCTTCAAATAGTTAAGTGCGCTGATGTCTTCTTTTCTTTCAAGTATATGCCTCTTAATAAGAGCGTCGAAAACTCCAACAGATGAGATCGAATCATCGATGAATTGCCAAAGACAAACTACATTCAATGAATCACCACAAACAACCCCAATCAGAACTTTTTAACAAACTATAACTTGTATCTAAAAGACTGATCATACATGCTTATAAAAAATGTATCGCTTAGATATGGCGCCAACGCACTTTTTAGAAAATACACTTACTTAAATGAACAAAAAAGCTCTATAATACTGACACTTGGAGCCGAAAATCTTTACACTTTCACCAAATACACAGATATGGATCCCGAAGTAAGAAATGCACCATGCCATTTTGTATGTATCATACTCAAAAACAAGATGTTTGGCGTAATCAACAGATTTGGCTATTTTAATCTAAAACTCGGTCTCCGCCATTAATTTGAAGAAGGCGATCTTCTAAGAAAACCTACCATGTTATAGTACTAAGATGAATTTTCATTTTTCGGCCAAATACGCAAATTCTATTCTACCTCCAACTACGAATCAGGCTTCATATTTGCCAAATACATGGATACCTACCGATTTAGAGAAATCAACGAAGCATTGGTATGACATTCACCTTATTTATACTCAAATTCAGACTAATACACCGACTTGAACATACCATTACACCGCTTTGCCTAATCACTTATAATGATTGGCAGAGTATCATAAGCCGCGCAAGTACTCAATAAAATCTTTACACGCGCCTAACTTTGCAACAAAGACATAAATGCAACAATGACAGACCTTAAGAATGAGCGTCATTGCAAATTTGCAGGCGAATATTCCGACATATTTATATACTTGAAACTCAGGAAAGACGTCGATGCCCTTATAACGCCAAAATATGTCCTACATAACGAGAAACGCGACGATCCAGACAGTCCATGAACACCAATGAAGGTTGATTACGAAGTAACAAAAACATGCACCTATAATACTGATATACATTATGTTATGACATATAACCATGATGATGTAATAAAAGCAGATGGCAAATTAAAACAAAATTATAGCTATTAATATGTAAAAAATAGATGCGAAAAACAAAATGTCGTATAGAATCTTAATTTTTCTACTCAATTGATTTTTTGTCAATATGTCGATAAAAAAGCCAATGACTTTTTTGAAAAAATATTGCAAGTCACTTATTAAGAGAATCTTAAATAAAAAGATGAGTCCAAGCAATTCTAACATATTGAACAGTTTTCATTTATCGATTATAAATCAACAATTAAGATTTATAATGAACTTTTATTAGAGCCAATATTTATATATTAGAGCCAATACCAACACGTAATATCCTATAATATAGCTAATTAAAATTAAATACACTATTAAAATCATGTCCTGATATATAAAAAATTAGTTCTCCAATATTAAAATTTACACAATAAATCTTATGAATTAGGCCAATAATTTTTATATCACATTTAAATAAAAAGCATAAATGTCCGAAATATCAAAGTAATTGTCCCAAATCCCACAAAATTTATCTTCATCCTGCTCAAGGTTGTCTTCATCCTAAGAAAAGCTGTCTTAAACCTGCTCAAGGTTGTCTCCCTCCTGAAAAAAGTTGTCTTAAACCCGCTCAAGGTTGTCTTCATCCTAAAAAAAGCTGTCTTAAACTCTAACAGGTATATCAATATAAGCAGGAAGTTCTTATAACACAACATTTTATGCTTACATTTCTTCGTATGGGGTACGATTTAGAGCGTTTGCAGAGGTCATTTTTGACTACCCTTGTCCTGCCTGTGTCTGCATAAAACTACGGCACAAAATTACAACTGTTTTTTCGATTAAACAAGAAAAAACGCAGAAAATTTCATTCTGAATATCAATCATTTAAGTGAGGTGCACCTTGCACTCAAAAATTGACACTTGTACTGCCCTGTAGCTTCCCACTTTAAATCTTTCATTTACATTTTTTTTTGAGACAATTTTTAACCTCCGGAATTTTTTTTACCTCATTTTTATTGCATTTCAACGCTAAATCTTTCTGTATTTGATATAATATATTGATTTACAATGATTGGTTTGTGGATTGGGAAAGTTTAGAACAAAAGCACTGTTTTGTCTGCTTTCTGCATTTTTCTTAATCATTCAAATTGTTGTTTATTAGCATATTATAAAGTTTTAAAATCTGCCCGACAAGCCAATTTCGCATTTTATTTTCTAAAGTTTAGAAACGGACTTTTGCCGTCTTCCGAACTTTGCCGAAAATTTTAATGAACAAAGTATCAATATGGAAGTTATCACAGTAGAATCACAGGCATTCAAGGACTTAACGGCAAAAATCAACACGATTGCCAAATTCGTTGCCGCCATTCAAAGCAAGGCAGAGGAACAGCCCGAAGATGGCTGGGTGGACAGTTACGAGGTTTGTACTTTCCTGAAAATCAGCGGACGGACATTACAGCGTTTGCGTTCTTCTCACGAAATCAATTACACCCAAATCAGGGGTAAAATCTTTTACCGCATCAGCGAAATTCAACGCCTGTTGCAGGACAATGTTATTCGCCGAAGTGATGAGCATTTGCAGGACTTAATTAAAAACCATCAGTTGTATGTTGAACAAAGACGAAATCTTAAAACGGACAAATAGCGGCTTGGATGTTTTCAAACATTACATTTCGGGACAATGGCGGGTTGGTCGCAATTTTCACAATCCGCTGTATGAAGACCGTAAAGCGTCCTGCAATATCTATTACGACCGTAGAAGTCAATCCTACAAAATGAAGGATTTCGGCAACGATACTTTTAGCGGCGACTGTTTTGATATTGTTGGCAAAATCAAGGGCTTGGATTGCAATAATTCAAAGGAGTTTATCGAAATCCTGCAAACGATTAATCGCGATGTGTCGTTGGGCATCGACGAAAACGATACTTCTTTTGTCGTGTCGGTTTCAATGCCTGAAAACAAGCCGAAAAAACAGGTGGAAAATACCCTTAACCCCGCCCCCAAAAAGGCAAAGCCCCATTCGATTGTTTCGCAATCGTTTTCAGCAAGGGAACTGTCTTTTTGGGGACAGTATGGCATTACGCCTGAACTTCTGAAAACATACAAGGTTGTTTCGTTGCGGGAATTTAAAAGCGAAAATAGCGAGGGAAAACCCTTTACATTCTATTCAACCGACAATGAGCCGATGTTTGGCTATCAGGGCAAAAGGCATATCAAAATTTACCGTCCGTTTTCCGATGTGCGGTTTCTCTATGGCGGGTTGCTACCTGATAATTACTGTTTCGGCTTGGAACAATTGCCGTCCAAAGGCGACACGCTTTTCGCTACAGGCGGCGAAAAAGATGTTTTGTCGCTTTCGGCAAAAGGGTTTAATGCAATCTGTTTTAATTCGGAAACAAGCAATATTCCGCAAAGCCTTATCAAAAAACTGTCTTTTCGCTTCAAACACATTATCCTGCTTTACGACACAGATAAAACAGGTTTGGAATCGTCTGCAAGGCACGAGCAACAATTATCCGCTTTGGGCGTGAAACGGCTTGTTTTGCCTCTTTCGGGAATAAAACAGGAAAAGGATATTTCCGATTTTTTCAGGATTGGAAAAACGAAAAATGACTTCACACAACTATTCATTGAATTTTTGGACAATTTATACAGCGAAACGATGGCAATTTTGAAACCGTGCGAGATTGACTTTTCCAATCCGCCCATTCAAACGGAAATGCTTGTGTCAATCAATGATGTTCCGCTCGGAACGCAGGGAAATTTACTTGGAATAACAGGCGGCGAAGGCACAGGCAAAAGCAATTATGTCGGCTCTTTGATAGCAGGAACAATCACGCAAAGCGAAACGGTTGATACATTGGGTACAACTATTCAGCGAAACAGCACTAACAAAGCCGTGCTTCTGTATGATACCGAACAATCGGAAACGCAACTGTACAAAAACATTGCAGGCATTTTAAGGCGCGGGAAATTGGAAAATATGCCCTCCTGCTTCAAAGCCTACTGTTTGACTTCGATGTCGCGCAAAGAGCGTATGCAGGCGATTATTCAAAGTATGGACAAATTCTATTATCAATTCGGAGGTATTCAAATGGTGGTTATTGACGGCATTGCGGATTTGGTGCGTTGCGCCAACGATGAAGCCGAAAGTGTAGGCGTTATTGACGAGTTATACCGTTTGGCTGGGATTTATAAAACCTGTATTGTGTGCGTGTTGCATTTTATCCCCAATGGGTTGAAACTTCGGGGACATCTCGGCTCTGAACTCCAACGCAAAGCGGCGGCAATTCTTTCCATTGAAAAAGACGAAAACCCGCAAATATCGGTCGTTAAGGCATTGAAAGTAAGGGACGGCAGTCCACTTGATGTGCCGCTGGTGCAATTTGCGTGGAATAAAGATTTGGAAATGCACGCTTACATTGGCGAAAAGCCAAAGGAAGAAAAGGAAAAGCGCAAGGAAACGGAATTGACAGGCGTTGCCAAAACGATTTTTTCCAAACAGCGACATTGCACCTACATTGATTTGTGCGAGCAAATCCAAACGCTTTTAGATGTAAAGGAACGCACCGCCAAAAGTTATATTAAGTTTATGAAAGACAGGGAAATCGTTTTGCGCGATGCTTCCAATCAAAGTTATTTTATTCTCGGACACATATAAAATTGCAGGCTTATGTTTATCGAAAAAGAATATTTGGACAAATGGTTTCAAAGGGTAATGGAACGCTTTGACCGTTTGGAAAACAGTATGATAAAACCGCCCGAAAAAGAGCGGCAAAAACTCAATGGCGAACTGCTTTTGGACAATCAGGACTTGTGTATTATGCTAAATGTAAGCAAGCGTTCCTTGCAGCGTTACCGGAGTTTGGGCTGGCTACCGTTCCGACAGATTGACCAGAAAATGTATTACCTGCAATCCGAAGTGGAAACATTTATCAGGGAACATTTTGAAAAACGCTATAAACACAATAAATAAATAATCCCGCTAATTGTTAGGATTGATGGTATTAAACGCTTTGAAAATACTGCTTCATACAATTGCTATTTCAAATTCTCGTCAATATCTTGCGATAATTGACGAGAATTTGCTACCTTTGCCGCAAATTTCATTATTAAATATGACTGCGGCATTGAACATAAAGGAATTAAGCAAGCGATTCAAACAATCCAAAACGCTGACAACGGCTGATATTGATACATTTTACCGAGCCGCCGAGCCGGACATATCGAAATCGACCGTTAATTGGCGTATTTATTCGCTTGTGAGGCAGGGCGTAATCCAGCGTACCGGCAACGGCGTGTATTGCTTGGGCGAAACCAAACCTTTCATTCCGCAAATCAACCCCGAAATGGAAAAAACAGCGGAAATTATCAGCACGGAATTTCCCGATATAGCCTACTGTATGTGGCAACTGTCCGATATTAACCTGTTTAGCCGACATCTGATAAACCTGAATATCGTTCTTGTCGATGTTGAGCGGATTGCCGTCGATGCGGTGTATTACCGGTTAAGGGAAAGTTTGCCGAAAGTGATGCTAATGCGCAATATGTACGCCGATATTTCGGAATTTAACGACACGGTGTTTGTCCGTCCGATGGTAAGCGATTCCCCTGTTCAAAAAACGAATG
>JAIRPX010000224.1 GCA_031256775.1 Dysgonamonadaceae bacterium
GAAAAAGCGGGCTTACAAGCATTAGAGTTAATGCAAAGTTGGGAGGCAGGAAGCCATAACAATAAAAATGTTAATGTTATACTAACACAAGTGATACATTTAGAATATCGATTAATTCAATTAAATTCGATTATGACAATAAAGGTAAATACAGTTTTTCAAACGGATACAAACCCAAATTAGGAGCAAACTTTAAATAAAAATGTTGAAAAAAGATAGTATTATGTTGAAATATAATTGGATATTTTTGATTTCTATGTTTCCTGTTTACATTTCAGGACAGACAACCGTAACTTCCGATGAATATCTGGTAACAACAGTAGCAGATTCTTATCAATGGGCTGTCAATGGAGTAATGTTTAAGCCGATGTTGGAAGAAACCGTTATTTATCCAAACAGGCAGGGATTTGATACTATTTTATTTTGGGATAAAAGAAGTCATTCGATACCGGATACCATATTTGGTAAAATTCCTGAAAATCAAGAATATTTAATGACAGTCGGTTGTTGTAATGATGGTTTTAATATGCATAGAATAAAAAAAGATATTCCCGCTGTTAATTATGATTCCCTCGACGAAGAAACAGCTGACTCCATGTACAGGGCTTCTCGTGAATACGGTCAGATTAAATTTGTTGTTTTAAATAAACCGGATGCAGACACATTGATATGTATTTATGGTTCTATCGTTTGTCTATCAGGGCAAATGATTACTGTAGAAAAAGATTATGAATGGCTATCTCCATGTATAACAGGTCATTCTTCTGATATTGATTATGTTATTATAGCGAAGAAAAAAGAAACATTATTATGTGAACACATGGAAAATACAGGAATGGGAATTGATATGGTAAGTTTGGATGGGGAATTAAATACTGGATTGTATATCCTTAAAAAGTTTGGATTAAGATTATTTAACAAAAAAAGATTAATAATAGAATTTGATTATTTGACAAAAAAATTGGAACTGATTTTAAATTGAATAAAGGTAATAATGTATAAGAAATGGCGTTAAAGTTTTAATTTCGATTCAAGCTTAAAGCTAAAAACTGATCAGTATTTTGGACTTACACTCTCCGTAGTTTATTGAAAACCAGTCAAATATGCTTGACATAGTTAAAAAGTCAAGCTCCAGCTTCATAACAAAACGCATTTTTGTCCGTTATTAAATTGGAAATGAAGACAAGACATTAAAATATAGAATGTTATTGGATAGCCAAAGCTGGAAGCTTAAATATTTATCAAGACATGCAAAAAACAAATACATATTTTGTTTAAAAATTAATATTGTTTTTGTATAATTTTTCATCATTAAAATTGATGAAAGAAGCAAGGCATTAATTAAAACTGAGAAATAAAAAATACCTTGCATACATTAATCCATATCTTGTTGTGGGTAAGGGCAGTAATTATATGAAGCATATTTACATTGGCTCGCGCCGCATTGCATACGCTGGAAGCGATGACGATTATGTGAATGGTCAAGGCTTCTGTTGCGATGATGTAACTGGTTTGCGAGCAGGAAATGACAATCCCTAACTGTATCAATATTATTATCATAGTGATCATTTAGGAAGTACTTCATTAATTACCAACATCGAAGAACGAAACAATCAATGGAATACTTCTTACCTGTTCAATGCCAAAGAATTGGACGAAGAAACAGGATTATACTATTATGTGGCGAGGTATTATGATGCGAGAGTTTCACAATAGTATAGTGTTGACCCTCTTGCTACTTATAATCCATTTGAGAAAGATAATTTCATTGATGGCAAACACAATAGCGGTGTTTATAACTCTTTTAATCACGCCGTTTATGGTTATTGTTACCAAAATCCCGTTAGGTTAATAGACCCGAATGGGAAACAGACAGAAGCGGCAAAATATAGAGAAGTTACTATTCACGTGTCAGAAGTTTCTAATGGAAATACTTATATAGCAAAAACATATCCTATGACAGTTGGAAAATTTTACGAAGTTCCAGTATATACTCTTACTGTTAGTGGAACAGATAATACTGGCAATAAATTAGAAAAACAATGGCAAGTGTTGCGTTTTATGCCATTTCTTAACACAAACCCAGAACAAACAGGATATAATACACGAACTGGAACAACTCCAATTATGTCAGGGCTATCTGATAAACGTGAACAATCCATTCAAAGTTATAATCCTAATTATGAAATTCACAACACACATTCCGAAGAAAATGGAGGATTTGTAATTACTGGTAATTTTATGATTCACGATGGACATGATGATTTAAAATTAGAATCAGGTAGCTGGGGTGCTGCTGGTTGTATGGAGGTTGTCGGTAAAAAAGGGTTTTCTGAAATGAAACAATTTATTTATTCCATATCAGGTTCTAACAATCCAGATATGGAAAAAGGATTGCAAGAATTTGTTAAGTACAAGAGTTTAAAATTGAACTTAGAAGGTGCTGCAAAGCCACCTGTTGTTGAACATTAGATTAATAATTTTAAAAAAAGTGATGAAAAAAGTATTTATATTTTTAATAGTTTTGTATTCAATATCACTTTGGTCACAAGAAAAAGATGATACTAATTTTCTTTTAACTAATGCACAAAAAGATTATTTATATCATTTATCCAAGTTGAATGTCGAAACTATATTAAGTTTTAAGGATTTTACTTTAAATGATAGTAAGAAACTTTCATTGATAGAGAAAAAATTTAATATTGATTTGCAAATAGAAGATGAGGTAAATATACTTTTTACCATTCAGGAAAAATGTGATTCTGCTGCTATTCAAGTAAATGTATTTTTTGTTTTATTAAAAAGTACAGACAGTTTCATTGAGAAATCAGGTTATGGTGAATTTTTTCCCAATAAGGTTACTTTAACATACAAGTGGGTTCTTAAAGACAATTTACTTATCTTTATTTTTACAAATAGAGAATTAAATCATAAATTTCAGCAATATGTGTATTTACCTACACGGTAGGATTTTAATGTTATTTATAAAGAAATGAAAATGTTAAAAGTACGCAACAGCCATATAAGCATTGATATTATCAGTGCTTGTATAGCTATGCGTGTAGAGGGCATAAATGTAAGATACGCAGACAAGTACGCTGCATTAAAGCAAACAATCATGAATTTTGAAGTCCCCTACAACGGCAAAGATAATGACGACTATGTTAACGGTCAGGGCTTCTGCTGCGATGATGCAACTGGTTTACGTGCAGGTAACGACAATCTGGAACTGTATCAATATTATTATCATTCAGACCATTTAGGAAGCAAGTAATTAATTACCAATCTGGATGTGGAAATTGTACAACATGTTGAGTATGTGCCGTTTGGAGAAGTATTTATTGAGGAACGAAACAACAAATGGAACACGTCGTATCTTTTCAATGCCAAAGAGTTAGATGAGGAAACGGGGTTATATTATTATGGCACGAGGTATTATGATGCAAGAGTAAGCATATTTATAAGTCCTGACCCATTGCAAGAAAAATATCCTAATAAAACAACTTATCATTATTGTTCTAACAACCCGATAAACGCCATAGACCATGATGGGCGTGATGTAGTGTATATTAACCATACAGGTACGGAAGTTCATAGAATTAAAAATGACAAAGTTTTTGAAACATACATTCAATCTACTACAAATGCAGGCAACCCTTCACAAAACACAACGGGGTGGGTATCTGTTCCAATGCCAAACATTATTCAGACAAGAACACAAAGTGGAGAAATCGTATCTGGCGCAGAATATCAGGCAAACGATTATTTAATCGCAGCAAGAACAGGTTATTTTAATCAGGCAAAAAATGCGGGAACACTTGAATTATACACACAGGGAGGCAACGCTGCCCCACAAGAATTTGTTAAATCTATACCTGATTTAGACCCTACACTCGTAAAAGCAATGACAATACAGGAAAGTCACGGAGGAGTAACAGGGATTACAGATATTATGCAAGTGAATAATGGAGGCGATTTGGGGGAGCAGGAAAAACAAAATACGGAATGACAAAAGATGCTACCCATAATGTTTCAAATTCGTTGTATTATGGAATTAGGTGGCTTTCGTCAAAAGGAATAAAAGTAGATCATTACAAAAAAACTGGAATATCTGATTTTACATTCAAAGGTTGGGGTAATGCAGCGGGGGCATATAATGGCGGTGGCACAAAAGGTTATCAAAATTATGTTGAGCAAATGGTACAAGAGTCAAAAAGACCTACACCCGCAGATTATTAAATATAACACAATGAAACAGATAATCATTACATTTGCAATAATTTTCTCTTGTTGTTGTTGCAATAATATCAAAGAGAAAAAAGAATATGACTACGAAACATTTAGAATGAATTTTGCATTGTTCGTATTAAATGAAAACCAAATAGGAAAAAAGTATTTTGTCAGATATGATACACTTAATTACAATTTAGAAGATGAATTTACTTGGCTTGGCGAAATAAAAAACTCCAAAGAAAATAATCTTAATTTTTTGTTTTGTACAACATTTTCTGGAATATACGCAGATTGCAAAAGAGCAAATTCTAATGTATTGATTTTTAAGAAAAACAAACTTTGGGGTTATTATTATGTCGGAGGCGGTTTTGAAAAAGTACCGATAATAAACGGTTCTGATTTGATATTTTTCCCATCCGAATGGCAGGAATGCAATTTAACAACGACAATAAATTTTAGAGATAGTGTTCCGCAGCAAATTTTTATCAAATGCAGTAATGAAAATATAGTTTCTGGCGATTTATTTACACTTTATAAAGTTACTAATTAACAAAGTTCCCCGCTTTCGCGGGGGGCTTTGTTTTTTGGGGGGAATTTGTTTTTGTGGCAAAGCCACAAAAGAATGATTTTTTTATTCAATTTTTTTCGATAAATTGCCTTTCTTTTTTTAGTCCGTTTTTGGCTCTTATTTTGCCTACGCTCGCCGTAGTGTTATTAAAATATAGCTAAGTCGCTGGGCGAAGCGTCTTTCGCTTCGTCCGGTTAAAAGCAAACGTTCACGTTTGCAACAAAACGGAGTTTTGTACGTTATTTAATTGGAAATGAAAAAAATATTAAGATATGGAATATTATTTGGATACCAAAGCAGGAACTTTGGTTTTAAGACGACGGAAGCAGAGCTTCCGCCGAGCGGCATTTGCTTGATTTGCAACAGGCTACGGGCAGCGGGAGATGCAATGATGAAAGCACTATAAAACAGGAAAAATATGAAAAAGAAAATTCCATACTTTAATTTGTTTATATCACTGATAATTATTAACAGTTGTCAAAAATACAATTCATTTGAAAAGTATATAGTCAAAGAATACAAGCAATGCAATGAGACAAATTGTATCATTGATATTAGTGATAAACTGAATTTTGATTGGGATACTGTGTGCTATCTTTCTGGTGGTTATTCGTTGGAAGAAATAAATAATTTTTTAGGATTTCAACTCACACAATTTACAGATATTGGAAACAGGTTGTTGTTTTTGAAAAATAATAAAGTTGTTTGCCAATATGAATGGACTATTGAGGCAGATACTCATTCTGGTTGCGTGTTTTTTGATGAGAATATGAATAAACGTAAAATCAGCAAATCAGAAGCAAAATTTTATGTAAATAAAATTGGCAGTGAATATTATCTGAAATTGTATAAATAAATCTCATACTCGCCTTAGTTTATTGAAAATCAATTAAATATACTCAAAGCTTCACAACGAAACGCAGTTTTGTACTTTATTAAACTGTAAATAAAAATAAAATAAAATATGGAATGTTACAATTAGAAGTTTAATTTTTAAACATTATTCACTAAAAAAATAGAGGAAAATGAAAAATACAATATTAACATTTGTTATATTACTACTATTTACTTCGTGTGAAAAGTTTTCGAATAAGCGTGAAGATAATATAATTATTTCTTCAAAAGAGATAAAATTCAATGATGAAATTTATAAATTTATTTCCGGCTTCATACATGATAGAAATGATGCAAATTGCATATATGAACTATATTTGGATAAAAAAAATTCAGATGAATATTTTATAACTGTATTTAATTTACCAAATGATTCAAATTATTTTGCAACCCATTTCCCTGTAAATCATACAATTGTTGATGGTCATGTAATATTTGTCTATTCCGGTATTGAAGATTTTATAAAGAAAGAAGATTATTTTTCTATTTTCACAATTGTATCTAATAATTCAAAGGCAGAAACAACTTATGAGACTCTATCTAAAGTGATAAAACGAGATACGTCATATATTGTAGGAGCAATTGGTTTGCCTTTTAATGATGTTAAATTTTTACCTCCTGTTTCTGTGATGGATGAATAAATTACTAATAAATTAATGGCTGCAATTGATTTTCCATGCAGGATATCAATCTATAAGTGAATCCATAAGCGATTATGCAATGTATGAAAACCTTGAAAATATAAAAGTGGGAAATCTTGAATTTAGTTTTTTTACAGGAGCTGAAAAATATTTTTCTAATCTGTCAGTCAGAATTTTCCATTAGCTTGCAATTAATTCTGATCATGAAGATGTAGATAAATATTTGTTTAATTTATTTTATTCTGAGTCAGGAAAAAGTGCTGAGAAGTATAAAATTACAAATGGCAGAAGATTTTAAAAACCAATAAAATAATAAATATACGGTCGTTTTTGTATATGCAACATTTCTACATGATTTTGCAACATTTTTTACAGTCGTAGTTCATTTTCATCCCTAATTTTGCTCCATGAATTTTTTATAATTTTTATTTTAGAATCATGGAAAAACTCTTTTCAAAATTCAGGAGCAAAATTGCTCTACTTATTTTAGTTGTTCTGCCTTCTGTTATAATGGCGCAATCTTCGCCTGTTACAGGAACGGTTTACGGTAACGATGGCGAAGGTATTCCGGGCGTACTGGTAATAGAAAAAGGAACAGAAAATGGTACAGTGACCGACATTGACGGCATGTACAGTATTGTATTGAAAAGCACGACCTCAGTTCTTGCTTTTCATCTGGTGGGAATGACAACTCAGGAAAAGCCGGTTAAAAGCGGCGACGTCATGAATGTTGTTATGCAGGAAGATGTTTCGATGTTGGAACAGGTTGTTGTAACGGGATATACTTCCCAGAAAAAAGCCGACCTGACAGGAGCTGTTTAGGTTGTCAGAATGAGCGATATTAAGAATCAGGCTCATGTTAATGTGATGAATGTGCTGAAAGGGCGGGTACCCGGAGTATTTATTACTTCTAACGGTTCACCCGACAATTCGGCTGAGGTTTTGATTCGTGGCGTAAGTACGATAGGCGACAACTCTCCGCTTTATGTCATTGACGGTATGCCTACAAAGAAACCGATGAATGAAATTAATGCGCAGGATATAGAATCTATCCAAGTATTGAAAGATGCTTCGTCGGCTACGATTTACGGCTCAAGAGCGGCTCAAGGCGTGATAATCATCACTACCAAAAAAGGCGAGAAAGGAGCCTTAAGGGTAGATTTTAAAGCTTCGCTGGGATTTAAAAACTATTCAAAATCACTGGAATGGCTGAATACGGAGGAGCGCGGTTATGTGCAGTGGCGAGCCGCCGTTAATGACGGAACGAACCCTAATTTTGGCGTGTACAGTTTCGACGACCATACGGATGCTAATGGTAATAAAATCCTGGATGCAATACATTATCCGGAATTTATTGATGCGGAAAGAACAATGCGGGCAGCCGATACGGACTGGGCTAAGGAGATAGGGCGAAATGCCATATTGCAGAATTATAACGTAACCGTATCGCAGGGAAACGATAATGGAAGCGCACTGTTTTCGATTGATTATCTGGACAATGAAGGCACTGTGAAAGGAACTTATTTCGATCGTATATCTGCGCGTCTCAACTCCGACTACAAGCTGATAAACAACAAATTGACGATAGGCGAAAACCTGTCTTTAACTAAAACCCGCCATTCTCTGGTAAATCCTGGCGATTTGCTGAATCAGACTCGTACTATTCAGCCGATTGTGCCGGTTCATACAGTCGATGGAGTTGGCTGGGGAGGTCCTGTCGCCGGTATGAGCGACCGTCATAATCCAGTCAGAGTTATCGAAGACAACAAACAGAACCACAAGGATTTGTTGCGCCTCTTCGGAGATGCGAACCTTGATTTTGAAATCATCAAAAACCTGCATTTTCATTCGATGCTTGGTATGGACTATTCATTTTCTTGGGAGCGCAATATGCAGTTGACCTACAAGTCGGGGTTTATGTCTGAATCGGTAGCCCGTCTCAACAATTATGAAAATCGCTGGGGAAACTGGGTTTGGAGCAATACACTGAATTATAATTTTAATTTAGGTCTAAACAAATTTGATTTGCTGGCTGGACATGAGATGATAAGTTACATTCACGAATGGATACAGGCGGGCAGGGAAGGATACGCTTCCGAAGATCCTGATTATATGTATCTTGGTTCAGGCGAAAAAAATAAAACAAACGGCGGCTCTGCTACAGCTTACGTCTTGTTATCTTATTTCGGCAAAATCAACTGGTCTTATAACAACAGGTATCTTGCCTCAGCCACAGTTCGTTATGACGGATCTTCGCGATTCGGTTCAAATAACAAGTTCGGAACTTTCCCCGCTTTTTCGCTCGGTTGGAGGCTTAGCGAAGAAGCTTTTATGGAGAGTTTGCATCCAACTGTATCGGATGTGAAACTGCGTTACGGATGGGGAAAGACAGGTAATCAGGAAATCGGCGATTTTGCTTCATTCGGACTTTTCGAAGCTCTGTATGGTAGCGATCCAACTTGGAATCCCGACAACGGTACAGCCTACGATATAACAGGAACTGGCACAGGAAGTTTGCCTTCAGGCTACAGGCGTATTCAACGACCAAATCCTAACCTGCGCTGGGAAACAGCCACCCAAAATAATATAGGACTGGATATAGGGCTTTTCAATAACCGGCTCTACGGATCGTTCGATTATTTCATGAAAACAACGGAAGACATACTTACTACGCCTCCGTTTATCGCTACTTTGGGAGAAGGCGGCGACCGCAATGTAAATGGCGCATCACTTGGCAATAAGGGATTTGAGTTTATCCTGTCTTATAACGGGAAATTTGGCGACGTGAAGTATGACGTAACAGGAAATATTGCAGGATACAGGAACAAGGTGATAAAACTGCAGGATAACGTAATTAATTCATATCCAGGGAATGGCGCGGATCAGACTATTCTGGGACGTCCGCTTACTTCCATGTTCGGGTATGTTGCAGACGGTATTTTCCGGACGCAGGAAGAAGTTGACGCTCATGCCGATCAGAACGGGAAAGGACTGGGACGCATCAGGTATAAGAATGTGAATGATTCGGATAATGAAATCAACGATGCCGACAAGACTTGGCTTGGCGTTTCGGATCCGAAATTCGTTTACGGGCTTAACATGACGCTATCGTATAAACAATGGGATTTCAATATGTTTTGGAATGGAATTGCTGGCGGATTGATTAATAATTCTACAAAAGGTTATACCGATTTTGTAGGATTCTTTGGCGGCGAAAACTACGGAAAGCGAACTCTGGACGCATGGACTCCGCAAAATCCAAATTCGGATATTCCGGCTTTGTCTGTCAACGATTTAAACTATGAAAGGCGTTTTTCGACTTATTTCATCGAAAGTTCGTCATATTTAAAGTTGCGCAGCCTGGAACTGGGATACAGGATTCCAGATAAACTGTGCAAATCAATGTATATGCAAAATGCCAAGATCTATTTCCTTGGCGAAAACCTGCTGACTTTCAAAAAGTCATGGGGCGATAACAAATATACCGGAATTGATCCGGAAACACCCAATCAGGCGTATCCTATTCCGTTTTCTTTAACATTTGGAGTGAATGTCAGTTTTTAAGTATAATTTTTTAAATATAAAATTTATGAATACGATTAAATATATTGCATATTGCAGTCTTGTTTTATTTTCATTTGTTTCATGCGACTCTTTTTTAGATATTAATCCTAAGGGAACTCTGGGCGAGGGACAGTTAGATTCGCCTGATGATATAGAAAAGCTGGTAATTGCAGCTTATTCAAGTCTGGGAAACGACTGGTTCGACAACGGAATAAACAGTCCATGGCCTTATGGAGACCTGCGAGGCGGCGACGCATACAAAGGTGGCGCAGGAACAGGCGATATGGGCGACTGGAATTTGTACGAAACATTTACTCCCATGCGTGTCGACGTTGGCGGTATTGACAGGAAATGGTACAGGCTGTATGTAGCCATATCGCGGACAAACAACGCTTTAGCCGGTATTGCAAATCTTTCGGAAGCAGAGTTTCCAAAGAAAAATACCAGGACTGCCGAGATGCGTTTTTTAAGGGCGCACCATCTTTTTGAATTGAAAATCCTGTTCAAGAACATTGTTTTTGTCGATGAAATGCTTCCTGCTGAAGATTATGTCAGAATATCAAATGTGGAATATACGAGCGCTCAGATGTGGGATAAAATTATTGAGGAATTTCGTTTTGCGGCAGCAAATCTTCCCGACGACAATGTTGATTTGAGCAGAGCAAACAGCTATATTGCAAGGGCTTATCTGGCAAAAGCTTTGCTGTATGCTGCTTATGAACAAAATGAAAAGAACGAGGTGACGACAATTAACAAAACTAAGCTGGAAGAAGTGGTTAAATTAGTGACTGAACTGTCGGGAAAGTACAGTTTGGCAACCGATTATGCTCATAATTTCCTGTGGGAATACGAAAATGGCGTCGAATCCATATTTGCCGTGCAATGTTCGCGCAACGATGAAACGCAGCATGGAAGATTAGACTGGGGCGCAATGCTCAGTTATCCAATGAATCCTGAATATGGTTGCTGCGGATTTCATCAGCCTTCGCAAAACTTTGTGAATGCCTTCAAAACGGATGCAAACGGATTGCCACTGTTCGATACATTCAACAGCTCGGATATTTCTACTCCGCAAGATATGAAGAACAACACCGTCGATCCGCGCTTAATGCATACGGTAGCCATTCCCGGACTTCCATACAAGTATAAACCCGACTTTATTTTCCATGAACTCTGGAATCGCCAGCCAGAAACCTACGGGGCATTTATGTCGTTAAAGGAAGTGGAACTGTATGACTGTCCGTGTTTTGAAAAGGTAAATCCTTTCATGTCGAGTTCAAAAAACAGGGATATTATCCGCTACGACGACGCCTTGCTGTGGAAAGCGGAAGCCCTGATTGAACTTGGTCGCCACAACGAAGCGCTGCCGATTATCAACGACATACGCGACCGCGCCTCAAAAAGTGTTTCCCTCCTTGTGGATACGCTTGGACTGCCAACCGGAAATTTTCTAATTGGCGAATATGTTGATGGAGTTAACTGCACTTGGACGCAGAATTTTGCCCGTCAAGCTCTGCGATGGGAACGCCGTTTGGAGATGGGTATGGAAGGATTCCGCTTTTTCGACCTGGTACGCTGGGGAATTGCCGCCGAATATATGAATGATTATTTTGAGGTGGAAAAAACGAGACGGGATTATCTCAAAAATGCTCATTTTACGAAAAATAAGGACGAATATTTTCCCATTCCGCTTGCGCAGATTAATTTTAGCAAAAAATTGTATCAGCAAAATTATGGATGGTCACAGTAAGCAGTATTTATATTCTGTACGGTATGGTTTGTGCAACGTCATTGCGAAGGTGAAGCCTGAAGCAATTCAGGAATTAGTTTTCAGCGCTGGATTTTGATAATGCTCGCAATGACGATGCAAAAAATTAAACTGCGCAAAGTATAAATATATCTCTCCTGTTGCGCCCCGTATTATAAAGGGGCGCAATGTGGGGAACTTCAATGTAAATTAGATTTATTAAATAAAAAACGTATGTGTATATGCGAAAAATTATTTTTATTATCAGTTTTGCAATAACAGGCTTTACAGCTCTGTTGGCAGAGGATATTTCGATTAAAATTACAAAGAAATATCTCAATATTCCTGTTTCACAGCAGGATAAACGAAACGTTATGCGCTTTGAAACAGAAGGCGTGCAGGAACGTGCATTTCAAATCCGGCTGGCTTCGGGAACGCCGGAATACTGGGTCTTCTGCGACATGACTTCCCTAATCGGGAAAACGCTCAAAATCAGCTACGATGGCAATTCT
The DNA here is from genome assembly GCA_031256775.1 of Dysgonamonadaceae bacterium. GTDB lineage: Bacteria > Bacteroidota > Bacteroidia > Bacteroidales > Azobacteroidaceae > Azobacteroides. The sequence continues at coordinate 12,160 of JAIRPX010000224.1, forward strand.
CAAGGACTTGGTAAAATTTACCAGGACAACGCAATTGCTGGTCAAGACAGTATTTACAGGGAAATAAACCGTCCGAAGTTTCATTTTACGCCGCGCAGGGGATGGAACAACGATCCTAATGGGCTGGTATTTTACGAAGGCGAATACCATTTGTTTTACCAACACAATCCCTACGAAAAAGAATGGGAAAACATGCACTGGGGACATGCTGTCAGTAAAGACCTGGTTCACTGGGAAGAATTGCCGGAAGCTCTGTATCCCGACAAATTGGGAACTATGTTTTCAGGTTCTGCTGTAATTGATTACAACAATACTGCGGGCTTCAACAGGAGCGGCGTCCCTGCTATGGTTGCCATTTACACAGCAGACAGCCCTGAAAAACAGGTACAATGTATTGCTTACAGCTTGGACAAGGGGCGCAGCTGGACGAAATATGCCGGTAATCCGGTTATTGATTCCAAATCAAAATGGAACAGTAAAGACACCCGCGATCCGAAAGTATTCTGGTATAATCCTGGAAATCACTGGGTTTTGGTACTTAATGAACGCGACGGTCATTCGATTTATACGTCTAAAAACCTGAAAGACTGGAATTTTGAAAGCCATGTTACCGGTTTCTGGGAATGTCCTGATTTGTTTGAATTGCCAATTGATGGAGATAAAAAAAATACGCGCTGGGTAATGTATGGAGCATCTGGAACTTACATGATCGGAAAATTCGACGGAAAGGTTTTTACTCCCGAATCGGGAAAATATTACTACACAACAGGTTCTATTTATGCGTCTCAAACATATACCAATATTCCAGATTCCGACGGTCGCCGCATCCAGATTGGCTGGGGACGGATTCAACATCCCGGAATGTCGATTAACGGAATGATGCTTCTACCAACCGAACTGACGCTGCGTAAAACGAAAGATGGCGTCCGAATGTTCAGTACGCCGGTTAAGGAAGTGGAGATGCTGCTTGGAACTCCTGTTAGAGGAGAAAAGCTTACTGCTGAAAAAGCCAATGAACTGCTGAAACAGTTTTATTCGTCGGATTGCCTGAGAATAAAAACGACTTTCAAACTGTCGCACGCTACGGATGCGGGACTGAATTTATTTGGTCAGCAACTTGTACGTTATGATATGAATTTCAATCGCGTCAACGACGTATTTTATTCTCCTGAAGATATGACAAGTATGGAATTGACCGCCGATATTTATATTGATAAAACTTCCATTGAAGTATTCATTGATGGAGGCGCATATTCCTATTCCATGCAGCGTGAACCCCGTTTGGATAATAATGAAGGATTTAATTTCTGGGGACACAACATTGAAGTTAAATCGCTGGAAGTTTATCCTGTAAAATCCATCTGGAAATGAAAACGATAGCAGGAATAGGTGAAATCCTCTGGGACATGTTTCCGCAGGGAAAAGTTTTGGGTGGCGCTCCGGCAAATTTTGCATGTCACGCTTCGCAGTTCGGCTTTGAAGGCGTTGCCGTGAGCGCGATTGGGGATGATGATTTAGGACGTGAAATCATTGATTGTCTGTCGAATATAGCGACGAAAAATTTTTCGTCATTACTGGAAACGGTAAACTTTCCGACAGGAACCGTGCAGGTTACGCTAAACGAAAAGGGCGTTCCTCAATACGAAATTTGCGAAAACGTAGCGTGGGACAATATTCCGTTTACGTCGAAAACCGAAGCGCTGGCAAAAAAATGCGCCGCCGTCTGTTTCGGTTCGCTGGCGCAAAGGAATAGCATTTCGCGAACAACAATTTTGAAATTTCTCGAATTGATCCCCGAAAATGCTTTAAAAATTTTCGACGTCAATCTTCGGCAGCATTTTTACTCAAAAGAAATAGTTCACGAATCGCTATTAAAATCCAACGTTCTGAAAATCAACGATGAAGAATTGACGGTTGTAGCAGAGCTTTTGGGTTTTACAAATCTTTCCGAAGAAGAAATTTGCAAAAAACTGTTAGACAGTTATCATTTGAAAATGGTAATTGAAACTAAGGGTGAAAATGGCAGTTTCGTTTTCACACAAAAAGAAACGTCGTTTTTTGAAACGCCTAAAGTTTTGGTTGCCGATACCGTTGGCGCAGGCGATTCCTTTACAGGGGCATTTGTAGCGGCATTATTAAAAGAAAAAACAATACGGGAGGCGCACGAACTTGCAGTTGAAGTTTCGGCTTTTGTTTGCACTCAGCATGGAGCGACGCCAAAATTACCCGATAATTTAATAAAACAGTAAAATGAAAAGTAACAAGTTTTTATTTCAATTAGTCCCCGTTATGTTGGCTTTCTTTGCTATGGGAGCGGTGGATATGGTAGGCATAGCCTCCAACTACGTGCAAAAAGATTTCAAGTTGTCCGATACTGTTGCCGGATTTTTACCGTCGATGGTTTTCCTGTGGTTTTTCATTTTTTCAGTTCCTACCGGCTTGCTGATGAACAAAATAGGTCGTAAAAAAACTGTTTTGGCAAGTTTGGCTATAACTGTTTTAGCGCTGATAATTCCGGTTTTGTCGTACAGTTTCTGGATGATGCTGTTTTCGTTTTCGCTTTTGGGAATAGGCAACACCCTGATGCAGGTCTCGCTTAATCCATTGATTTCAAATATTGTAGCAGAAAATCGCTTTGCTTCAACGCTTACTTTCGGGCAATTCGTAAAAGCCATAGCTTCGTTTGCCGCTCCGCTGATTGCCGGATTTATGGCTGTTAAATTCAACAACTGGAAATTGCTTTTTCCGTTGTATGCTGTTTTGTCGGCATTGCCTCTTATTTTGCTTAGCGGAACCGGCATCGAAGAAAAACCCTACGAAAGCAAATCATCGTTTCTCGACTGCTTCCGTCTGCTGGGCAACGGCACAGTTTTGATGTTTTTTATGGGAATAATGGCGCACGTTGGAATCGACGTAGGCATTAACACTATTGCTCCGCGCATTTTGATAGAGCGCATTCCTGAAATGACATTAGAAACAGCAGGGGTGGCAACGAGTGTTTACTTTCTTTTCCGCTTGCTGGGCTGTTTTTCAGGCTCGTTCATTCTTGCCCGTTTTTCAAACCGTAAGTTTTTTATTATCAGCTGCGTATTAATAGCTTTATCGGCGATTGGCTTATTCTTTTTTTCAAATCTAACATTGCTTTATGTCTGTATGGCGCTTGTTGGTTTCGGCAATTCCAATATTTTTCCGATAATATTCACCACAGCAGTGAAGTCGCAGTCGGAACATGAAAATGAAATTTCCGGTTTGATGATTATGGGTGTTGCTGGCGGCGCAGTTTTTCCGCTTTTGATGGGCGTTGCATCCGATGCTGTTCATGCTCAAGCGGGCGCAATAGTTGTTGTGGCGCTTCTGGTGGCTTATCTGTTTATCCTGTCGCAGGATAAACACATTAAAGCTTTGTCGTAAGGATTTGTTTCATCTTGTGGATAGCTTCTTTGAGGTTATCTGAATTGAATATGAAATTACCGGCAACAAGTACATCGGCTCCTGCCTCCAATACTTGTTTGCCGGTTTCTATATTAATTCCTCCGTCCACTTCAATCAAGGTATTTGAACCTTTTCGCAAAATCATTTCTTTTAGACGTGATATTTTATTAATTGACTGAGGAATAAATGATTGTCCTGAAAAACCCGGATTAACAGACATGATTAATACCATATCTAAATCCTGTATAATATCTTCCAGTGATTCCACAGGAGTGTGGGGATTAAGTGTCACGGCAGCTTTCATTCCTGCCGCCTTGATTTTTGAAACAACACTGTGTAAATGCAGACAGGCTTCGTAATGTACATTCAGCATATAAACGCCTAAATCGCGGAATTGAAGAATAAATTTCTGAGGTTCTACAATCATTAAATGTACATCCAAAGGTTTGTCTGATACTTTGACGATGCTTTCCAGCACGGGAAAACCGAATGTTATGTTGGGTACGAATACTCCATCCATTATATCTACATGAAGCCAGTCTGCTTCACTTTGATTAATCAGTTTAATTTCCCGTTCCAGATGAAGACAATCTGCCGATAAAATGGAAGGCGCTAATATAAAGGACATTATTGCTAAAACTTTATTCTATGTTAATTGAGAACCATTCCCGCAAGAGAAGCAGGCAAGGCTTTTTCTACATGATATGCACTTGCAAATTGCATTATCAACGTCAAAGTTTTCTTTTTAGGATTTAATGTGTCTAAAACATCCTCTTTTTCCATAACTCTATAACAATCAATAAATTTTGTTTGGGTAATTTTTTGATACATAGGCATTTCTTTATTTAAAATTTCTACGCATATATAACGTATCATTTAACAATATATTGTTTGAACATAAAAAAATAAATGATTGGGAACTATGAATTAGAAATTAGGAATTATGAATTATGAATTATGAATTGGCTGACGCGAAAAGTGGGAAAGCCGCGCCAGCAAATAGTTTTTAGTTTTTATACTTTACGCTGTTTAATTCCGTGCAATGATGTTGCACAAAAGCTGCGCCAGCCAATTCATAATTCCTAATTCCTAATTCCTAATTCTTAGTTTTTAGTTCAAAGCTAAATTCTCCATTTTTTACGTCAACTGCGATTGGCTTATCATAAACTATTTGTTTTGCCAAAACAGCTTTGGATAGAGGATTAAGTATCTGTCGCTGAATGACTCTCTTCACCGGACGCGCTCCAAATTGGGGATCGTATCCTTCTTCCGAAATCAGGTTGACAGCCGCTTCGCTAAATTGCAGGTCAATGCCGTTTTCAGCCAGTTGCCGTTTAATTCCGTTCAACTGTAGCTGTACTATTTTGCGTATTTCGATTTCATCCAGAGGCGTAAACATGATGATTTCGTCGATTCGATTCAAAAATTCGGGGCGAATAGTTTTTTTCAGTAAATCCAGAACTTCGTTCCTTGCATTTTCGATAATCTGTTCGCGATTACTTTTATTTATCTTCTCAAAATTTTCGCGGATAATATTCGAACCAAGATTGGAAGTCATTATAATTATTGTATTCTTAAAATTCACCGTGCGCCCTTTGTTGTCGGTGAGGCGTCCATCGTCCAAGACCTGTAACAAAACATTGAAAACATCGGGATGCGCCTTTTCAATTTCATCGAACAAAACAACCGAATAAGGTTTTCTGCGCACAGCCTCAGTCAATTGACCGCCTTCGTCATAACCAACATAACCAGGAGGCGAACCAATAAGTCGCGTTACGGAAAATTTTTCCTGATATTCGCTCATGTCGATACGGGTCATCATATTTTCGTCGTTGAACAAATATTCCGCTAATGCTCTGGCTAATTCGGTTTTACCTACACCGGTTGTTCCCATAAAGATAAATGAACCAATGGGACGCTTAGGGTCTTGCAGTCCTGCGCGGCTTCGGCGAATAGCATCGGAAACTGCCGCAATAGCTTCTTCCTGACCCACAACTCTTTTATGCAATTCTTCGTCAATATGCAACAGCTTTTCCGATTCGCTTTGCAGCATTTTGCCAACAGGAATACCTGTCCATCGGGAAACTATATCCGCAATATCATCAGCGTCAACTTCTTCTTTAATCATTGCACTCTGACCCTGCATTTCGCTTAATTCCTGCTGAAATTTCTCAATTTCGTCTTCTTTCTGTTTTAACAGACCATAACGAATTTCAGCCACTTTCCCATAATCGCCTTCACGCTCAGCTTTTTCGGCTTGATATTTCAAATCTTCTATTTCAATTTTATTTTGCTGTATCTTATTGATAACTTCCCGCTCTGACTGCCATTTAGCTTTAAGTTGCAATTCTTCTGCTCGTAAATCGGCGATTTCTTTTTTCAAAATCTCAAGCTTACCGGAATCGTTTTCCCTTTTAATTGCTTCACGTTCAATTTCTAATTGCGTGATTTTACGGGTAATTTCATCAAGCGCTTCCGGCACGGAATCCACCTGCATCCGCAGACGCGCTGCAGCTTCGTCCATTAAATCAATTGCTTTGTCGGGAAGATAACGTTCTGTGATATAACGTGATGATAATTGGACGGAAGCAATAATTGCGTCGTCTTTAATTCGGATTTTATGGTGATTTTCATATTTCTCTTTCAGTCCGCGAAGGATGGAAACTGCATCGGCTTCATTTGGTTCGTCAATCAGTACCTGTTGAAATCGACGTTCCAGAGCTTTATCCTTTTCAAAATATTTCTGATATTCGTTCAAAGTTGTAGCTCCTATTGCACGCAATTCGCCACGCGCCAAAGCCGGTTTCAGGATATTTGCGGCATCCATAGCGCCTTCTCCTCCGCCAGCGCCAACTAAGGTATGGATTTCATCAATGAAAAGAATTATTTCGCCATCCGAGCCAATCACTTCATTTACAACAGATTTCAACCGTTCCTCATATTCGCCTTTATACTTTGCCCCCGCAATCAGCGCTCCCATATCTAAGGAAAAAATCTGTTTCGACTTTAAATTATCAGGTACGTCGCCACGAACAATCCTGTGAGCCAAGCCTTCGGCAATAGCAGTTTTTCCAACTCCAGGTTCGCCGATTAGAATAGGGTTGTTTTTTGTCCGACGGCTCAAAATCTGCAACACGCGGCGGATTTCTTCATCCCTGCCGATAACAGGATCCAGCTTTCCCGATCTTGCTTTTTCATTCAGGTTAATTGCATATTTCGACAATGACCGGTATGTGTCTTCTGCCGACTGGCTTTTAACGCTGTTTCCCTTCCTTAATTCATTTATTGCCGAAATTAGATCTTTTTCCGTAATTCCCGCGTCGCGCATTAAAGTTGATACAATGCTTTTTTCTTTGAATAAAGCCAGTATGATGGGTTCAACGGAAACGTACTGGTCGCCCATTTTGGAACTTATATCAATTGCAGTCTGCAAAACGGCGTTGGTTTCCCGTCCCAAATGCGGCTCTCCGCCCGACACTTTTGGATACGAATCAATTTCCCTGTCTAATATATTGCTGATATTCCGAATATTGACCCCAATTTTTTGAAACAGGAAATTGACGATATTTTCTGCTTTTTCCAGGATGGATTTCATAAGATGCGCCGGTTCAATGATTTGCTGATTTTTTCGGCGTACCATATCAACGCTATGCTCCACTACCTCCTGAGCTTTGATTGTAAAATTGTTAAAATTCATAATACACATTATTTTGATTTTCAATTTCTTAAACAACAAAATATTTGCCAAGTCTCCAATGTGACAAAATGGCAGTAAATTTCAAAAACGGAGATACGAGAAGCGCGAAAGCGTGAAAGACATGGTTTTGTGCAACGTCATTGCGAAGGCGAAGCCTGAAGCAATCCATCATTGAAAACTGAAAACTAATTACTGAAAACTAATTTCTGGATTGCTTCTCTAACGCTTGCAATGACGTTATACAAAATTAAACTGCGTAAAGTATGAATATCAATTGTGACAAAATTTGTGTTGATTTTATCAGCTGAGCAAAAAGTGACAAAAATAGTGACAAAAAAAATTACTAAATATTTTGAATGTCATATTTTTTTATCTATTTTTGTGAAAAAATTTTGCGATGTTTAAGAGAAAGAGCATACTAAAATTGTCGGACGAAGACGTCCTAAGGCACTATAAAACTTCTGGAAAAGCCGAATATTTCGGAGAGTTATATATCCGTTACTTGCCTGTTCTTTATGGAATGGGATTGAAATATCTGCACGATGCAAACAAAGCGCAAAATGCCGTAATGACTATTTTTGACGACATTTTTTTGAAAATTTTACAGACAGATATTGAAATATTCCGTATATGGATTTGTTCTTTAATGAAAAATTATTGTCTTGAGTTGCTGCAAAAAGAAAATCAAAAAATTGACGCTAATTTCAACACTAATGTTATTGCAGACAGAGAAATTATTTATCTTTTTAGCGAAAATGAAAATGAAACGGAAACAGAAGCTGCACGAAAAAAAGAATTGAAACTGAACCTGAAAAAACTTCCCATAGAGCAGCGTATCGCTACGATTCGTTTCCTTATGGAAGAAATGTCGTATTTGGATATAGCCGACAGCACTGGCTACAGTTTGAATCAGGTAAAAAATTATATAAAAAACGGGATACAGAATTTAAAAAATTGCACACAAACCAAATGAATCTGGAACATTATATAAAAGGTATCAGGAAAGGAAACGATATTAACGCTCTTGAACGGGAAGCAATGCTTGATCTTTTTCTTGCAGATGCGCTGGAAGGATATGACCAAACAAAAGAAAATCATCAGGAGCGAATTGAAGAGATGCTGAAACATGTTGCCATGCAAACTCGTCCAAAAGGCAGACCATTGCGCAACTGGAGCATTGTTGCGCTTGCTGTTGTGTTGCTTGCAACATGCGCTTATTTCCTATGGGATGATTTTTCATCTTTTATTAAAGAGATTACAACAGCAAATAGAAATGAAAAAATAACAAAAAGCATTTCTCATGTTATTGAAGAAAAAAAATCTGTTTTGCCTGCAAAAAACGATTCTGTTATAAGCGATTCCACTGTAATAGCGCCCCTTTTTAAAGTACACGGTATCTTTGAAAACAAATTCGAGCCGCTTCTTCCATTCATCAAACCCGATGTTATTGCAAAGAACGGGGTGCAAAGCTCTAAAAAAGATTCTCTTATAGTTGATACTAAAGCATTAAGCGCTAAAAATAAAGAAGAAATTAAGAGTAAAGAAGAGAACAAAAACAAAGAAGAAGTTAAATCAGTGGACTCCGATACTGAAGATAAATCCAACAGCCCCAGGCCTGCTGTCGGAAACAGAGAATATGAAAAATATCTGAAAAGCAAACTTGTTCGTCCTGTGGAAGAAGAGTGTAGCAATGTAAGTGGAAAAGTTGTACTCAAATTTTTTGTAAACGGAAACGGACGCCCATATAATATAGATGTGATTCAATCATTATGTCCCGCCGCCGATGCAGAAGCTATTCGCTTAGTGAAAGAAGGTCCAGGATGGACAGCCGGTGAAGAGGAAGTGAAAGTGGAGGTGAAATTTTAGAGTTTAACATTAGCACGTTCATAGTGACGTTGTTCATCGTTGTCTCGGCTTTGCAACCCATGCGGAAAAATCGGGTCACCCGTAAAACCAAGTATAGACGCCTAATTGGGCGTCTATATAATGCCCGTATAGGTAGGGTGTTAAAAATGATGTTCCCAAAAATGAGACAATAAAAAATAGGGATTTCAAAGTCGCGCCAGAGGCGACAGCATCCCGTAGAGATGCATAGCTCGGTAGAATCTGGCGCGGCTCCGCACCTGCAAAAATAAGACCTCAATAGCGTAGGGATTGCATGAAAAAATTGAAATGTACACAAAAAACGCTCGTTTAAATGTGACAATTACAGTATTTGCAATATGATAGTATACAACGCTTGCATAACTTTGTAATTCATATTTCTGGTTCATGCATAGATTGCAAATGTGCGCAAACATAGTAGGTAACTGTGTGTTAAATAGATAGTTGTATTTTTAACAATATAAATTCGAAAAAATAATTGCAAATATTATTTGTTATTAAAAAAATAATTGTAAATTTGCACGTTGTTCAATAAATGATGATTTTAAACGAGCGTTTATTTTATACAAGCTAAAGTTTATGCAACCTTATTAACAACAATTATTTATAAACTATTTTTAATTCTATCTTCTATGATGAAACTGTTTTATCAGAATTTTAGGAAAAGGTTCAAAAACAGAATCTTTTTATTGCTCCTCTTCGGTTTTGTACCGTTTGCTTATGCAGGAGCGCAGAATGTGGTTACAGGAACAGTAACCGATCAAAACAATGACCCTCTTATTGGGGTCAGCGTATCTGTTAAAAATACCGTACAGGGTACAATGACAGATCTTGAAGGACGCTACAGCATTACCGTAAAGGATCGTGATGCTGTTTTGGTTTTTTCGTATATTGGCTATTCCAAACAGGAGCATCAGGCTTCACAGTCGGTGATTGACGTTATCCTTGCTGAGGATACAAAATCGCTTGAAGAAGTTGTTGTTATCGGTTATGGTACGCAAAAGAAAGTTAATCTGACAGGCGCTGTCGGATATATCGATGGCAAACAGCTTGAAAATCGTTCCGTACCTACTATGGCGCAAGCTTTGCAGGGAAAGGTAGCCAACTTGAATATCTCTACGCCCAATGGCGCGCCGGGAACATCGTACAACTATAATGTGCGCGGATACACAGGACTTAATTCAAGCGGCTCGCCTTTAGTTGTAATAGACGGCATACAGGGTGGTGATCTTAACTCTATCAATATGAATGATGTAGAAAGCATTTCTGTCCTGAAAGATGCCGCATCTGCCGCTATTTACGGTTCGAGCGCTCCTTTTGGAGTTATTATTGTTACTACCAAAAAAGGTCGTGCAGGAAAACCGGTTATTACATATAACAATAATTTCGGTTTTTCTCAGCCAACCCGTCTTCCTCACTATGTCAACTCGCTTGATTTTGCCAATGCCTTTAACGAAGTCGGCGCAAATTCAAATTATGGGTCAAAACTGTTTAGCGATGAAACAATACAGCGGATTAAAGACTATCAGGCTGGTATACTTAAAGAGGAAACAATAAAAAATCCAAGCTCTGACAACTGGTATTCGTGGGATACTGGTAATGCTAACAATGACTGGTATGACATTTACTTTAAGAAAGCAAGTTTCAGCCAGCAGCATAATATTGGCGTATCAGGCGCAACTGAAACGTCCAATTATTACATCGGTTTGGGCTACAACCAGCAAGATGGACTGTATAACTATGCCAACGACGGAACTAAACGCTATAATATACGAGCCAATCTGTCTTCAGACCTAACAAAATGGCTTAATTTTAGTTTTCGTAGCGCTTTTTCCCGCATGAATACGGATGTGCCTGCCATATATGGCAATGTAAGCGGAGGCAACAGCTATTCATACGATTATTTTCACCAGTTAGGTCGCACATATCCTACTGTTCCGCTTAAAAATCCGGATGGATATTATTCTGAAGGAGGCGGCGTTTTACTTTTCACAGAAGGTGGACGGAGAAAGGAAACAACCGACAATGCCATGCTGACAGGAGAATTTGTAGCCCATTTGCTGCCAGGCTGGGACGCTACAGCCAATTATACATATTCCGGCAGCTATATCGAAAACAGCAACCACCGAAAAACGTTTTACCTTGTGAAACCAAGCGGGGAAAAAACTCCAAGAGGCGGAACATCTCCCAACTACATCGGACGCAACATGTATAAGTATCAGCATCATACAATAAACGCATTTACGTCTTATGAAAAAACGCTGGGCGGACATACGTTCAAGGCGTTAGTCGGATTCACGCAAGAACTATACGATAACCTGAGTATGAGCGGATCTAACGATTATCTCTATTCTGATGAAATACCCATGCTTTCGATGACATACGGTACGAGCCGCAGTGTCAGCGATGCAGCTTCACAACTTGCAATAAGGGGCGGATTTGGAAGAATCAATTACAATTACGAAGAAAAATATCTTCTGGAATTAAACGGCAGGTATGACGGCACTTCCCGCTTCCTGAAAGCAGTACGTAACAAATTCTATCCCGGTATGTCAGCAGGCTGGGTGGTCTCAAAAGAAAGTTTCTGGGAACCTGTTGAAAACGCTGTAAATATTTTCAAACTGCGCGGTTCATACGGCAGCATAGGCGAACAGTCTTTCACGGACAACTATTATCCTTTTTATCCTTCGCTGGGAAACAATTCTCCTACGAGTACCAACTGGATTTTCAGCGGCGGACGCGAATCGTCGTTCTGGCAACCCGGACTCGTCGATCCAAACCTGACATGGCAGACAGTTACAACGCTTGACTTTGGTTTTGATATAGCGGCGCTACGTAACAGGCTTAATTTCACTTTCGACTGGTACAGGCGATACAAGAAAGATTTAGCTGTACAGGGTGCGGCATTACCCGGCTTCCTTGGCACAACGGCGCCACTCGTCAACAACGGCGAAATGGAAACAAAGGGCTTTGATATAACTATTGGTTGGAAGGATAAAATTGGAGAAGTTTCATACGGAGCAAACCTCGTGTTGAGCGACTATATCGGCAAAGTGCTTAAATATGACAATAACCCAAACAAATTAATTTCGTCCACGTATTACGAAGGTATGACAATGGGCGAAATCTGGGGATATGAAACTGTGGGATTATTTAAAGATCAGGCAGAAATAGACGGGACAGATCAATCATACCTGAATGCTAACTGGTATCCGGGCGACGTGCATTACAAAGACCTCGACGATAATAATAAGATCAATATCGGCGACAACACAGTTGACAATCCGGGCGACAGGAAAATAATCGGCAACTCTACGCCGCGCTATTCTTTCGGTTTAACGCTCAATGCCGAATGGCGGGGAATTGACGCCGCTGTATTTATGCAGGGAGTTGGTAAGCGGGATCTTATGTTTGCCTCAAATTCTAATTATTTCTGGGGCTTTGGAGGCGACGAATGGCAGTCTTCCTATTTTACGGTGCATACCGATAGATGGACAACTGAAAACCCTGACGGTTACTATCCGCGAGCATATTTCAATACAGACAAAAACAGGCAGGCTCAAACACGTTACCTGCAAAATGCAGCATACCTGCGCCTGAAAAATATACAGATTGGCTATACAATTCCAAAAACGCTCACAGACAAGATCAGCTTTCAGAAAGCCAGAATATTCGTAAACGTTGAAAATATAGCAACTTTTACCAAGTTGATTAATATTGTGGATCCCGAAATTGTAAATGGAGATGCTAAAGTATATCCGTTGCAAAAAACATGGGCATTTGGTTTAAATATTACATTCTAATTTTTTAAAACTTAAAGAAAATGAAAAAAATAATTTATTATATTGCAATACCGGCGTTTTTAATGATTGTTGCACAATCGTGCAGCGACGACTTTACAGAAAGAGCGCCTTTGGACAAGATCAGCGACGCAAAATTCTGGAAAACGGAAAACGACTTGAAACTGTATGTCAACAATCTGTACAGCCGTGACGATTTACTGGAAGTGGAAAACGGATGGGGTTCAATCGGTCCTTACGGATGGGACGCTAACGACGGAAGCGACACCGAAGTTAAAACTTCATACAATGGGCGCATGAACGGCGAAAACACAGTACCGGACGACGGCAACGGCTGGGGTGCAAGCGACTGGGTAGCTTTGCGCGATATTAACTATTTTATGGATCATTATAAAGTCGTAGAAGATCTTACGTCTTTCGACGCAGTAAAACAGTATGTGGGTGAAGCGCTTTTCTTCCGCGCACTTTTCTACTTCAAAAAACTTTGTCGATATGGCGACCTGCCATGGGCTTCTACTACTGTAACGATTGATTCTGATATTCTTTATTCGGAACGTTTGCCTCGCAACGAGATAGTAGATTTTTTGATGACCGACCTTGATAATGCCGTAAATTACCTGACGGCAAGAGCGGGAGGCGCATGGACAGGACGTGTTACGAAAGAAACAGCAATGGCTTTGCAAGCACGTATTGCTATATACGAAGGAACATGGGAAAAATATCATGCAAACGATCCATTCAAAGCGGCGTCAAACCAAAGTACGAAGTTTCTTGAAAAGGCAGCAAAAGTAGCCGGCGATCTTATCGCCATGTCGGAATCTACAGGTTATCCTGCATTAGATAATGTTGGGGTAGAATTTGGCTATCGCGACCTTTTCAATCAGGAAAATTATGCCGACAGCAAGGAAGTGCTTTTCTGGCGTAAATATGAAGTCGGCATAAATAACAGCCTCTGGGATCGTTATTCTTCCACCGGCGGAGGAAGAGGCGCTACGAAAAGCCTGATTGATTCCTACCTGAAAACAGACGGTACGCCTGTTTCTCCCAACTACGATGATGCCACGCTGCTAAAAGTAGCTGAAAACCGCGACCCGCGTCTGGCTCAGACCATCCAAATTAACGATAAAAAACATTTACGCTGGGAAAAGGCAAATCCTCCCATCTATTTTATCGCTCCTTCATTGGATGGCGGGGCGGAAGAGTTCAATCCTTCCGGCTACCAAATATATAAGGGACATAATTTCCGTTATGCGGATGCACGTCCTCAGGGTCAAGGTTTGCAGGCGCTTATTTATTACCGTTTTGGCGAAACGCTGTTGATTTATGCAGAAGCAAAAGCCGAGCTGGGAAATATTACGCAAGCCGATTTGGACAAAAGTATTAATAAATTGCGCGACCGCGTAAATATGCCTCATTTAACGCTTGGAGTTGCAAGCGATCCGAACTTTGAGTTTGCTTCTCTTTCTCCAATCATACAGGCTGTACGCCGCGAACGCAAAGTTGAATTAGCTTGCGAAGGATTCCGCGTGAACGACATTATGCGCTGGGCGGCTGCCGGAGAACTTATCGCAGATAAAATACCTGTAGGCGCTAAAAAAGAGCAGTGGATAGGATTCGATTTTGGAGATTATTTACCGGAATCACAACCGGACATGCAGCGACAGGCAACATTCGGAGATAAAATTAATGAGCTGGAAGTTGACGGTAACGGATATATAAAAATATTCAAAAGCAAATTGAACGGTGGAACTCAAGGATTTAAATTCAATCTAAACAGAGATTATTTATATCCAATTCCTACCAATCAATTGACTTTAAATCCGAAGCTGAAACAAAATCCGGGCTGGAATTAATAACGGTTCGTATCAAATAAACAGCATAGAGACAAGGTATTACCTTGTCTCTACTTTTTGGTATATTAGGCATCCCCTATATACCTGAATACAATAGCGCTTCAAAAAAAGATTTATACTCTGCACAAAAGCCGCGTCAGCAAATAAATAGGAATTATGAATTAACCCACATTGCATCATTTCAAGTCACAATTTTCCAATAATCAGTAATATTCATTTTTTCAAATTCCGATTTGTGTACTACAAATTTTCGTTTGGAGAACGGACGAGATTTATATC
>JAIRPX010000225.1 GCA_031256775.1 Dysgonamonadaceae bacterium
GATATAAATCTCGTCCGTTCTCCAAACGAAAATTTGTAGTACACAAATCGGAATTTGAAAAAATGAATATTACTGATTATTGGAAAATTGTGACTTGAAATGATGCAATGTGGGTTAATGCACTTACGGTATTCAAGTAGTTGCAATGTGGGTAATATTTTGCTTCCTCAATCTCTGTAAAAATAAGAAGTTAAATAAATACAAAGGACATAATTGTGTTTTGTAATTTTTAAAAACCTGCTTATCTTTGGAAGGTTGTGTTTTTTATAAATTGATTCAATTTATATCAATTAATTAAAAATAAAAGGAAATGTTTATTTTCAGTTTTCAGTTCTGGATTGCTTCGCTAACGCTCGCAATGACGTTCCGCGTAAAGTATAATTGCTCTCTCGTTTACTTCTCTCTTGTCCCTTGTTTACTACTCTCTTGTTTACTACTCTCTTGTTTACTCGTCCCTTGTTTACTTCTCTCTCGTTTACTACTCTCTCGTTTACTCCTCTCTTCATTTCCTTTGTCTTTTCCAGCGGTTATGCGACCAAAGCCAGAATTGCGGCATTTTTTTTATGTTTTCTTCCAGCAATTTAAAATATTTTTCTGTTAAAACATTTTCCTGCAATTCTTTTGGATATTCGGATATTAAAACAGTTTTACAGTGATAATATCCTCTTTTTATTCTTGTCATGTCTGCATAAAAAACAGCAGCTCCCGTTTGGCGGGCGATACGTTCCGGTCCTAAAAACACAGGAGTATCCTGATTTAGAAAAGGAATCCAAAGCCTGATACTTGCCCAATTAGGCGTTTGATCGGAAATAAAGCCGATAATAAAATTTTTGTTTTCCTGCCTCAATTCTGCAATTTTGCGCAATACTTTTTCACGTGGAATATTGTTTGCATGAAATCTTCCTCTGATTTTAAGGAACAGTTTATCAGCCATTATATTTTTCAGCGGTTGATAAACCTGTCCGCAAAAAAACATTTTGTTTAAATGTAGCATTATAGACGTCACCCATTCCCAATTGCAATAGTGTCCCAAGCAGATAATGCACGGTTTATTGTCCGACATTGCTTTTTCCATAGCCTCAATTCCTTCAAAAGTCATTCGCTTTCTGATTTCTTTTTCGCTTATAGATAACAATTTAAGTGTTTCAAACAGATAATCGCACAAGAATGAATAATATTTTTTTTCGATTTGAATAATTTCTTTCGTACTTTTTTCGGGAAAAGAATTAACAAGATTTTTTCTTACCACTTTCCTCCGGTAGCGGACGCAATAGTAAAATGGAAAAAATAAAATATCAGACATGAAATAAAGCGCCCTCAATGGTAGGAGCGACAGCATAAAACAAGCAGTATAAACAATATAATAAAACAATTTATCCATAATTCATAATAGAAAACACATCGTTTTTTCCACAATCATTTCCGGTTTAATCCGGTTCATGCAATCGTAAATGCCGTATCTGCAAGGCTTTTTTCCATAAATCGAACATGGACGGCAAGGCATATCCACCTGAATTGCATTTTTTATATCTTGCCCATATCCGTAAAATCCTGAGTATGGATGTGTTGCACCCCATACCGAAACAACGGGCGTATCTACAAGCGATGCCAGGTGCATATTTGCTGAATCCATACTGACCATCACGTTCAAATCATTCATCAGGCGAAGTTCTTCATAAAAAGACATTTTACCAGCAACAGATTGAACATACCTGTATTTGCTTGACCAGTTTTCCAGTATTTCCCCTTCGCGTTTGTTTCCAAACAGGAAAATCTTAATATCAGGCAGGGCGCACAGCAGCCGTACAACTTCTTCCATTTGCTCTAACGGATATATTTTTCCTGCGTGCTGTGCAAACGGAGCAATTCCAATCCAAGCTTCATGTTTTTTGTTTTTCGTTTCAAACAGTGATGTAAAATTTAATGCTGCGTCGTATCCAAGTTTCTCAAATACTTTTTGATAACGTTCTATTGACGTTTCCAGTTGACATAAATTTTTATTTTTTTCACGGATAAGTTTGTTTTTCTCTATTCGTCCTTTGTTAATAACTGCAACTTTTGTTCCCCGCAGCAAAAAACGGAGATCAATGCGCCAGGAACGCAAAACGCTGTGTAAATCAGCTACTTTGTCGCCATAATTTTTCCAAACATTGCGAGAATAAGCTACGGGGATGAGGTTATCGGGTTTGTTGATAAAAAGCGTATGAAACGGCGATTTTGTGAGCATAATAAATTCATGCTCAGGATAACGGTTTGCTACAGAATACACTACTGGAATTGTCATTGCAACGTCGCCTAAAGCGGAGAGGCGAATCACCAGTGTGCTATTCTTCTTATTTTTTCCCATAAAGTACAGGATTCAATGAAGGGTCGTTATACATTTTCATTTGTTTATACACTTTCATGTATTTATTTCCTGCTTCAATATCGGTCAGCAATCGGTCTATTGCAGAAGACAAGTCGTTTTTCTGTTCCAATAAAACATTCAATTTATTTATAACAGATTCATAATGAGATGAATTTATCTCTTTACGCATACTTTCCTGCTGCATGTGGTAGATTTTCAGCGCCAAAATCGACAGACGGTCAATAGCCCAAGCAGGACTTTCGGTATTTATAGATGCCAGTGGCTGTATTTTTACATTTTTGTATTTGTCAAGGAAATAGCTGTCAATCAGTTCCACCAAATCAGTTCTGTCCTGGTTTGATTTATCAATTCGCCGTTTAATTTCAAGGGCTTTATCAGGATTTATGTCCGGATCGCGAATAATATCTTCCAGATGCCACTGAACCGTATCAATCCAGTTTTTGAGATATAAATAATATTCCAGCGATTGAAAGGGATAAGGATTTGAAACAGTTGCATCTACGCTGTCTTTTAAATGATAATCACGGATTGATTTCTCAAATATGGAAAAAGCATTAGTTGAAAAACTCATTGTTTAATATTTAAATATTTGAGCGCAAATATACGTTAAATTATTGAATTAACAATGATAAAACAATATGTTGGTGAAAAACGTACTGTTTCAGAAGATGGAGTATGTTTTGCGCGAAAGCGTGAAGGTCGCGCCAGCTAATTCATAATTCATAATTCGATACAATTTGTTTCTAAAATCTGAAAATATTATCTTTGCACAAAATTTTCTGTAAATCAATTATGGAACAGATAGAAAAGCTTCGCGAGGCGTTATTGTATTCGCCTGACAATGTTACTCTTAGAAAATTACTTGCCGAACAGTTGGCTACGCATGGTTATTACGAAGAGGCTGCTGTCGAGTACAAAATTATTTTAAAACAGGAACCTGACAGTAAAGATGTGGTAGTAGCTTTTGCCCAATGTTACTACAAAACAGGTAACTATTCAATGGCGAGCGTGATTTTGGAATCGCATTTAGACAAATTCAACGGTTACGTGCCATTATTGGTACTTTACACGCGGGTTTTGCTTGCTGAAGGCAATATACAAAAAGCGATTGAAGCCTATCAAAGCGTTTTAGATGCGGAGCCTAATTTTCGGGATGACGAATTAGACAGGACATTACGAGTTGGAAACAAGCTGGAATTTGATGAATTTGAAGATGATAACATTTTTGTGGAGCGCCCCGATATTTCTTTTGCCGACATTGGCGGAATGGAAAATGTGAAAAAGGAAATTGATTTGAAAATCATCGCTCCCATGAAATTTCCCGAACTTTACGCTGCATACGGAAAAAAAGCGGGCGGCGGAATTTTGCTTTACGGACCTCCGGGTTGCGGCAAAACTTATCTGGCAAAAGCGACGGCAGGACAAATAAACTCCAAATTTATTTCGGTAGGAATCAGCGACATACTTGACATGTGGATTGGCAACAGCGAAAAAAATCTGCACGACATTTTTGAAACGGCGCGGCGCAATAAGCCTTGCGTACTGTTTTTTGACGAAATCGACGCGCTCGGAGCAAGCCGTAGCGATATGCGCCAGACGGCAGGCAAACAGACTATCAATCAGTTTCTTTCTGAATTAGACGGACTTAGTTCCAACAACGACGACATTCTTGTTCTTGGCGCAACTAACGCGCCATGGCATCTCGACCATGCTTTCCGCCGTCCCGGACGCTTCGACCGCATCATTTTTGTCAGTCCTCCGGATGAAAAAAGCCGCGAGGAAATATTTAAAATTCATCTCAAAGGTAAACCTGTTGAAAATATTTCGTTTACGAATCTGGCAATGATGACCGACAAATTCTCTGGCGCCGACATTAAAGCTGTCATCGACCAGGCAATAGAAGAAAAACTGACGGAAGCAATGATCACAGGCATACCGAAACCACTGACTAACAAAGATATAGGGCGTTCTGTGAAAAAGCATGTCCCAACTACTCAGGAATGGTTTACACGCGCCCGCAATTATGCGCTTTACTCCAATGAAGCAGGGCAGTATGACGATATTTTGAATTATTTAAAA
Organism: Dysgonamonadaceae bacterium; assembly: GCA_031256775.1. Classification (GTDB taxonomy): domain Bacteria; phylum Bacteroidota; class Bacteroidia; order Bacteroidales; family Azobacteroidaceae; genus Azobacteroides. The sequence continues at coordinate 4,448 of JAIRPX010000225.1, forward strand.
TTGAAAAAATAAGAATTTATGACTTTTGAAAATATACGGCGCATATCAATGCTTCTTATGCATCATCAAAACGATGAAGCGGAAAAGCTGTTAATGCAAATACTTACCGAAACGCCCAATAACGATTCGGCAAAATATTATCTTTCACTTTGTAAAACAGAAAGCGGTAAAATTAAGGAAGCAATGCAACTTATAGAGGAAGCAATCGGATTGTGTCCTGAAAATGCCGATTATTTCCATCAAAAAGCCATTTTACATTCGCGCCTGAATCAAAATCAACAGGCATACGACAATATAGAACAGGCAATTGCTTTAAATCCTCAAGATGCTGATTACTGGAGTTTTAAAGCAATTTTACTTTACGACGACAAACAATATGGACAGGCGCTTGCTGCGGCAGATACAGGTTTGGAACATGATGCTGAAAATAGCGATTGTATGAATCTGCGTTCTTTGGCGCTTGGCAAACTTGGGCGTACCGAAGAGGCGGAACAAACTATTCAGAATACGCTTGGCAACAACCCCAACGATCCTTTTTCCTTTTCGAGCAAAGGTTATCTGGAATTGCAAAAAGGCAAATCGAAAAAAGCGCTGGAATCGTTCCGCGAAGCATTGAAAATCAACCCTGAATACAGCTACGCTAAGGCAGGAATGATTGAAGCGTTGAAATCGCGTTTTTTTCTGTATCGCTGGTTTTACATGTTTTATGAATGGCTGGGACGTCAAAGTAGCGGGCTGCAATGGGGCTTGATTATTGGCATTTGGATCGTACAGAATATTTCATCAAGGATTGCAAGCAGCAATTCATCTTTGTCGTTGGTTTTCAGCTTTATAACATACTTTTTGTTTACATTCGTACTGATTACGTGGATAATGGCTCCGCTTTCCAACCTGTTCCTTTGCCTGAATCCTTACGGACGTTTTGCACTCAGTAAACAGCAGAAAATAACTGCTTATGTCACAGGGATTTTGTTTGCAATTGCATTGCTTGCATTTATTGGCAGTTTATTTGAAGAATCGCTGTTGCTACTGGCAATTTATTTCATATTTTTCATCATTCCATCAAATAACATTGTCAGATTCAGTCAGGATATAAGTTATTCAAAAAAAGGTATTTGGATCTCTGCCGGAATTATTGTTCTGGGTATTGCCTCACTGATACGCTTCTTTATCGGGCATTTAGATCTGCCTTTCGTGTTTATAGTTGTTTTCATTATTTATCAGATTTATATCAACAAGTTAGCTGTAAGCTCAGGAATAAGGACATAAGCTATAATTACTTATATTAACACACCATGAAAAAAATGTTTCTTTTCTTATTATTTTTCGGAACAGTTGCCGGTTTGCACGCTCAGATCGGAACGTTCTTTTCTACCGACAGGGATATATCAAGCAGTTTGATTAATTCCATCTGTCAGGACAGCCGCAATTATATCTGGATTGCTACGGAAGACGGTTTGAACAAATACGACGGCGTGAAATTTTCTGTTTACAAAAACAGTCCTAATGATTCATGCACTATCAAAAATAATTATGTAAGAAGCTTGTTTGAAGATAGTTACGGCAGATTCTGGGTTGGATGTATCAACAGCTTGCATGTTTATAACCGCTTGAAGGATAATTTTTCGGAAATAAAACTCTATAACAGGGGCGTTTGCGTTACGCCTCATATTACATGTATCACAGAAAGCAAAGATCGCGAAATATGGATTGCAACCTCTGAACATGGCGTTATACGTATCAGAAAAGACGACAAAGTTTTCCAGACCGACACGGGTATCTCTAAACGTTTGAGCAGTATGTACCTGACATACATTTTTCAGGACAGCAGGGGCGTTTTTTGGATTGCATCGGAAAATCACGGATTGAATATGTATAATCCCAAAACCGATGAGATGACTGTTTTCAAAGCGCCTGCTCAAATAGGAAGCAACCAAATATCAGCAGTTTGCGAAGATTCCAAAGGCGATATTTTTGTCGGAACGCTGACTAATGGACTTTACAGGTATAATGCTCAGGCGCACATTTTTGAACTCGTTCCTTATGTCAATCGTTCACTTTTGTCAGTTAAAAGTCTGTTAGTCGATAACAAAGGCAGATTATTAGTCGGAACAGACGGGCAGGGAATCAAGATATATAATGCCAAAAAGAAATGTCTGGAAGACTTTCAAATGTTTTCAACTTCTTTCGATTTTTCCAGAATGAAAGTTCATGCCATTTGTCAGGATAAATCGGGAAATATATGGACAGGCTTGTTTCAAAAAGGCGTTTTCGTCGATCCAGAAGTTTCCAACAAATTTGAATACTGGGGATATAAATCATTTAACCGGAATATAATCGGATCGGGCTGTATCATGTCGTTATTGAAAGACAAGGATGATGCGCTTTGGATAGGGACCGACAACGACGGCGTTTACAAGTTGAAAAAAGGCGTTTCCGAACATTTCGCTGCTTCCGGCAACGCCAATTCTGTTCCGAATACGGTTTTGTCGATGATTGAAGATAATTCCGGTAACCTGTGGCTGGGATCTTATTTGTCGGGACTGTCGAGCCTGAATAAACAGACGGGAAAGTGTACATATTTCAACAATTACATCGAAACTTTGGATGAAAATTCGGCAAGAGACAAGATATTCTGTCTGGCGAAAGATAGGCATAACCGCCTGTGGATAGGAACAAATGGCGCCGGAGTTTATATTTTTGACCTGGTTTCAAAAAAATATGTAGATCATTATTCACAATCGCATACGGATGAACGGAAAATTCCCAATAACTGGATAAACAGTATTATATGCGATAAGGAAGGCGTTGTGTGGATAGGCTCGTATAATGGAATTTGCAGTATAAATACTGATAATGGGAAAGTTATGTCTTATCCTAACAGCATTTTGCCAGGAAACGTTGTATTCAGTATCAGGGAAGATTCAAAAGGAAATATATGGATTGGAACTACGGAAGGTTTGGCGTGTTTCGACAGGAAAAGCCAGCAGTCAAAGAAATATACTGTTGCAAACGGTTTATCGAGCAATGTTGTTTGCGGTATTCTGGAAGATGAAAATGGAAATATCTGGTTAAGCGCTCATTCGGGAATTTCAAAACTCGTTGTAAGTGAAGACCGGTTTATGAATTATTATGAGTTCGACGGTTTACAGGGAAATGAATTTAGTTTGGGAGCGGCTTTCAAATCCTGCGACGGCGAAATGTTTTTTGGCGGCACCGGCGGAATATCAGCTTTTTATCCTTCCGAAATCAATGACCGCAGCTTTCAACTCAATTTATACCTGACCGGACTGTATATTTCTGGCAAACCGGTTGTGGCAGGACAGAAATCAGGAAGGCGCGTTATATTAAACAAATTTATTGCCGACGTTGATACTGTTTATCTGAGTTACAGGGATAACATGTTTGCCCTGGAATTTTCAACTTTCGATTTTGGAAGTTCCCCAAGGGTAAATTACCGCTATATGCTTGAAGGACTTAATTCCACATGGATCAATACGGAACGTGGAGTAAACCGTATTAATTTCACGAATATTAACTATGGCGTCTATAAATTAAGAATTAAAGCCTGTATCTACGATAATTCGTCGGAAGAGAAAATAATAACTCTGATTATTTCTCCTCCACGCTATCTGACATGGTGGGCGTATCTTATTTATATACTGTTATTTGTGGCGCTGGTATGGGGTATTGTAAGATTTATTTTAGATAAAGTCCGGCATAGGAACGAAATGATGCGACGGGAACATACAGAGCAAATCAGCGAAGCCAAACTTCAGTTTTTCATAAATATTTCTCATGAAATCCGTACTCCAATGACTTTAATCATAAGTCCCCTTGAAAAGTTAATTTCGGAAAGTATTAACGACAAAAACCTGCAAGTATATACGTTAATGTACCGTAACGCCAAACGTATTTTACGCTTAATCAATCAGTTAATGGATGTAAGGAAGATTGATAAGGGATTAATGGAAGTGAAATTCCGCGAGACCGATATTGTAGGATTCATTAACGATCTGATGCAAACTTTTGAATATCAGGTAAGTAAACGGAATATTGATTTTTCGTTTATTCATCCCGATTCGCAGTTGAAAGTATGGATAGATTTGAACAATTTCGATAAAGTATTGATGAATATTCTTTCCAACGCATTCAAATTTACTCCTGAAGGCGGTGAAATTACGATTACCCTGAAATGCGGCACCGATGAAAACAGAACTGACGCCTTGCGGAATTATTTTGAAATAACCATTTCCGATACAGGCTGTGGAATTGAGGAAAGTAAAATAGAAAAAATATTTGAACGTTTTTACCAGATTAACAGCGGCGATATAAATTCCAATTCAGGCGGCACAGGAATAGGATTGCACCTGTCGCGTTCATTAGTTGAGTTGCAGCACGGCAAGCTTTACGCGCGTAACCGTTTGGATATTCGCGGCAGCGAATTTATTATCCGCCTTCCGATGGGAAATGCACACTTAACCGCAGACGAAATGGCGATGAAAAACGATATTCAATATATATTAAGGACAGAACCAGACCGTCCTGATATGGATTTGGAAGAAAAGAGAAAACGACCAAAAACAAAATACCGTGTTTTGATTGTGGATGACGAAAATGAAATCCTGCAATATCTTAACAACGAACTGTCTGACACATACAGGGTTTTGGAAGCCGTTAACGGGAAAAAAGCTCTGGAAATCATATTGAAGGAAAAACCCGATTTGGTAGTGAGCGACGTCATGATGCCTGAAATGGACGGTATCGCACTGTGCAAAAAATTGAAATCGAATGTCAATATTAATCACATTCCGATAGTACTGCTTACGGCAAAAGCAACAGACGAAGACAAAACGGAAGGCTTCAATATTGGCGCAGATGCTTACATCTCAAAACCATTCAACGTTGATTTATTAAAAAGCGTTATATCCAATGTCCTTGAAAACCGCGAGCGGCTGAAAACGAAAGTTTCCGACGTCGAAAGCAATAAATCGTTGATAGAGCCTGTTGTATTGCGTTCTTCCGACCAGGCGCTATACGAAAAAGTAATAAAAATAATCAATGAAAATATATCCAGCTCCGATTTGAATGTTGAGATGCTGGCTTCCGGAGTTGGTATGAGCCGCGTACACATGCACCGAAAGCTGAAAGAACTGACAGGACAGTCGGCTCGCGATTTTATCAAATCCATACGCCTGAAACAGGCTGCCGACTTGCTTTCCGGTAAAAAACTATCTGTTTCGGAAGTTATGTATGCGATAGGATTCACTAATCTCTCGCATTTTTCCAGTTCGTTCCGCGAATTTTACGGGATGTCTCCGAAGGAATTTGCAGAGCGGTCAAAACAGTTATAAGCGCATCACAGGGCTGATGTATCCTCCAGAAAAACTTTTGTAACGCTGACGCAACTTATGTAACCGGTAGAAAAACTTTTGGATTACTGCGATAGCACGAAAATATTACGAAAAAGCTAATTTTGCAACAAATTTTAATAACAAATGACAACGACAAAGATTATCATTCAAATGAAAAAGCTTTTAAAGCTGTTCGTTATTTTTTTGCTGTTCCCCTTTTGCTCATTTGCACAGTCAGTCTCTGTATCTGGCGTCATAACAGATCAATCAGGAGAAGTTTTGATAGGGGTCAGTATTGTTGAATCGGGAACCGCGAATGGAACTGTATCCAACGTGGACGGGCAATACCGGATTACGGTTTCGCCAAATGCTAAATTGACTTTTACTTACATCGGCTACAGCGTGCAGACGGTTGAAGTAAATGGAAGACAGACAATCAATGTTACTTTAACTGAAAACGACAAACTTCTGGAAGAAGTAGTTGTAATCGGCTATGGAACAATGAAAAAAAGCGACCTGACCGGAGCAGTAACTTCGGTGAGGGCTGAGGCTATACAAAAATCGGTGCCTACTTCGATTGACCAAGTATTACAAGGTCGCGCGGCAGGCGTGCAGGTGCAGCAAAATTCCGGTGCGCCCGGTGCAAGCACTTCTATACGTATTCGTGGTATCAACTC
>JAIRPX010000204.1 GCA_031256775.1 Dysgonamonadaceae bacterium
CGTCCGGTAGTTCAGATACGGACGTTGCGTTAAACCCTGCAACGCGAGAAAATCGTAATACTCTTCCTCAGCGGATTTAAGCGCTTCCTGCGCAGAAAGATCAACAAGGAATATAAAAAGGAATAATACGCTTAACATAATTCGAGTTTTCATTTTATTTTCCATAGAGTATCTTATTTTACTTAGCATTTTTACAAAGAATATTTTATAATTTTAACATCTCTATAACGATCATTATAATCTAATCAGGATTGTTCTTCTCCAAACCAGAACCAATCCTCTCTAATCTCAATAGCTAATTCAGGGAATAAAGGTATAGGAATAGTAATAATTCCGGACCCATCATCCTCATAAGAAGTTTCAGTATACCGATTGTCTTTTAACGTGAATAAACTAGCGCTGTGTCTGTCTTCAATAAAAAGATATTCTTGGACGCCTGATAACTCATAGAGGAATCTTTTTTCGCCGAGGTCTTTAGACCGTGTAGAAGGACTAGAGACCTCAACAATTAACGTTGGAACCCCCATATAAGTTCCAGTCCTTTGATTATACTTTGAAGGCTCGCATACAACGGTAATATCAGGTTGAAATACAATTTTTTTTTTAGATTCTGCAAACTCAGTAAGATTTACATTAAAAGGAGCTATAAAAGCTTGACATTTCTTACCTTTAAAATATCGTTTAAGTTGCTGATTAATCTCATCAACAAGTATTTGGTGATCGCCTGAAGGCGGAGCCATAGCATAAATAACCCCTTCATAGATTTCATATCTAGGTTCTTCATGAATTCTATCTAATGAATCAGAAACTATCTTTAACCTATCTAACATATATAAATCCTTTATTTTTACGCGGAAAGCGTATAACAAATCATTCTTTTGAATATGTTTCTTTAATACCGAGTTACAAATAATATGTACGTAATTCGTTAAAAGGTATACTGCCGGACAAGTCTTGAATCTGCGTTGCGCCGCATATGAATTTGGCAATACGCGGTAGCGTTAATTCGTCACTTCTGCTACCGTCCGTTTTTTGCAATGAATATATTTTAAGGATTTGCGAGCCGAGACTTGCCGAAAGTATCAAAAAATGATTTTCAAAATTGCCTGCGTCTAACAGGTCGCTCGCCAACACAAGTCCTGCAACAGAATAACTATTTAAAATAATTTTGCCCCTTCATCATCGACAAGCTCTGACCGCTGTGCGTCCGCCTCAAAGTCTATACGGATTTTTCTGCTACCCAGTTTTTCCGGTTCAGCCTTACAGAACGAACCTAAATCGGCGAGCGTAATATTATAGAATTCCGTGTTTTTCAAGGTTCTTTTCATAAAATTTCAATAAATTGTAAGGCGTATTTCTCACGACATTCCAATTATAAGCGCCTGAAATACCTATAATCCTCATTACGGCATTTGTGTATTTCTACTGGTTTTTTATTTTGTATATTTAAATATTTTCTCTAAAATTATATCTGCCCTTTTATCTTCAAATTCTTCAAACTTTTCTTCTACCCATAGAGATTCATCATTGGGTATTAAATGCAAAAGTATATATGCTTCTTTATCTTTTACATATTCCTTCGCAGTTAGCCAGTCTTTAAATGCTTTGCCGTTTTTATGCCCGCGATTTGTTCCATAATCTAATAATTGAAAATTTTTGATACTATTAATCTTCTCAGATGGATAGTTCAACGATTCCAGAATATTCTTAGGCATGATATGGTCAATATCATTCATTCGGTTTGTGCGTGATAAATCATACATTACATAATAGACAAAAGAACTATCTAATTGATCAATATTTTCTTTGGTATATTCCAAAGTGAACGTTATAGGATGATCTGTATATATACTGAATAATTCATCTATCGGAAAAGCTTTGTTTTTATAGTTTTTTATTAAGCTAAGTATTTTTCTGATGCCGGTTTTGTAAGGTATCCAGCCGGCGCCTTTGCTCCTGAATACCCCATTAATCAGTGAATTGAACAACCAACGCTTCATAAGACTAAAATCAGAATTCCCTGTCTCATAATTATCAAAAAAACGATCAATTTCAATATTGCCAATATTTTTATGAAACAAATGATAGACGATAAAAAACAAAGGAATAAAAGAGCGGTTGCTATCCTTATAGTAATCGTATACTTTTGAATAAATTAAAAAGTCTTTCAGAGACTTTAATGTAACTTTTATTCTCTCTCTGTTTCTAATTGCAAATTCCGCATCAGAGGACTCAATGGAAGCCATTTCTTTGTTATAATCATCTTGTAATAAAAAAATCAATTTAATGAGATTTTCTTGAGATAGACCTATATCTTGATATTTTTCCAGAATTTCCCGCAAGAAACCTTCCATTTCCCAAGAAAATCCTTTTAAAATAGATGCAACAAGATCAAATGACGACAATCTTGTTCCACCATCATTTAATCTACGAAATAATTCAACAATCCGTTGCCTGTTTTCTATTTCAGGCAGAGTCTTATTTATGAGAACTTTTGAAATACCAAGCGTAGGAGCATTTAATACATTTTCATAAAACGACAAAATATTTTCTTCTATATAATCTTTTTTTATATCATCAAAAATTTGAGATTCATCTATTATTTCTTTCACAATTTGTTTATAGCGGACTGTTTCCCTGAGTTTATTTAATAAACTTTTTACAGGATACCAAAAATGCTCTTTTATAGGCCTTTCTTGATTGTCTTTTGATTGTTTAGGTAACTTTTGAATATCATTTTCAAATTTGAACTCATATTCAGAATTATAATCACTGAACAAATCAAAATATAAAACTTTTCCATTAATGCAACCATTCAAACCAAGATAAAATGACTGAAGACGTTGTTGTCCGTCTATTACAAATAATTGATTTTGCGGTAACTGTTCTACTTGTCTTGAGGATATAAAGTTTCCATCTTTTGTAAACGGCCTATAGTTAAAAAGCGGCTGTTTACCCCTTTCTTCTTCAATAACCATAATTCCACCAAAACTATCTCCTTTTAAAAGCGTATCAAAGAGCAATTCCATTTTTTCTTCTGTCCAAACTAATGAACGTTGTATTACAGGAAGGACAAATTTTTCATCCTCAATTTCAATAACAGCGTCCCATATCCTTTTTGTTTCCCAATTTGCCATAAGCCATTCCTTTACAGTCTCGCGGACTAACGCCAATAATGAACCACAAGCTTTCTATGCCAGTTTCCCGAAACGTTTACGCTAATTACCGCGCTTGGTTAATTTTTATCATTTCTTCTTTATTCATATTTGTCAACAAATTTTAGCCCTTCATTCCACCCGACTCAAGCTATACAACCGCCAGACAGAACTGCCCACATTTAATCCCTTCCCCCCAATCCTCCAAACAAAGCCCGCTTTGTTTCGATCCGTCAGGACTACGATCCTCTGCCCCGATGCTTGCGGCTCTTGTTGGGATAAGCGGCTTTCAACTGCTCGTAGACCGCGCGGGCTTCGGGAACATTCCGGGCGGCTTCCGCCTTGACATCGGCGTAAAATTCCAGAGCGGCGTGGGAAGCGTCGCTCCCCGCGGACATCCTGATATCCTCAATCATTTCGGCAAACTGCCGCGCTTTGTTTTCCAACGCCAAAAGCCTGTGTGCGTCCTTCCAGTCGGCGGTGAACGCCGCCATATCGAAAGACCGCGAAGTCAACTGGAGATTCTGCCCGGCGAGGTATGCGCCAGCTCGACAAACTGAGTAATTGCGCGTCAAGCGCGCTTTCTTACCCTCCGGACGGCTTCATGATGACTATTCGATTGCATAATTGTCTCCTTTGTTTCGGTAATTGATTCAGTATACGGACAAAAACCGTTTTACGCAAGAGGGGATAAAGAGGGGGCAAGCCCCTCGCCTGTTTCAAGGTAAGACGGATGGAAGGTTTTGAATTATTTTCCCGTCAAGCAGTTTGCCGTTTGCATATTTACTGCGTTTTTTTCCATCACTGCCCCATGTT
>JAIRPX010000323.1 GCA_031256775.1 Dysgonamonadaceae bacterium
TGTGTTTTGCGAGAAGGCGCGTAGCGCCAGTATCTTTGTAGCCGTGTGCGTAAGCGCACGGTAAAGGATGTGCGGAATATAAACAGAGCAGCGTAGCTGCGATACCTTAATTTTTATTCATTTCATGTTTATGAATTATACTTGGTGAGCGCATAAATACAATGAACAGGACACGTAGCGCTGAATTATGAATTTGTTGGCGCGTCCTCGCGCTTTGCGCTACGTGTCTCGTTCATCATGTCTCGGCGTCTCCGAGTTTTAAACAGCGTTCTCTACATTCCAGACAAAAGCATGTAGCCCCTGTTTTTCTGTCAGAGCATCAATTTCGCGAAGTTTACGGAGAAGCTCTTCTACTTTTTCGTCTGGAATCACTGTCAGTATTGCCGAATTCATTGTAGGCCATGCGTGGCTACCGTAATGCGGTTCGCCCTGATCGCTTCCACGCCCCTGCACCTGCTCCCACAACGTGAATCCCCTGATACTCATTTTATCTAATATTTCAATCAGCCGTTCCTTGTAAGCCTGATTGTATGGTATAAATACTGCTTTCATTACTTTTGACTTAAATTTTTAATTCCAAACTGTTTTCTATATTTTTTCCTCTTTCTTATTACTCCGTTAGATCCGAAAATAGAATATAATGCCGGAACATACAGCAGCGTTAAGATAGTAGATAATGTTAAACCGCCGACAATAGCTATACCCATAGGCTGCCACATTTCCGAACCTGAGCCACGCGGAATAGCCAAAGGAATCATCCCCAGAACAGTGGTGGCTGTTGTCATCAGGATTGGACGCAAACGTGAGCGTCCGGCGGAAACTATCGCTTTGTCAATCGACATGCCGCGCTCACGATTCAGGTTGGCGTAGTCGATAAACACGATACCGTTTTTCACTACGATACCGATTAGCATCACGATACCGATCATTGCCATCAAACTCAAAGACTTGCCGGTAATCATCAGAGCTAACATCACGCCCGCTACCCCGAATGTCAGCGACAGTACGATGATGAACGGATAGGTCAGCGATTCGAACTGCGAAGCCATTACGATATATACTAAAAGAACGCAGAGTACCATAATAAGGAGCAGACCGCTGTTGGCTTCCTGCTGGTCTTCGTAAGAGCCGCCTATACGGATACCTATTTCGGAGGGGATTTTACCTTCTTTCCGCATTTCGTCGATTTCTTTATTGGCTCCGTCAACAGCAACTTGCAGGGCTGCATTGTGGAGCGATCCCTGTACTTTCACTACGCGCTGACGGTTTTGTCTGTCGATTTGCGGGAGCGAGTATTTTTCAACCACTTTTCCGAGTTCGCGTATTTTGATTGCTGCTCCGCCATTACCATATACCGTAATATTTTCAATGTCTTCAATTGATTGCCGGTACTGTTCGTCGTATCGCACCACGATGTCGTATTCATCGCCGTCTTCGCGGTATTTTGAAGTTATAGCTCCGTTGATGCGATCGCGCACAAATGTAGCCACTGTTGCCGAGTTCAAACCGTTTTCAGCAAGTTTTTCGCGGTCGAAATCAACCTGATATTCGCTACGATAATCCTGTCGGCTTATTTGAACGTCGCGCAACCCTTCGACATTTGCCAGGCGGGTTTTCATTTCTGCGGCAATTTTGTCGGTAACATCCAGATCATAGCCGTAGATTTCCACGTCCACTGTGCTTGCGCCGGTTCCCATCATGCCTCCATTACCTCCTGGAGATACCTTATATTTATAGAGTTCGGGAAGATTGTCCAACTGTTTGCGCAAGCCGTCGGCAATCTCGTAAATAGAATGTTTCCTGTCCTGCGGATCGACGCAACGCAAACGATATGTAATCAAATTGGTAGCATTTGTTTGCATAGCCGCCCAAGTGTTGTTTTCATCAGCCTGTCCTACCGAGAATGAACGGATGCGTACTTCTTCACCATAATCGTTACGGATAATGTCGTCGATTTTCATTGCCGTTTCCCGCGCAACTTCCATTCTCGTTCCTGTTGGAAGATATACGTCCATAGTAATCATGCTGTTGTCGGAAGACGGCATAAAGTCCATCTTAACAATTTTACATGCCGGTACCATGATCAGGAAAAAGAGAAGGAAACAGACTGTCAGCGTACGCCAGCGATGCTGTACGCAGTAATTTACCAAGCGGGAATATTGAAAATCTAATTTGTCCAAAGCCCTGTGAATCGGCGCATAAAGGCGGTCGAAAACTTTTCCTTGAGTATTGGTCAGGCGCAACATCTGCGAACAGAGCATCGGCGTAAGCGACAAAGCTACAATTACCGATACTGAAATCATAATCGTCACCATCCATCCCAACTCTTTGAACATCACGCCTATAAATCCCGTAGTCATGGTTAACGGAAGAAATACGGCTATGATTGTTAATGAAGAAGCTATAACTGCAACGCCCACTTCGTTGGTAGCGTGTATTGCCGCCTGCTTGGGCGTACTGCCATGCTCAATATGTTTTGTTACGTTTTCAAGCACTACTATTGCATCGTCCACAACCATTCCGATTGCAATGGATATGGAAGACAGCGAAATTATGTTCAGCGAACTTCCCGTTCCCATCAGGTATATGAACGAAGCTATCAGCGAGATGGGGATAGCAAGAATAATGATAAACGTAGCCCGCCATCGTCCGAGGAAAAACAGTACCACGATGAGTACAAAAAGAATAGCAAAGAAAATTGTTTCCGTCAGTGAATCTATAGATTGCTGTATGAAATCCGAAGTATCCATAATCAGCGACAGCTGAATATCCGGCGGAAGGTTTTTTTGCAGTTCCGGAATAGCTTTGTTTACTTTTTTTGCAATAGAAACGCTGTTGGCTCCCGACTGTTTCTGCACAACAATTGTCGCGCCCTTTACCTCATTCGTATAGGCTTCCTGAATACGGCTCTGGATAGTATCGGACACGGAAGCTACATCTTTCAGATATACGTTCCGCCCGTTACGGCTGCCCAGCACAATATTCATCAACTGGCTGCTTTCCTTAAATTCTCCTTCAATTCGCAAAGCGTAAGTAGCTGTTCCAACGTCGAAACTGCCTGCTGGCACGTTCAGGTTTTCCGACTGGATAACCTGAGCTATCTGCTCGACTGTCAGCTTGTATGCTTCCAATTTTTCGGGCGCCACATTAACCTGTATCTGGCGTTGCGGCGCTCCTGCAATAGAAACAGCGCCTACGCCTTCAATACGGTTAAGTGGATTTGCCAGCTTTTCGTCCAGAATCTTATAAAGAGCATTGACGCTTTCTTTGGCAGTGGCAGAATATATCACTACCGGCATCATGTCCGTGCTGAATTTGAATATAATTGGGTTACTTACGTTGTCGGGCAGCTGTGATTTAACCAAATCCAACTTGTCCCTCACGTCGTTTGTAGCTACGTTAATATCCGATCCGTAGTTCAGCTCCACAGTTACGAGCGACATATTGTCGCGCGACTGGGAAGTGATTTTTTTCAGGTTTTCAACCGTATTCAGGGTATTTTCTATCGGACGGGTGATGTTGGTTTCAATATCCGACGCGCTGGCTCCAGCGTATGCCGTGATGACGGTCAGAGAATTGGTTTCTATTTTTGGGAACAAATCTATTGCCAGCCTCGAAAGGGAATATATCCCCACAATGGCAACCCCTATGAATATTAGTGCGGTAGTGATTGGTTTCTTTACCGCTGATCCGTATAGACTCATAATTTTAATTTTTAATTTTTAATGATTTCAACGGCTGTTCCATCAATCAGGCGTGTATGTCCTGCTGTAACAACCACATCGCCATCTTTCAAACCTGAAAGAATTTCATAATCGTCGCCAAGCCGCTGTCCAGGTTCTACCTTACAGTATTTAGCCGCTCCATTCTCAACCGTGAATACATACTTGTCGTTTGCTCCAGACTGCTTCTGAACGGCGGCGTCAGGCACGACAACACTTTTTTTGCTTCCAAAATTTAAAGTAACGCGCACATACATGCCCGGACGGATTTTCAGGTTTGTATTGTTGATATTCACTTCCACTCCGAAAGTATGTGTATTTGCGTCAACTGTTGGATAAATCAGACCGACTTTTCCGGTAAAGACTTCATTTTCATAAACATCTAATCGAATATCGGCAGGCATACCGAGCTTGACGTCCTTGAAATTCGACTCGGAAACATTAACTATCGCTTTTAACGGATTCAGCTGCTGAACAGTCAATATTGCCTGCTGTGCAAAAACGTCTCCGTTGTCGTAATTCCTTGCTGTCACAATGCCGTTGATTGGACTTTTCAGCTGCGTATTGTCCTGTATGTTTTTTATAACGGTAGCCAGCATGTCGATCTGGGTTTTAATCTGATCTACCTGTTGCTGAGCTATTCCGCCCACTTTCAGCAGTTCGCTGTAGCGATCGTAGTCTTTCTGCAAATTTGCCAGCTGGGTTTTCTGTTGTTGCAGGTTCGACGATTCCATCTGTACCAGCAACTGCCCCTTGCTAACTTTCTGTCCTATTTCCACATAAATTTTCTCTATGCGTCCTGGCATTGCCGGAGTTATATTATTTATAACATCTGCCTGTACAGTAGCAGTATAGGTCGACACTTTATCTACCATTTCAAGTCTTGCAACCGTTGTATTTACTTTGACAGCTTCTACAATTTCCTTTTTGTCCGCATCCTGCTTGTTTGTGCAGGAAATCAGGATACCCAAACCTAACAGGGGTAATGCCTGAAATAATTTTTTAGTATTCATCAATTTTAAATATTTATTTTCTTGTTTATGTACGATTTTATTCATTAGTCAACTCGCTTACATCCATGCCCAAAGTTTTATCCAGATCGGCTTTTGAAGTAAGGAAGTTGTAAATTGCCTGCGAGAACGACAAACTTGCCTGCGTAAATCCCAATTGTGCCGTATTCAAATCAAGCAGGGTACCCATCCCCGTGTCGTATAATTTCTGGGAAATCTCATAACCTTTTTTTGCCTGAAGAACAACGTCTTTTGTAGAAAACACCTGCTCCACATAGTTAGCCATATTATTAACAGCGCTGTTTACGGCTAATTTAAGATTTCTGACCACATCGTCGCGTCGCCATTTCATTTGTTCTATCGAAACTTTTGTCTGACGGATTTCGCTTGATTTTTTAAACCCGTCGAAGATAGGAATCGAAACATTTACGCCGACGGTTGAATATGGATTCCAGCGGTAATCGCCGAATTTGAAATCGTTATTCATCGACATATACATATAACTTCCCGTGATGGCGATTGTCGGCAAATACTGCGCTTTATAGAGACCGAGCGTTTTTTGCAGCTGTTCGCTCTGAATATCAAACTGTTTCAAATCAGAATTGTGAACGAGGGAGGTATCTATGCTTAATATTTCCTTATAAAGACCTTCTTCATAGTCGAGCAAACTTCCTGATACTGATATTTCCTGTTCCATGTCGATCCCCATCAACGCTTTTAATGACAGTGAAGCAAGATTATAGGCATTTTGTGCCTGAATCAGGTTGGGTTTGATATTTTTTGCATTTACGTCAGCCCTTATCAGGTCAAATTCCGACACAACGCCCTGTTGGAACTTGCTACTGATATTGTTGTAATTCAGAATAGCATTTTCATAACTTTCCTGATACACGAGCATTGCATCCTTTGCCAGCAAAACGCCATAGAAGGCTTTTCTGACCGAATTAACCATGTTGAGCCTTGAAGAACGGGCGCTTTCTACCGCCAGTTCCACATCAAGGCTTGAAAGCTCAAGACTTTTCCATAGCGTTGGGACAACAACAGGCCAGCTCAATTGAAAACCTCCGCTCCAGTTATTGTCGCGTCCTACAGAGATGCCGTCGCTGCTATTAGCCGGAGGAGGCGTATTGGCTTTGATATTTTCTGCCAGAGTACCAGGCTGGTATCCGCCAACGCTTTGAAATGTTTGCTCCATTCCCATGATTATAGGGCTGAACATACTTTCCGTATTAAAAGCGCCATCCATATACATCACCTGTTTTTTCAGTGTGCGGCTGTACTGCCCCACTGCGTCAATCTGTGGATAGAGAGACGCTTGAGTTGCACGTTTCGCATACTTCTTTTTCTGTATTTCCAAATCGGCAATATTCACCGAAGGATTCTCGCTTAAAGCAACTTTAATAGCCCTGTCCAGAGTAAGTTCTATCGGAGCTTGCTTATCCTGGGCGTTCATTGTCCATGATAATAAAACCGTCGCTATTGCGATGCCTAACTTGTTACCTGAATATAACTTCATAAATTATTGTTTTTAATAATTACACACTATTGTAAGACAACTTAACAGGAAATATATTTTAAATATGCGCGCTTTTTTTCAATTTTTTTCCTGCAGGTTTCTTTCAATTTTAAATTCACTGATAATAATATCTATTTTTTCATACCCCAAAGACGTAACGATCCCCCTTACGAAATTGAGCATTATTGCACTGATAAATTCATTAACCGAGTATTTGTCTGTGGGGATATAATTGTCGTCTATCAAAGCCTTAAACTGACATCTGACAAGCCAGAATATAATTTCAAAATTAATGTCTTTCCTTATTAACCCCTGCTCTACGCCTTTTTTGAACAAAGGCATTAAACTCTTCATTCTTTTTTCCTGACTATCTTCGACTTTTTTATGGATATAAAAATAGTGCTTTTTAATATCATGAAAAAATGACTTGTTAACCATACATATATCGTTAAAATAGTAAGAATAAAAATTCATCAGTATTTCAATAATATTTTCCGAATTATCAATTAATGCCTTGATTTTCCTGTCTAAAAATTCAGTATGAACACTGACGCACGTTTCCAGAAGCTCATTTTTATTGCTAAAAACCTCGTAAAGCGTCCGTTTGGAAATTCCCATACTGTTGGCAATATCCGACATTGTTATGCTTTTTATTCCATTTCGGAGGAAAAGCATGGAAGCATTCTCAATAATTTGTTCTTTTATGTCCATCTGTTCTTTTTATGAAAAACGCTGCAAAGTAAATGAAAACTTTTGAAACAAACAAAGTTTTCCGGTTTTATTTTTGTTACAAAATCAAAAAAATATATTTTGCAACTGTAATACAGTCAGTTGTCAGTTTTTATCTTTTAGTTTTTAGTTTTTAATGTAACGATTATCATAAATTAAGAAAATTATTTGCTAATTTTGCACACATTTTATTACGTTGTTATATAATTATGTCTCAAAAAATAAAAACAATAACAGTTTATGCTTCTTCCTGTCAACAAATAGCGCCCGTTTATTTTGAAGCTGCCGAAGCATTAGGTAAATTGCTTGCCGAACAGCACATTACATGTATTAATGGAGGCGGATACAGCGGTTTGATGGCTACCATAACAGAAACAATGATTGCCAACGGAGGCAAAGTGATTGGCGTTCTTCCCCAGTTTATGATTGATAAAGGCTGGGTTCACCCCAATTTGAGCGAAACAGTCGTTACCGAAAACATGCACCAGCGCAAACAGTGGATGGCTGACAAATCCGACGCCTGCATCGCATTACCGGGCGGCGCTGGAACGTTTGACGAGCTAATGGAAATCATTGCATGGAAACAGCTGGAACTGTACCGGCATCCGGTTGTTATACTTAATACAAATGGTTACTACGAACGCTTGCTTGCCATGCTTAACCATTCTAAAGAGGAAAAATTCATACCCGAAGAATACGACGATTTGTGGAGCGTTGCCCAAACTCCTCAAGAAGCATTAGAGATAATTTGCTCATCTTTTAATGAAGAAAAATGGAAATACTAAGTATTTTGTTCGCAAATATGCTTGAAGAACCTTTCCCTCAAAAGGTTCAATTCCATAATTGGGGATTTATCCTTTTTTTAGTCTGCTTTTTTATTTCTGCCTTTACTTCCAACGCTGGATATAAACTGCTGATTTCCATGATTAAAAGTCTTATCGAAAATATCAACAGGAACAGTATATTTAACGAACAGGTTAATAATGAACTTGTAATCAAACTGTTACTTTGTTTTCAAACCATTCTGCTGCTGTCTATTATCCTTTTTAATGGATTTCTTCACAATGCAGAACTGTTGAATGAAGCCGATATTCAGATGTTTCCGTTTCTTGGAAAAGCATCTGCGCTTATCATCGTATTTTTGGTATATAAATCAATAGTTTATAATTTGGTTGGAAATGTTTTCTTTTCAAAAGACAGCATCAGACAATGGAACGGCTATTTCATGTCGTTAATTTGCATCAGCGGATTCGCATTATTTTTCCCTGCTCTTTTGATGTTTTATTTTGAAAAAGTATATAATTTATGCTGTTTTTTTTACCTGATTTATTTTATTTTCACTGTTATACTCGTGTTTCGCAAGACATATTTGTTATTTTTTCCTCATAATGCACTGTTGCTTTATTTTATTTTGTACCTTTGCGCCCAGGAAATAATTCCTCTTTATTTTTTATATAAGGGATTAAACTATTTATTTATTATTGCGTAAAGAGAAATTTGTTTATGATTTCAAATGTAAAAAAAATTCTTGTTTCACAGCCTGAGCCTGGTAATGGCAAATCGCCTTACTACGATATTGCAGAAAAATATGGCGTTCAGATCGTTTTCAGACCATTTATAAAGATTGAGCCTGTGAGTGTAAAAGAATTTAGAACTCAAAAGATTAACATTTTGGATTATTCCGCTGTTATTTTTACGGCAAAAACGGCTATCGACCATTACTTCCTCATGGCTAAGGAATTGAAGATACAAATTCCTGAATGTATGAAATATTTCTGTGTTACAGAAACAATTGCTGTTTATCTTCAGAAATATATAGTTTACAGGAAACGGAAAATTTTTTATCCGCCGTCGGGAAAGGCAGAAGATATAATTATTCCCATTCACAAGCATAACAAAGAAAATTATCTGCTTCCGGTATCAGATATTCACAAGGAAGATTTAACGCACTTGTTAGACGAAAAGAAAATCAAATATAATAAAGCCGTCATGTACAAAACGGTAAGTAACGATTTTCTGAAAAACGAAGAGTTTGATTACGATGTTTTGCTGTTTTTTTCTCCAGCAGGAATATCGTCGCTTTTAAAGAATTTTCCAGATTTCAATCAGGACGGAATAGCAATAGGAACATTTGGTCCTTCTACAGCTAAAGCAGTACGCGACGCAGGTTTGCGATTAGATATTGAAGCTCCCAACCAGGAAAGCCCGTCAATGACTGCCGCGTTAGAAAATTACTTGAAGAAAATGCAAGAGAGTGAAATATTATAACATTGGATTTTAAATCAACTTTCAAAAAAGGGGAACGCATTTCTCTCCAAAAAGAAATGAACATCTTATTTGGAGAGGGATGTTCTTTTTGCGTATTCCCGTTGCGTGTAATTTATATTGAGAAAAAGCCCGCATCAGGTTTTGATATTTCCATATTAATAAACGTTCCCAAGAAGAATTTCAAGCACGCCGTAGACCGCAATCGCCTGAAAAGATTGATTCGCGAGGCTTACCGTCTGAATAAACACGTGTTACAGGAAGCCGTCAATGATAAAGGAACAGGTTTGTTAATAGCTTTACTTTTTGTTGGGAAAGAACTTGTTTCATACGCCACGATAGAAGCTGTCATGATTAGGATTCTCAATACCTTAAAGGATAAAGTATGTCCTATTTCTTAACTCTAAACATTGAAGTATAAACTCCGATGGAACAAAGTACGGCAAAAACGAGGAAGCATGTATGGAAACTTGTCATAAACTTATCGAATAGATCGCTTATAATCTCCTTATTACCAACAAAAAGAGAAATAGACATTGTTGCAATTCCCATACTGAATGCCTGTCCGGTGAGCCTCATCGTACCCATTGTAGCAGATGCTTGCCCATAATATCGTTTATCAACCGAACTAATTATGACATTGGAATTTGGAGAAGAAAAAAGTCCGAATCCCAGACCAAACAGCACAAGTATCAAAATGATTAGCACAAGTGGCGTAGCGACAGTTACAAATACAAGCGTAACAAGTCCTACGGCAATCAGCGCCATCCCGCAAGTGGCAATCAATGAAGGATTTGTCTTGTCTGAAAGTATCCCGCTATATAATGAAGCCACACATTGCACAAGCGCCTGTACTATCAAAATTAAACCTGCCGTTTGCGGCTCAAAACCGCGTACATATTGCAGGTATAAACTCATTAAAAACGTTATAGCATAAGTACATGCGTAGTTTATTAATGCCGAAACGTTAGATAAACAAAAAACTTTATTGCCTGAAAAAATTCGCACATCAAATACGGGAAAAGCTGTTTTCAGTTCAAAAAACACAAACCCCATTATTGCTGAAATTCCTGAAAGAATAAAGATAAATCCCCAAAAATCAGGGATTTTAGAAAAGCCAAAAATCAGGAAAAACAATCCTGCCGAATAAATGCTGCTTCCTGCAAAATCGAATCGCTCGCCTTTAGCTTCAATCCATTCGGTTTTCAAAGCTAAAAAAGAATAAACAACTGCGATAATGCTCATAAAACCAACAAAAAAGAACAGGCTTTGCCAGCCGAAATGTTGCGTGAGCAATCCACCTAAAAACGGTCCGGCAGCCAGCGCAAAATACACGACAGCAGTATTGACGCCAATCGCTTTCCCGCGCTCCTGTATGGGAAATGACGACACAAGAATTGCCATATTTACTCCAAAAATCATAGCGCACCCCACGCCTGAAAGCGCCCGGAAAGCAATAAGCCATGCTCCGGAAGGTGCAATCCCGCATAAAATATTGGAAATGCAAAACAGCGACAAGCCCGTAATAAACAGCAGTCGCCGTCCAAACAAATCGCCCATACGTGCAAAAGGCACTTGCAGTATCGCCGTTGCAATAAGGTATGAAGCTGCTATCCAACTCTGCGACACTGCACCCAATGAGTATGTGCTACTGATTTGCGGCAACGACAAATTAATTGCCGATCCCATAAAAGGAACAAAAAATGCAGAAAGGCACAATACAAACAGTACCTGATTCTTATTGTCTTCTTTTTTCTTCATACGTCCAGTTTTTTGCCCGTCCCAATGGCGGTTCGCCGGTTTCGGTTGGCAAAAATTTGTCCACTTCCGGAAGTTCTACCGGCAAATCTTTTTCATCAACGGCGTATGGCATCCCGTCTTTGTAGTAAATTGGGAAAGGCTCGCCCCAATAGCGTTGTCTACTGAAAATAGCATCGCGCAGGCGAAAATTGACTTTTACTTTACCAATGCCGTTTTCTTCTATATATTTTTTTGTTTTTGCAATGGCTTCTTTAACATCTAAACCATTCAAAATCAAACAGTTTTCAGTGTGATTAAACTGCTGTGGAGAATTTATCATTATTCCTTCTTTTGCATCAAAACTTTCTTCCGAAACATCTGCGCCCTCAATTAACGGTATAATCTGAAGGTTGAAATGTTTAGCAAAAGCATAGTCGCGACTGTCGTGCGCGGGAACTGCCATAATTGCGCCCGTACCATAACCAGCTAAAACATAATCGCTTATCCAAACAGGTATTTCCTGCTTCGAAATAGGATTAATAGCATAAGAGCCTGAAAATACTCCAGTTACTTTTCTATCAGCAATACGCTCGCGCTCGGTACGCTTTTTAGTCTGTTCCAGATATGCATCAACTTCGGCGCTGCGTTCAGGCGTAACAAGCTGCGCAACATATTCAGATTCAGGAGCTAATACCATAAAAGTTACTCCATATACAGTATCTGCGCGGGTAGTGAATATTTTAATATTTAAATCACTATTTTTAACTGAGAAATCCATTTCCGCTCCTTCGCTGCGTCCAATCCAGTTTCGTTGCGTTTCCTTCAGCGATTCTGTCCAGTCTAATTTTTCCAGATTGTCAAGCAGGCGTTGAGCATAAGCCGACACGCGCAACGACCACTGTTTCATTTTGCGCTGTTCCACAGGATAGCCGCCACGAATAGAAACGCCATCCTGCACTTCGTCATTAGCAAGGACAGTTCCGAGCTTTGGACACCAGTTTACCATCGTATCAGCAAGATAGGCAATGCGATAATTCATCAAAGTTTCCTGTTTTTCCTTTTCCGTTTTGGCTTTCCATTCTTCGGCAGTGAAAGACATATTTTCCGTACAGGCTATATTTAATTTATTTGTTCCCTGTAATTCAAACACTTCAATCAGTTCGGCTATTGGACGAGCCTGTTGTGCATCATAACAGTAATACGACTCAAACATCTTGATGAAAGCCCATTGCGTCCATTTATAATAATCCGGAGCGCATGTTCTTACTTCGCGGCTCCAGTCAAAGCTGAAACCTATTTTGTCGAGCTGTTCCCTGTATCGCCGGATATTCTTTTCCGTAGTAATTGCCGGATGCTGACCTGTTTGAATAGCATACTGTTCGGCAGGCAGTCCGTAAGCGTCGTATCCCATTGGATGCAGCACATTAAAACCCTTCAGCCGTTTGTAACGCGCAAAAATATCGGATGCAATATATCCCAGCGGATGTCCTACGTGCAGTCCAGCCCCCGAAGGATACGGAAACATATCCAACACATAGAATTTTGGCTTGGATTCGTCTTCCTTTACTTTGTAAACATTATTCTCTTTCCAGTAATTTTGCCACTTCTTTTCAATTTCATTAAAATTGTATTCCATTTATCTTTTCATTAAAAACAGATTGCAAAAGTACATGAAATTTTCGAATTACACACAAATAAATAAAATTCTCTGGATTGCTTTGCCGTAAACGGCTCGCAATCCAGAAATAATTATAAATTATGAATTATAAATTAGCTGACGCAGTTTCGTGCAACGTCATTGCGAGCGTTAGCGAAGCAATCCAGTAAAAAACTGATAACTAAAAACTGATAACTGATAACTAAATGCTGGATTGCTTCAGGCTTCGCCTTCGCAATGACGTTGCAAAAAACCATGCCGTGCAGAGTATAGCTTTCTCGCCTTCGCAGAATATAGCTGTTTTTTAAATCAAAACAATTAATAAACTTTAACTATATTTTTTTCGCTTTCATTATCAAGCCTTTCTGTGTTCGTCATCATTTTTTTTCGGTTCATTAATGTATAATTAATGTGTAATTAACCCCCCTTGTTGTATATTTGCGACAAAAACAGCGACAGTTTTTAGTATCTTGTATCATTAAAGACAGATCCTATAAATAAAATGAATAAATATCCTCACATAGCGAAACACAGTAAACGTGATCTTTTATCCACTGGGCTAAAAGAAAATAATATTTGTGTTTTGCATTTTATTAACTTTATTTATTTGCATGTCTCGAATATTTTCGTAACACACACACACACACACACACACACACACACACACACACACACACACACACACACACACACACACACACACACACACATATATATACACGCGCGAAATATAAAAAAAATATATAATACCA
>JAIRPX010000114.1 GCA_031256775.1 Dysgonamonadaceae bacterium
TATTGAATTATTACCACAAAGTTCGGTATAAAATTTTTAATGAAAAATTTTAAATTTAATAATTGATGTTTTTTAATATTTAGTGTGTTTACCCCCCCCCCCCCCCGCAAGTTAACTAATTGATTATAAGGTAGTTGTAATGCTAATTGTGAAAAAAATCCAATTTTAAATAATGTTTATGTTTTGATTTTATATAATTTATTAACAAATTTATATCGATATGAATACTATATTTTATCCTTTCACTACTGTTTGTGTCACATTTTTGGATTTAAAGTTCCTATATTTTCAAGATTTGCGATATAAATGAAAATTTTATAGTATCTTTGCATTTTTGTTGATTATTGTGTTTGGTTAATAAATAGTTTGAAATGTAAAAATAACAATCATGAAAAAAACTTTTGTTTGGATGATAACATCCGTTTTTTGTTTTTTTGGTACAGGCTGTAATAAAACGAGTTATGAGTTCCCGTTTCAGAACCCGGATCTGTCTTATGAAGAGCGGGCTGCTGATATTGTTTCCCGTTTGACATTAGAAGAGAAAGTTGCTCAAATGTTAAACGATGCTCCTGCAATCGACAGTCTGGGTATTCCGCCCTACAATTGGTGGAATGAATGTTTGCACGGTGTGGCAAGGACTGAATATAAAGTAACTGTTTTTCCGCAGGCTATTGGTATGGCTGCAGGCTGGGATGAAGAGGCTATGCGTAAAGCAGGCGATTATACGGCTACGGAAGGCAGGGCGATTTATAATATTTCTTCTGCCAAAGGTGATTACCGTATTTATCACGGCTTAACTTACTGGACGCCGAATATTAATATTTTTCGCGATCCAAGATGGGGTAGAGGACAGGAAACATACGGTGAAGATCCTTTCCTTACAAGTGTACTGGCTGATAATTTTGTGCGCGGCTTGCAGGGCAACGATCCTCGTTATTTAAAGGCTGCTGCTTGCGCCAAGCATTTTGCTGTTCACAGTGGACCGGAACATAACCGTCATACCTTTGACGTTAGCGTTAGTAATTATGATTTGTGGGATACGTATTTGCCTGCTTTCAAGAAGCTGGCTGAAACGGGTGTTGCCGGTTTTATGTGCGCTTACAATGCTTTTGAAGGACAACCATGCTGCGGAAGCGACAAGTTGCTAATAGACATCCTGCGCAATGACTGGGGATTTACAGGCTATGTGACTTCCGATTGCGGAGCAATTAATGATTTCTACAATAATCATAAAACTCATCCCAATGCCGCGTCTGCTGCTGCCGACGCTGTTTT
This sequence comes from Dysgonamonadaceae bacterium, assembly GCA_031256775.1. Classification (GTDB taxonomy): domain Bacteria; phylum Bacteroidota; class Bacteroidia; order Bacteroidales; family Azobacteroidaceae; genus Azobacteroides. Next base: position 1,276 of record JAIRPX010000114.1, read on the forward strand.
TCATGGTACAGACGTAGATTGTGGAAACGAGGCTTATTTTGGGCTTATTCAGGCTGTTAAGGATGGCTTGATAACTGAAAAGCAAATTGACGTCGCTCTTAAACGACTGTTTACCATTCGTTTACGACTTGGACTGTTCGATCCTCCCGCTATGGTTCCATATTCAGGTATTGATTCAAGCGCTTTGGAAACGCCTGAACACAAGAATCTTGCATTGAAAATGAGTCGCCAGTCGATTGTTATGCTTCGGAATGACAAGGGTGTTCTCCCTGTCAGCAAGGAGAATATAAAGAAAATAGCGCTGATTGGTCCTAATGTGAATGATCCCGAAGTACAGCTGGGAAATTATAACGGTTTTCCTTCCAGAATTATAACTTTATTGGATGGAATAAGGGATGAAGTCGGCGAAAATGTGGAAATCTATTGCGACACGGTTATTGGCTGTTATGGCGAATCGACAAAATCTTTTGCTAATGTGGTTAAAAATGTGAAAGACGCTGATTTAATCATTTATGCAGGCGGTATAAGTCCACGTATTGAAGGTGAAGAAATGCCGGTATCCGTCAAAGGTTTTGATAGAGGTGATAGGACTTCTGTTGTATTACCTGAAATTCAGACAAAATTATTGAAAACCTTGAAATTAACAGGTAAACCTGTTGTGTTTGTGATGATGACCGGAAGCGCAATTTCTATTGAATGGGAATCGCAGAATATTCCGGCTATACTGAATGTGTGGTATGGCGGAGAATTTGCCGGTAAAGCGATTGCCGACGTTATTTTCGGAAATTATAATCCCTCAGGACGGCTTCCTGTAACTTTTTATGCCAAAGATAGCGATTTGCCTGATTTTGAAAACTACGACATGTCGAATCGCACTTATCGCTATTTTAAGGGGAAAGTCCTGTATCCATTCGGTTATGGTTTGAGCTTTTCAAACTTTGAATATGAATGGCTTAACCGTTCAAAAGAATTTTATGCAGCTACTGATACGATTTATTGTTCTGTAAAAATCAGAAACGCCGGAAAATTTGCAGGAGATGAAGTCGCTCAGGTATATGTAAAATATCCTGAGGGAAAAAATTATCCTCTGAAAGAGTTACGCAATTTTCATCGAATATCGCTAAATGAAAACGAAACTTCTGAAGTGAAAATCTCTATTCCTGTTTCAGATTTCCTGAAATGGGATAATGAAACTGATCAGAAATCTGTTCCTCAAGGAGTTTACAGTATATATATCGGCGGAAATTCACAGAAGGAAGCTCTGACAGCAGAGTTTGAGGTTAGGTATTAGAGTATAGAGTATAGAGTATAGAGTTTAGATATTAGAGTACTTTATGCTATGTTCTTTGCGAGTGTTTGTGAAGCAATTTGGACAACAATTAAATTATGAATTAGAAATTATGAATTATGAATTAGCTGGCGCGGCTTTGCTATACTCTGCATGGTATAGTTTTTTGCAATGTCATTGCTATACTTTACGCAGTTTAGTTTTGTGCAACGTCATAGCTATACTTTACGCAGTTTAGTTTTTTGCAACGTCATTGCGAGCGTTAGCGAAGCAATCCAGTAAAAAACTAAAAACTAAAAACTGAAAACTGTCTCGTGCTTCAGGCTTTGCCTTCGCAATGACGTTGCACAAAACCATGCAGTGCAGAGTATAATTTGCTGTTAAAAAAGATGTCGCAGCTACGCTGCTCATTTAAACGGTCTGTGTTTTCCAACCGTGCGCTTACGCACACGGCTACAAAGATGTTGCAGCTACGCTGCTTTTGTTCAGCACGGTTTAAAAGAATTTGCAGAGTAGCTGTTTTACGAAGTAA
>JAIRPX010000186.1 GCA_031256775.1 Dysgonamonadaceae bacterium
GTGTCCGGCTATGCCACTCTTCCGTATTTTGAAGGCTTTGCTAACCGCGACCCGCGCCTTGCCGAGAACTTCGCGCATCCGGGCAGCAGCTCGCGCTCCCCAAGCTTTGTTAAGTATGAGAACGACCCCATCAAAGGCGGTTACTGTCAGGAAAAGTATGCAGCTAATCAGTCTGATAAATACACATGGCGCTACGAAGGACGTCCGATATACCGCTACGCCGAGATACTGCTTAACTATGCCGAAGCCAAAGCCGAGCTTGGACAGTTCGGAGCAACAGAAGCGGCAAAGAGCATTAACCTGCTGCGTCGCCGCGTAGGAATGCCTGACTTCGACGCTAACCGCGAAGTTGACCAGACGCTCCGCAATCAATATCCCAAAGTCAACGACGCGACCATTCTTGCCGTTCGTCGCGAGCGCCGCGTAGAGCTTGCCTGCGAAGGATTCCGATTGCAGGACATCTACCGCTGGGCAGTCGGCGAACGTTTCCTCGATACGGAAGCGCAGCAAGGCATGTATCTCCCGGGTTTCGGAAAGTTCGATAACAGCGGCGATGGTGTTGATGACTATGCCATCTACCAGAAGAAAAGCGACATACCTGAAGATTGGACAGATAAGAAGAAATACGGCATAAGCAAATGGTACTACTTCGATGACGACCTTCCTAAAGAAGAGCGCGGCGATAGGGTAACATCTTTCACCCTTTCCGAAGGTACGAAAGGCTATTTGACGAATGTGGAGACGTCGGCACGCCTTTTCCGCTCGCCCCGCGACTACTACCGCCCCATTCCATTGACGCAGACTGTGCTGAATACGAATTTGAAACAGCCGTTCGGATGGGAGTAATTTAATTGACAATTGATAATTGGGCTTCGCGCCTGTCGAATCATCAATTATTTGCAAACGCGAAGCTAATTGTCAATTATCAATTGTCAATTATCAATTCAAAAAGCGTTCTTTGACATATTGGTTTACACGCATTTGTTTTTGCCGTTAGTGGAAAAGTTGTAACTTTGCGCCGTAAAAAAGATATAATATGCCTACTGTATTGATATTACTTGGTATGCGGTTTTATTATTGGTCGCGTGAACATGAACCGATTCATGTACATGTAAAGAAAGGCGATGCCGGATTGAACATTGGAAGCTGTTTTTCTCTAAATCGAATGAAAAATGAAAACTGTAAAAAGACTTTGGTTTGAGAACGGACGGATTTTCATAGAACTCCCAAATGGTGAAATACAAAGCCAGTCCTTGCGGTTTTTTCCACGTTTGAGGCAGGCAACCGACTGTCAGCGTTCCGAATGGACAGAGTCGCATTTCGGACTTCACTGGGAAAGTATCAACGAGGACATCAGCTTTGAAAGTTTCACATGGAATGACGACGATCCTCAGACGCTGTATCGTCATGTTTGACATCTGTTTGTACGGTTAGTGGAAAAGTCGTAACTTTGCGCCATGATTAAAAACAAAAAGATTATGGACAAGATAACTGTTAGCATGTTGCCGAGCGAATACAAAAAATTCCTTGCTTACAAGGAAGCTGAGAAAATAGCCCGAAGTATTCGTCGCGGTATCAAAGAGGCACAAAAAGCCCGCGAAAGTAAGTGTAGGCTTAAATCGGCATTCGACCTTGCAGATGAACTTTGAAGTTGCGAGTGAATTTGAAAAGGCATTAAAAAAGTTGAGTAAAAAATATCTGTCGTTAAAGATGGATTATCTCGCTTTTCTACATGAACTGGAGCAAATATCAAACAGATTCTTCAGGCGACACTGCATAACAGTTTTAAGGTTAATTTATTTTACATACCAATTTTGCACGGCATCTGTTTTTGCGGTTAGTGGAAAAGTCGTAACTTTGCGCCATGATTAAAAACAAAAAGATTATGGCAACAATACAGATATTGAAAGATCAGGCAGGTATTCCAACAGGCGTTTTTATTCCCATGCAAATATGGGAAAACGTAAAGCGCCGGTATCCTGACATAGAAGAATTGGAAGCCGATATACCGCAATGGGAAAAAGATTTTATTGACGCCCGTCTGGAAATAGCTCTTCATAACCCCAATCGGCTAAAACCGGTTGAGGAACTGTTTGAAATGCTTTAAAACCGGCAAAGACAATGTACTCAGCATTATTACTTGTCAGTTGAAAAACAGACAAATACAAGGTTTACTTCGGAGTTCATGGCAATCCAAAGAATTTGCACGGCATCTGTTTTTGCGGTTAGTGGAAAAGTCGTAACTTTGCGCCGTAAATAAAAACAAAAAGATTATGGACAGCGCAGGAGTAACAAACAGACAACACCTTTATCAGGAAATCGACACAATGAACTATACTGACAAACTCTATCTTTTGTCGTATATTACAGACGGTTTGATTAGAACAGACGCCAAACGCACACACAATCTTGCAGAACTAAAAGGTTTGGGTAAAGGCGCATGGACGGACATAGACGGTTATATTCAAAAGGAACGCGAATCGTGGGAATATTAAATATTATTTCATTGGACGATTTATAGCAAAGACGCTGAAAAAAGCAAAAAGATTATGACAAAGCAACAAAGAGACGCAAATTTGATGATTGTAGTTGCCGTCGAGCAATATGCAATGAAATACGGAATATCAACTTCTGAAGCATTTGAACTGTTTCGGCAAAACGAAATACATACGCTAATCCGCAAACATTACAATGCTCTACATACACAGCCGCTTGATGAGAGCTTTTATTTTGCAGACGATGTTCTTAAACGACGTTTAAACAAGATTTGAAATGCCACATGTTTATGGAAACTAAATATACATACGGAGAAGACGATATTACGATAGACATGATGTTCAAAATCGAGCATATCGCAAGCATCATTGCAAAACATGAAAACAAAGACTTTGATACAGTATTCGCCGAATTTGTCGCGTCTAAAACTTATAAAGCATTACAAAATACAAGTAATGCGCTATGGGCAGAAAGCAGCGAATTTATTGCAGACGATTATTGCAGAGAAAAAATGAAATCAGTTCCTTAGTTGCAACAGCAATCAGGACAGAATATAAAGACAAAGCGTGTAAACCGGTATTTAAAAAGGTTACGCGCTTTTTGCATTATAAATAAAATATACAGATAACAGATATTTAATAATAAGGAATTAAAAATTATGTATAAAATTAAAACAATACTTGCAGTTCTGCTATGCGGAGGACTGTTTACCGCCTGCGAGCGGGATTATAACGCCGAACTGTCGGTGAAAAATGAAATGCCGCATTATGTATATATTTCGTCGAATCGGGAAACGCTTATTTCGGCAACCGATTCAGTGTATAAGTTGAAGGAAGCCGGTAAAAGCGACATGGAATTAAATTTCAACTTTACGGTGAGGTATGGAATGAGCGATGACAAAACGGCTACGGTAGAAACAACCGTCGGGCAGGATTTCTCGCTGGTGGAAGAATATAACAAAAGTATGTCGAAAAACTTACAACCCCTTCCTGAAACCTTCCTTTCGTTCCCGACAACTTCGGCAAATATTCCGTCCGGCTCGAACGAGGTTAGCGTGTCTTTCAAGCTAATAAACATTGACAATCTGCCCGACGGAGAATATCTGCTGCCTATAACAATCAAGTCGGCAAATGCCAGTAACGGCTTTCCGCTTCACAAGCTGAAAAAAACTGCGTACTACCATATTACGAAAACGGATATGATGCTTGACAAGTCGAAGGCTGAAATGATCGATTGTAGCGACTTTCATCCGGGTGAAAGCGGCGGCAAAGGCAAAGATGCTCTGATAGACGGCGATCCTGCAACTTTCTGGCATTCGGATTACGAAAGCCCCAAATTCGGTGGAGACAACGCGCCATTACCGCACTGGCTGAGAATGGATATGAAATCGTCGTGGGAAATAACAAAAATCAAGCTTTGGCGTCGCTCAGGCGCATGTGCAACCGACACAAAGAGCGTGATATTCAAAGTAAACGACGAGCTTAAACCGTATGACGACCCGTCGTGGCAAGAAATCGGAAAAATAGAATATTCAATAACCAATACTGATGAAGTTATGAAAGAGATTGATATTGCGCCTGAAAAAATGAAGCGCGGCAGATACTTGCTTCTGTTTATGAACGAACCTGGCGCCAGAGGCGTGCTTGTTGAACTTGCGGAAATAGATGTTTACATTAGGTAAATAATCGAATTTACGGTAGAGGCGCGATTAATTGCGCCTTTACTGTTTTTTAATCGCGCCCTCTGTTTTCAAATATCCTGTTTAAACCCTGTTTTTTTCCTGTTTTTTCCTTTGTTCAAATTTTCATTTACTCTGAACTGAACAACCTTTTTAATGATGTTCCATGGAACAGGTTTGTCGATTGCGAAACGCAGTGTGCCTTTACCGCTGCGATATGGAGCAAGTTCCTTTTCAAATGCGTCAATTCCCGACGGACTTGGAAAAAAACTGTAATGATTCTTGAATGCCGCAAAACTTGCCAGATTTCCATTCAAGTAAAATGTCGGTATTCCGTATGATATTTTTTCCGTTGCTTCCGGAACTTCATTTTTTATAAAATTCCGCATTTCGGTTAACACCTTTTGAATTTCCGGTTCAAAAGTTTCAATATATTCATCTATTGTATTCATTTATCCCGTTCTGTTATTTTAACGTTAATTATATCTCCGTGATTTTTATTTATTTTTCGCCTTATATCTTTCCGTATGCCAATTATGTAGCAAATTGACCCGTCGTCATTTTTCAATCCCATATTTACAATACTTCCGTCATAAGCTTCTCCGTCAAATTCAGTATGAACCTTAATCCGTCCTTTTCCAAATTCTTTTTTTAAATCATAAGGAAATATAATATAAGCTCCGTCAATATCGGGAACCTTTTTTATCTGTGCCGTAAATTTATACAATTTCATTTCAGTCCGTTATTTTCTTAAAATTTTCTCCACAGTTTTTCCTTTTGCCAGTTCGTCAATCAGCTTGTCGAGATAACGGATTTTTCGCATAAGTTCGTTTTCGATTGTTTCTACTCGACAGCCGCAAATTACGCCTGTGATTTTTGAAACGTTTGGATTTATTTCCGGAACCTGTGCAAAAAATGTTTCAAAATCATTACCGCTGTCAATCTGGCGCTGCAATTCCTGTTGATTATATCCTGTAAGCCAGCAAATCAGCATATCAACTTCTGCTTTTGTACGACCTTTCTTTTCCGCCTTGTTTATATAAAACGGATAAACGCTTGAAAATGCCACAGTAAATATTCTATGCTTTTCCATTTCTCTTTTTTATTCTTAAATCCGTAAAAAAAAATTAAAAAAATAACTGTAAAGCCGTGTGTATAAAAACTTTGCAGCTTTGCCATCTTTACCTATTTTTTTGCTGCATGAAAATAAATTACAAAAATGCAAAAATGACGGCGACAAAGGTAATAAAAAATTCTAAACAGATATTTCCGTTTACAGGAATATCTGTTATTAATGCGAATCAGGGATTGAAAACGTTTTTTTTAGCCCGAATGGGTTTAATTTTTATAACCGCAAGCAACGCTATCGCTCGCCTGCGGTTATGAAAATTTTGTCCTTTCAGGAAATTTTTTACTCCTGATTTGCATAATTCATTAATTCACATCATGCTTGGAATTATGGTCGGGATATTTCTTCCGCTGTCGATTATGCAGTTGCTAAAAAACTGGAAATGGTCGGGGAGACTGTTTCGACTGCCCTGAAT
>JAIRPX010000188.1 GCA_031256775.1 Dysgonamonadaceae bacterium
TTCCGCAGACAAATGTAGCTCTTTGATTTTTCCCATACTTATAACTGCTGTTTGTATTGGAATAACGAATATGGTTGGTTGAATATTAGCATTTAAACTAATTTTGGAGAAATACTTAATAAAATAAATGTCAGCTCTATCAAGCGACTAAATTACGTTTGTCAAAATCAATAATATCCAGATTAAGCAGAGATTTTTTCAGGAATTATCAGGGCTTTCTTCATATTCTTTTCCCTGACAATTTTTATCTGTCTTTGTGTAATTTGGGAAAATTTATCTATATTTGCCCGAAGTTATCCATTTAATTATCGATTTAACTTTGTTTATAAAAGACTGTAATATTTCAGAAGATTATTCGCTGTGGAACCGCTTTCTTTCCGGAGAGGAAAGGGCTTACAGCGCAATCTACGAAAGATATGCAAAAAAATTAATCATTCAAGGGTTGCTGTTTACCGCCGACAGGGAACTCATAAAAGACTGTGTCCATGATATTTTTGTTAAGCTATACAGAAACCGGACAAACCTGAAACCCGTAAATAATCTGAAGGAATATCTTTTCATGGCATTAAGGAATACTGTTATTTCGACGATAACAAAACAAAAAATCAGCTTCGAATCAATAAACGACTGGCAGGAATATTTCCAGATAGCGGACAGCGGCTCAATCGAAGACAATTTCATAGACGAAGAAACTCTACAGATAAATAAGGAATTAATGGCTAACACATTGTCTAAACTGACTATACGGCAAAAAGAAGTTGTTCACTATCGCTTCTACGAAAACATGAGTATTGACGAAATATCTGCGATCATGGACATGAATTACCAGTCAACCCAGAACCTGCTTCAACGGGCACTGAAAAATTTGAGCCAAATATTGAAAAAAAATCAAAATAAGTGAGTATAAAATAAGAATATAAGAGTCTTTATAATGTCGTCCATAATGAATGACATTATAAAGTATCATTAAAATTTTATGCAATACCCGGATTTGAATACAGATTACTCAAAATACGCATTTGAAGATTTTCTTCAGGACGAGTTCTTTATTTCTTCAATAAAGAACAAAAATGCCGATTCTGAAGCATTTTGGAAAAATTTGGAGAAAGAAGGCAATATAGACAAAAAGGCGTTTCGCGCTGCTCTGAATTTTATGGAATCGCTTGACGACTACAGTAATTCTTCCGTCGGCGACGCAGAATTGTCTTCTTTGTGGAAAGAGATACAGGATTCCAACAGGAAAACAGTCTATCGCAAACTGTTAATACGCATCGGCAGCGTCGCCGCAAGCATTATTGCGATCCTTCTGCTGGCAATTTCTCTTTATCAGCCCCGCCAGCATCAGGATATAATGAGCTATGCCCGGAAAAATATCATTCAAAATGAAAATAAAGATATTCAAATCGTTTTATCGGAAAGCAAAACATTGAAAATAGAGGAAAACGACGCAAATATTGTATATGATTCCGCTGGAATAAAAACGGCGCAGCAGGGGATTTCAAAGAAAGAACTGACTGCATACAACCAGCTAATCGTACCTAAGGGCAAACGGTCGAATCTGATTTTATCCGACGGCTCGAAATTAGTCGTCAATGCAGGCACAAGAGTCATATACCCCGTTGATTTTCTGGAAGATAAAAGAGAAATATATGTTGACGGGGAAATATTCATCAACGTTGTCCATGATAAAAACAAGCCTTTCTTCGTAAAAACCAAGGATATGGATATCCGTGTTTTAGGAACAAAATTCAATGTGATGGCATACGAATCGGATCAGAACAAACAGATAGTACTGGTAAGCGGTTCCGTTAAAATATCCGGAAACAACAAGCAGGAAGAAGTCGTTTTATCGCCCTCCGAAATGTATGAATACAACAATGAACACGGCTGCGTTTTGAAAGTGGATGTAAACGATTATACATCGTGGATCGACGGTCTGTATATCTTTAAGAGCCGGAAATTGGTAGATGTCACAGCAAGGCTTTCCCGCTATTACGGGATCGATATCGTATGCAGCGAAGACGCCGCTCAATTAAAATGTTCCGGGAAAATGGATTTAAAAGATAATCCGGACGATATCTTAAAAGGATTAGCATTTTCATTTCCCATCAGGATAGAACATGCGGATGACAAATATATCGTGAAAAAAATACAATAACATATGGTAAAAAGAAATAATTTTAATACAAGTTGTACCGTAAAAATCATGAGAATACTGTTTTTTCTGTTTATGGTGGAAATACCTGTAATCTACGCAAATAATTCGTATTCGCAAATCACCGGATTGAATATAAATCTGAAAAATAAGACGATTAAAGAAGTATTTTCCGAAATAGAAAAAGTAAGCGAGTACGTTTTTTTGTATCACGACGACAATCTGGATATGTCGAAAAAAGTATCGGTCGATGCACATAATCAAACGATAGACAAGATTCTGGATGAAATATTCAAAGATACGGATTATGCCTATTATATTTCAGACAGGCAAGTTTTTGTATCGAAATCGAAAAGCGTCTCTCCGGAAAAAAATCGGCAGGAGCAAAAAGAAGAATCGCAAATTACTATCACAGGCGTTGTTATTGACTCTGACGGTGAGCCTCTCGTCGGCGCTACGGTAGCACTGAAATCGAAAAAATCAGTTGGAGTCGTCGCCAACCTCGACGGCAAGTTTGCCATAAATGTCGAAAGCATGGACGAAACCCTGGTATTCAGCTATATCGGGATGAAAACGAAAGAACTGAAACTGAAAAGCGGCGCTACGAACTACAAAGTCGTGATGGAATACCAAGATACCCAATTGGGAGCGGTTGAAATAAGCACCGGAATTATCAAACGCGATAAATTCGGTTTTACAGGCTCATATTCAGCCATTACGCAGGAAGAATTGAAATCTGTGGGAAATATTAACGTGCTGCAAAGCCTGAAAAGTCTGGATCCTGCTTTTGTCATTGTAGAGAACAATCTTTCGGGTTCCAATCCCAACGTTCTGGCTAATATTGAGTTGCGCGGACAGACAAGTATGAACATCACTTCCGTTCAGGATGCCGCCGCAATAACCAGCAATCTCCCGCTGTTTATTCTGGACGGGTTTGAAGCAAGTCTTCAGGAAATCAACGATCTGGATATAAATCGCGTAGAATCAATTACTCTTCTGAAAGACGCAGGCTCTACGGCTATTTACGGTGTGAAAGGTGCTAACGGCGTTGTTGTCATCGAAACGCTCAAACCTAAAGCAGGACAGGTATTTATAAGTTATAGTGGCGATTTCCAACTGGCTGCGCCGGATTTGAGCGTCTATAACATGATGAATGCCGCAGAAAAATTAGAATTTGAACGTTTGTCCGGAAGGTATAATAAAGCTGTGGGCGGGAATGAGCAAGGGAATGTGACTATGCCTGAAATCATACTGTCATCCAACAATCAGCATTTGCAGGAAATATACTACGACCGCTTAGCAAAAATAGTGTCGGGAGTGGATACCTATTGGTTAAGCGAGCCGGTAAGAATGGCGTTTACGCAAAGCCATTCCCTGACGCTTTCAGGAGGAAACGACTTGCAATATATCGCAGGTGCTAATTACAGAAACAACCAGGGAGTGATGAAAGGCTCCGGACGCGAAACATATGGAGGAAACCTCAGGCTGGTTTATCGCGGCGTGGAAGGACTTAATATTCAAAACAATATTTCCGTACAAGGAACAGTAGGGAAAGACGGTTCGTGGGGATCTTTCGCCGATTTTGCCGGAGCCAACCCTTATTTTACCAAAAGAAATTCCGACGGATCTGTTCCCAAATATCTTGACAATCTGGGAACTACCGACGCTGCGGTCAATCCCCTTTACAACGCTATGCTGATTTCGAGAGGAGATAATAATATTTTTATTGTAACTAACAATACTTCAATTGAATGGCGAATTAACCGCGATTTGCTTCTGAAAGGCGCTTTAAGTCTGAGGCGCGAATCTAACAATCGAGTCGATTTCAGAGACCCGTCTCATTCGTCGTTCGACGGTAAAGCATATTATGAAAAAGGGACTTACCGAAGCAGTTATACAACGCAAACTTCTTACGATGCAAATCTGTCGGCAAATTACCTGAAATCCGTTAAAAAACATAACTTTACGCTGATTACCAGAGCCAATATTGAAGAATGGAACAGTACTAATGAAGCCTTTGTAGCCGTTGGTTTTCCGGAAGGTTCGGTCGGGTATCCCTCGCAATCGTTTTCCTACGAACAGGGATCAAGACCGGCTTATCAATCGCGGATGACTAGGAATGTTGGCGTACTCGGCGCATTCAACTATAATTACGATTACCGTTACCTGCTGGATTTGAACTACGATCTGGAAGGTGGAAGTAATTTCGGACGTAACAAACGTTTCCAGTCGTTCTGGTCGGCGGGACTTGGATGGAATGTGGACAGGGAAGCTTTTATCAAAGACTGCAACTGGCTGAGCCGCCTGAAATTGCGTGCAAGCTACGGCAAGAATGGAACGCAAGACATTAACGTAATCACCGAATCGGTTTATTCATATTATGTTGGCAGTAACTTTTTCGGACAGTCATCCTGGCTTTCCCAGATTGGAAATCCTGATTTGCAGTGGCAAATTGTAACAAAACAGGGAGCAGGATTAGATTTTGGTATATTGAATGAAAACCTCGAAATAACATTCGATGTATATAAGCACAAAACAGATCCGCAGG
>JAIRPX010000260.1 GCA_031256775.1 Dysgonamonadaceae bacterium
TCGCGTGTTTTCATATAAAGTGAACTCAAGAGAAATATCCGCTATTCCTGTTGTCGGCTCCAAAAAGAAAATAAAACCGTTTGATAATACTTTATTTGAAACGGATTTTCCCAATTCTCCCAATTTCTGGAAACAATATGTAAAGTAATTTTCATGCCACAGATCTTTCCACCCGAAATAATCCAAGACACAACAGAATCGCTTTTCGTCAAGCGCACCGTGCGCAGCAAAGTAATTTATCTTGTTGTAGTAGCGACGGTTGCCATAGCTATAGCAGCCTTGCCGTTTATTTACGTAAGCGTTACGACCCAGGCGCGCGGAGTTATTCGCGCGTCCGACGAAAACAGTCAGCTACAACCGACTATTTACGGCGAAGTTACCGAAATCCGCATCGCCGAAAACACAGCGGTAAAACGTGGCGATACGCTATTAGTTATAAATTCCGAAAATATTCGGGCGCAGATAGAAAAAGCCGCTATAAAAATCCACGAAGACAGCCTGTTTATCGAAGATATTAAACTTTTGCTTAGCGAAAACATTCAAAATATTCAAACTCCAAAATATTTAACCGAAAAAAATTATTATAACGCTACTTTAAACGAACAAAATACCTCAACCGATTATCTGAGAAAAGAACATGAAACCAATCAAACGCTTTTTAATAAAGGCGTTATCTCCAAATCGGAATATCTTCAAAGCAAAAACAGTTACGAAGCGGCAGCAAGTCGAAAGAAAAACCAGCAAGAACAGTTCTTTAATCGCTGGCAGTCGGAACAAACAGCTTACAGGCAGGAAATCATCGAATTGACGACAACCCTAAGGCAATTGGAAGATGAAAAGACAAAATACGTTCTCAAAGCGCCAATTTCCGGAACGGTGATTCAATTTGCCGGTATTCAGGCAGGCAGTTTCCTGACGCCCGGACAAACCATCGCATATATTTCCAACGACAGCGCCCTGCTGGCAGAATGTTATATTTCACCTGCCGATATAGGATATATTTATGAAAATCAGAAAGTTACCTTCCAATTGGACGCTTTCAACTACAACCAATGGGGTTTGGCAAATGGAAGCGTAACAGAAATTTCAAAAGACATTATCGTAATGAACGAGAAACCGGTTTTCCGTCTCCGCTGCTCGCTTGACACAAAATATCTGCAACTGAAAAACGGTTATAAAGGTAATCTGAAAAAAGGCATGACGCTTACCGGACGTTTCTATTTGACGGACAGAACATTGTGGCAACTTCTATTCGATAAGGTAGATAAATGGATGAATCCTAAACAATTAGAAATTGAAAATTAAACAAAGAGATATAACCGATTGCGGCGCAGCCTGTTTAGCTTCTGTAGCAGGGCATTACAAGTTGAAATTGCCCGTTGCCCGTATCCGTCAAATTGCGGGAACTGACAAACGCGGCACCAATGTTCTGGGAATGGTCACGGGGGCGGAACAGCTTGGCTTCGACTCCAAAGGCGTAAGGGGAACTGTGGAATCGCTGCCCAAAATACCGCTTCCGGCAATAGCGCACGTTGTCAGGAAAAACCTTCAGCATTATGTAGTCATTTATTCTGTTGATAAAAAGCAGCTTACCTACATGGATCCGGCAGACGGACAGATGCACAGGGAAACAATAACGGAATTTCAGAAAATATGGTCGGGCGTATTGATACTGCTGGTTCCGGGCGAAATATTCAAGGAAGAAAATGCCAAAGTATCCATTTACAAGCGGTTCTGGTTTTTGATAGCGCCACACAAAAGCGTTGTGATACAGTCGCTTTTTGGCGCCGGAATCTACACTTTGCTGGGCTTGTCCACTTCGATTTATATTCAAAAAATTACCGACAACGTTTTTGTGAGCGGCAATAAAAACCTGCTGAATTTGCTTAGTATAGTGATGATTATCCTTTTGCTCATTCAGATTTTTATCGGCGTCTGCAAAAGCGTTTTTATGCTTAATACGGGACAAAAAATCGACGCGCGGCTTATCTTAGGCTACTACAAGCATTTACTGAAACTTCCGCAGCGATTTTTCGACACAATGCGCGTGGGCGAAATTATTTCCCGTATCAATGATGCGGTCAAAATCAGGGTTTTTATCAACGACGTAGTTATATCGTTGATAGTAAATGTGTTTATTGTAATTTTTTCGTTTGCCCTGATGTTTGTTTACAGTTGGAAACTTGCGCTTATACTTTTGATTTCTATCCCGTTGTATATTCTTATTTATTTTGTTACCAACAGGTTAAACAAAAAACGCGAGCGAAAATTGATGGAAGATAATGCTGAACTCGAAAGCCAGCTGGTAGAATCGCTCAATTCGGTAAAAACCATCAAACAATTCGGGATTGAAGACTTTGCGAACATCAAAACCGAAAACAAATTTATCCGCCTGCTGGATTCGGTTTACAAATCGTCGATTAACGTATTTTTTTCATCTAATTCATCGGAATTTGTCAGTCGCATTTTTACTGTAATTATACTTTGGATTGGCTCTTATCTTGTGATTGACAGCGCTATAACTCCCGGCGAACTGCTGAGTTTTTATGCGCTTATCGGTTATCTGACAGGTCCCGTTGCCGGTCTGATAGGCATGAACAAAACGATACAAAACGCGCTGATTGCCGCCGACCGACTGTTTGAAATCATGGATTTGGAGCGCGAAAACGACGAAAACAAAATTGAATTGCAAAAGGATTTAATCGGCGATATACGGTTTGAAAATGTATCATTCAGCTACGGTACGCGAATTGACGTATTTGAAAATTTTAATTTGCATGTCAAGAAAGGAGAATTAACGGCAATAATAGGCGAAAGCGGCAGCGGCAAAACCACGCTTGCTTCTTTACTGCAAAAGCTGTATCCGCTGAAATCAGGCAGAATTTTAATCGGCGAAACAAATATTGATTACGTTGAAAATCAAAGCCTTAGAAAAATAGTCGGTAGCGTTCCGCAGCAACTCAATCTTTTTGCCGGTAACGTAATTGAAAATATAGCGCTTGGCGATTTTAATCCTGATTTACAACGTATTGTGGAAATATGCTCTATGCTGGGCATGACGGCGTTTATTGAAAAACTGCCTGCGGGATTCAATACTTACATCGGCGAAAACGGAGCTTCGCTTTCCGGCGGACAAAAACAGCGTTTGGCAATTGCGCGGGCGCTATACAAAAATCCTGAAATCCTGATACTTGACGAAGCGACCTCTTCCCTCGACTCCGAATCCGAACAGTTTGTGCAACAGACCATCCAAAAACTTAAACGACAGGAAAAAACGATTATCGTCATTGCTCACAGATTAAGCACTGTCATAAATGCAGACAAAATTGTGGTTCTGGAAAACGGAAAAGTAATTGAGCAGGGTA
>JAIRPX010000328.1 GCA_031256775.1 Dysgonamonadaceae bacterium
AAAAAGTGTTACCTCTGCATTATTATCAAGAATATCTTTGATAAGCAAAGTTTTATCTACATAATAGTAGCCTTCTTCAATCATTTTATGAAAGAAGTCAATGCCAATAGGCAAAGGACATCGTGAAACTGTATTGCTCATATTTATTATACTTTTGAAGTTGTAAAGTTACATAAAATTTTCGAATTACACACAAACAGATAAAAATTCTCTGGATTGATTCAGGCTTCGCTTTCGCAATGACGCTGCTTTTTGTTCGTCATTGCGAGCCGATAGTTTGGATGAATTTGCCGTTATTTCTTCTGCAATTTCATATAACGATAGCGAGTTGTTTTGGCGGATATCAATCGGGATTTCAAATAAATCGCTTTGCTTTGCCGCATGATAAAAGCAGTAAAGCAATAATTGCTGTATTCAGGATATTTGTAATCCTGCAAAAATTTAATTTTGTCATTTTAAGGCAGCAGTTCTTCTATTATTTTACGCATTTTGTCCACATCCGGAAATCCTGCAAATTGATGTTTTAACGTTCCCGTAGAATCATATATTAGAAAAGTGGGAATAGAATTGATTTTGAAGTGAATTTTTATATACTTTATCTCATCGTCAGTCAGATAATAATGCTCGCCTCCTATTTCTTCTTTTTTCTCTTCCCACAGGTCTTTTGGAGATGACGGCTCTGCAATATATACAAAAATAACATCCTTATCTATTAAGGCATCTTTAACAGGCTTTATTTCTTCCATTGCTCTCAAACAGGGACCGCACCATGTAGCCCAGAAATCAATAATTACTACTTTGCCTTTGTAGGAAGATACAATAGATTCTACTGTTTTTTTATTGTCTTTTTTTGAAGACCCCATTTCTCCTATCAGCGCATCGTTTTTTGCAAATATAAAATCGGTATAAACAGGATTTTTGAAAAATGACTTAATTTCTTCTATTTGACTTACAGTCAAGGGTATTGAGCCTTCTTCCAACTGTTGCAGAAAAGCATGAAGCGTCAGCATATCATAAAATATGCCGGTATCCGAACCCACCAAATCAGCCATAATCGCCTTTATCTCTTTTAACCAGTCCTGCAATGGTTTACTGTCAATTCGCGGAATATTCAACACGCTATTGTTAAGTATATATTGATATATTTTCGGATAATATGGATAATTTACCAATGGAGGATTATTCATGTCGAAAAAGCCGAGAAAAGAATAATACGACTTATCGGGTTTTACAGGAGTGAAAGCAGCAGTATTTAATTCATTCCCTGTCTGTTGTTTTTCATAAAGATATTTTATATTACCCTCATAATCAAACAATTGTCCTGTGAAAATCAATTTCATTATTCTGTATAATGGTTGTTTTGTATTATCCGATATTTCTTGATTTTTACTTATAATAGATAACTGATCATTCAATATGTTGATAACATAATCTCTGTATTCTTCGGGAGACATATCGTATCGGAGACCGTTTAATAAACTGCCGTCAATTGCTTTAATATAGAAATCCATATACGCCGGATTTGATTTACTAAGCTCTTCAAGCGTAATTCCAACACTATTTATTGCCTTAACATTTATTTTGTTACTGTCATCAAAAGACAGTTCTGTTTTTGTCTCCTTATCGGGAGACAGCAAGACAGCGCCACATCCGTCGTCATTGATTTCAAGCGTTCCGAAGGCGTCGCAAAAAAGCGGTATGGAAAGCGAAAAACTGCCGTCCGCTTCCAATTGAGTTTCGTATTCATCCATTTGATGAGTTACTCCTCCAATAATCAGATTGGGAACTGCTACTCTGACCGTGAAAGTTTGGTCAACAGGAAAAGTACCGGAAAATCTGCCTGTTAGTGTAGCTTTTCCTGTTGATTTTTTTTGTTGCGAACAGGCTAATGCCATGATGAAACAACTAAAAATAAACGCGAGTCTAAATACATATTTCATAAATATTTGTTTTTATTATTAATATTTTTTATACAATTCACATTAGCCTGAATAAATTTAATTAGTGCATGAAGTCATACCCCACAGTTCAGCGTAACAATATGTCCCCCACCAGCCGGAGGGTCCATACGGTCCTAAACAGCAAACACCATTCGCAGTGTGTCTACCGTGTGGTCCGTTACAAGGTCTTTTGGGCGTTGCGCATGGTTTTGCATCTCTATCACCGCTGCCGCCGCAATATCCATCTATACAATTGCTACCCGGAAGACAATCATCATCGTTCAGACAAGCTGCCGATCCACCACCTGTAACATTCATCAACTCTCTCTCGCTCAGGATGTTTGTAATCACGCTTAAATTATTTTTTTTTATTTTATAAAAGTAATTAAATATATAAATAGTAGAATCTATAACAATAGATAATCTATTGTCCATCGCCTCGCTATCTTGGCAATGATTGATCTTTTATCATCAATTTCTCCTTAATTTGTTGAACCAGTTTGCCAGAACTTGGCTGTTCGCATTTTTCTATTAGCGTAGAACCGTCTTTATCCAGAAGCGCATAGCGAGGAATATAACTGCCCTTTTCAAAAAAGGATAATTGTTTTATAAATTCCTGAGTACCCAAATAATGAAGCCCTTCCAACTGGTGTTTTTCTATTTGCTGTTTCCATTTATCGTAAGCTCCTGCATAATCAAGAGATACATAAAGAATTTCAATATTGTTTTCCTTAAAAAACATTTTGATTTCTTTCATATAGTCAAATTCTTTTATACATGGTCCGCACCATGTCGCCCAAAAATCTACAAATACCAGACTTCCGCCCATAAACATGCCGGTAATTTTAGATAAATTATTTGTCTTAAACCTGCAATATTCGTTAAATCCATGTTCTTTTGAATAGAAAGTCAAAATGTAATCTTTTCTATCCAAAGGTTTTAATCCGTCTAATATAGAAATATATCTACTTTGCGGAAAAACTTCCTTAAATTTATTTCGCTGCCTGTCTAATTGAATGGAATCCAATTGCCCCACTGATGTAGAGCTAATTATATTAGAAGCGCTCTCCGCTTCCTGTTCTTCTCTGTTTAGATGGGAATTGTACCAGTATATGGAATCAAGCCCTAAATCTAATTTTGTT
>JAIRPX010000340.1 GCA_031256775.1 Dysgonamonadaceae bacterium
AAAATTTCCGCTATGAATTTTAACTCGAAAGGTGTTTTGCCTGAATTAAAAAAGTTGAAACTTGACACCGTTATTAAGCCATTTGAAAGCGAAGACGAAGAACTGAATGATTTTTTGCACTGAAAATGATATTGAAAAACATACTCGAATAATGTATTTCGACCTAAAAGCGATATAATAAACAATATTGATCCTCTACCCTACCCTACTTTCGGTAAAATTCGGTTTCGGAATATTGCCGATTTTTTTACTTGTAATAATGAATATCAACGTGTTGCCAAATGTACGCACGTTTGATTTGTTTCAATAAATAAAATTTTGTACTTTTGCCGCTGCAAAAAAACAGTGAAATATGGCAATAATCAAATCAGTCAGGGGATTCACTCCCCAAATCGGAGAAAATACATATATGGCAGATAATGCAGCAATTATCGGCGACGTTGTTATCGGAAATGATTGCAGCATCTGGTTCAGCACCGTTTTGAGGGGCGACGTTAATTCCATCAGGATAGGCAATCGCGTTAACATACAGGACGGTTCGGTTGTTCATACCCTTTACGAAAAATCAGTAGCCGAAATTGGCGACGATGTTTCTATCGGGCATAACGTGGTGATACATGGCGCAAAAATTGAAAATGGCGCTTTAATAGGCATGGGTAGCGTGGTGCTTGATCATGCAGTTATTGGCGAAGGCGCTTTAATAGCTGCAGGCTCGGTTGTTTTAAGCGGTACACACGTAGAACCCGGATGCTTGTACGGTGGAACGCCTGCCAAATTTATCAAAAAACTCGATCCTGAACAGTCGAAAGAAATCAACCAGAAAATTGCCAAGAATTACCTAATGTACGCAGGCTGGTATAAATAAGGATTAAAAAATCTTATCATAAATTTTACGTGTTGCGCCAAGATTTTGCTTTACATATCTGTTGGCGTTTTCACCGCTTTCTTTAAGCAATGAAGAGTATGATAAATATTCGTTCATCCTGCATGTAAATTCATCTTCGTTACTGATGGAAACAGCTCCACAAGAGGCAATTAATTCTTTTGCCTCTTTGAATTTCTGATAATTTGGTCCAAAAATCACAGGAACGCTATAAACTGCCGCTTCGAGAATATTATGGATTCCTGCGCCAAATCCACCGCCAACGTACGCAATCTTTCCGTACCGGTAGATGAAAGAAAGCAAGCCGAAGCAGTCAATAATCAGGCAATCAGCTTCCTGTATGTCTTTTTCGCATGACTTTGAATACAAAACGAAAGGACGTTTCATTTTGGAAGTTATTTCCCCAATATGTTCGTCACTTATAACGTGCGGAGCAATAATCAGCTTTATTTCAGGCGTTTGATTGAAATAAGAAATAATTATGTCCTCATCTTTTGTCCACGTACTTCCAGCAACCAGGACGACTTTGTTCGCATCGTTGTTGTTCAGGAACGTATCTACAACTGGAAGATTTTTATGCTGCTGGCATATTTCGTCAACGCGGTCGAAACGGGTATCGCCGGAAATTGTAATATTATCATTGATATTTAATGTTTTCAACAGTTCCTTTGAGTTGTCGTCTTGCAGAAAAAACCATTTAAAATTATGTAATACTTTGCGATAGCTCTTACCGTAACGCCGGAAAAATATTTGATTTGAACGAAATATTGCAGAAATAATATAAGCAGGGATTTCTCTTTTTTTCAATTGAGAAAGATAGTTCATCCAAAATTCGTATTTAATAAAAATAGCTATTGCCGGATTGACAAAATTCAGAAATTTTGCAGCATTTCGTGGAAAATCGAAAGGGAGATAGCAAACAAGGTCGGCATAAGTATAGTTTTTTTGCACTTCATAACCGGATGGCGAAAAAAAAGTAAGCAAAATTTTATATTCCCTTTTTTCTTTTTTTATCATCTCCATCAAGGGGCGTCCCTGTTCAAATTCGCCCAGGGAGGAAGCGTGAAACCATATATAGCTGTCAGTTTTATTGATTTTTTTTTCAAGAAGATTGAAAGTTTTCTTCTGTCCAGCTAACATCTTTTTTGCTTTTTTATTGAACGGCGATACCAGCCGGACAATAAAAGCGTACAGGGCAATTGCAATATTGTACATTTTTT
Organism: Dysgonamonadaceae bacterium; assembly: GCA_031256775.1. Lineage (GTDB taxonomy): Bacteria > Bacteroidota > Bacteroidia > Bacteroidales > Azobacteroidaceae > Azobacteroides. The sequence goes on from JAIRPX010000340.1 coordinate 2,104, forward strand.
AAATAATTATGAACGACAACTAACGGAAATCATCGTTCGCCAATTTTAACTATCGCTGTTTTTAATCGTTCTATAACTTCTTCTTTTCCAACAATTTCAACAATATCGAAAATATGCGGACCTTTTGATTCGCCAACCAGAGCCAAACGAAAGGCATTCATGATATTGCCTGTGTGATATTCTTTTGACGCTATCCATGACATTACTACTGATTCGAGATTTGAGGCTGAAAAATCGCCAATCTCCTGTAAAACATCTATTAATTCTTGCATTCTCTCTTTGGAATCGTTTTTCCAGCGTTTCTGCACTGTCTTTTCGTCGTATGAATCGGGCGCTACAAAAAAGAAAGACGTTTGCGTCCAAAGGTCGTTTATAAAGTTAAGACGCTCTTTCACAAGCTCTGTTACTTTCACAACCGTGTTCCATGCTGCATTGATATTTTTTTCCTTCAAAACAGGAAGAAACAGTTCTGCAATTTCTTCATTCGATTTCATTTGGATGTATTGGTGATTAAACCATTCGCCCTTTTTGAAATCGAATTTTGAGCCGCTCTTACTGCATTTTTCCAGTGAAAATAAATCAATTAACTCTTCCATTGTAAATATTTCCCTGTCATTGCCCGGATTCCAGCCAAGCAAAGCCAGGAAATTGATTAATGCGTCGGGCAAATAACCGCTTTCCCTGTATCCCGATGAAATTTCGCCGCTTTTGTGGTCAGTCCACTGCAACGGGAATACGGGAAAACCCAGCCTGTCGCCATCGCGTTTACTCAGTTTGCCGTTACTTTCAGGTTTCAGCAACAGGGGCAGATGAGCAAATTCAGGCATCGTATCTTCCCAGCCAAAACACTGATAAAGAGTAACATGAAGTGGAGCTGACGGTAGCCATTCTTCTCCGCGTATGACATGCGTAATTTCCATTAAATGATCATCTACAATATTTGCCAGATGATAGGTAGGAAGATTGTCCGACGATTTATAGAGTACTTTATCGTCTAATGTAGAAGAATTTACAGTAACTTTGCCGCGAATAAGGTCGTTTATTGTTATCGTCTGCTCAGGATTGATTTTAATCCTTACAACATATTGCTCGCCCGAATCAATCCGCGATTTAACTTCTTCTTCCGGCATGGTTAGCGAATTAATCATCGACATGCGTGTAGATGCGTCGTACTGGAAATTTGCTATTTCATTCCTTTTAGCCTCCAACTGGTCGGGCGTGTCGAAAGCAATGTATGCCAATCCTTTGTCTAACAAAATATCAACATACTGCCTGTAAATTTCTTTTCGTTCCGACTGGCGGTAAGGAGCATATTTGCCGCCCTTATGCGTACCTTCATCGAAAGATATACCTAACCACTTGAAAGACTCGACAATATATTCCTCCGCTCCAGGAACAAAACGGTTAGAATCGGTATCTTCAATTCTTAAAATAAAATCGCCATGATGTTTTTTTGCAAACAGGTAATTATAAAGGGCTGTTCTCACTCCTCCTATGTGTAAAGGACCTGTTGGACTTGGCGCAAAACGAACTCTAATTTTCCTTTGAATCATATATCAAAATCGGTATAATGAAAATTTTTTTGCAAAAATACTATATTTATCTTTTTTTATTACTACATTTCGGAAAAATTTGTTGATGTATGAAAAATAAAGTAGTTAAAATTTTGCCATTTGTTTACTTTTCAACAGCTATCCTGTTGATTGTCATTCTTTTCCCTAAAGAAGGGAGATTTAGTTATTCTTTTATGGAGGGGCGTCCGTGGAAATACGGATTATTAACTGCTCCTTTTGACTTTCCAATATATAAATCTACAAGCGAACTGAAAAAAGAACAGGACAGTATTGTCAGCGATGTTAACCTTTATTTCAGGATGAATAAGGAAGTTTTGCATAAACAGCTGCAAAGTTTCAATGATTTTTGCAAAAACAATCCGGAAAACGAATACTGGACAATTGATTATAAAAGATATATTCATAGGGTATTAACTGAAATATATTCTGTTGGAATACTTTCCAATGAAGATTACGAGCGCATGAAACGCAATCGCTCCAGCGTATTAATGGTTTTGGAAAATAACGATAATGAGGCAAAGGAACATCTTAGAAGTAAGATATTTAACACTAAATCAGCTTATTCCTACATAATCGAAAACCATCCTAATGATTTAAGTATTGATGTCTTGCGTTCAGGAAACCTTAATAACTATCTGCACGAAAACCTTAAATATGATTCAGTTCTAACTGAAAAAGTTAAACGCGAAGATTTACAGAAAGTTGCGCCTTCGGACGGGATGGTGCAGGCGGGAGAAAAAATTGTGGACAAAGGAGAAATAATCACTGAAAAAACTTACAATATTCTCCGTTCATTGAAGCAGATATACGACAAAGATGCAGGCTCGGTGCAAAAACGTGGCGGTTTGATTTTAGGTTCTATAGTCCTGATTGGTTTCCTGATGATGTGCCTGCTGTTTTATCTGATTTATTTCAGGCAAAGAATTTATACACAGAAGAATGTGATATTTGTACTGTTTATGACGTCAATCTTTATCTTTCTGACGGAAATAGCCGTTTCATACAGTCTTTTCAATGTTTACATCATTCCCTATGCCATTATTCCGATTGTTATCCGTACATTTTTCGAATCGCGCACAGCTTTAATGGCGCACCTGATTTCAATTTTTGTCTGTTCACTGATGATCCCGTTTCCCTTTGAATTTATTCTTATCCAGTTCATCGTCAGCATGGTTGCCGTTTTTATCCTGAAAGATTTAACGCAACGCTCCGAACTTATTAAATGTGCATTTTACATATTCTTTACTTATGTGATAACATACTTCAGTTTCCTTCTTTTGCAGGACGGTAATTTTTCCAAAATAGACTGGTTTTTAATTATCTATTTCGGTATAAATTTTCTTTTCGTTATGTTTGCCTACCCGTTTATTTATATTCTTGAAAAGATATTCGGATATATTTCAAATGTCACATTAGTTGAACTTTCAGACATCAATACGCCAGCATTGTCTTCGCTGTCGGAAATTTGTCCGGGAACGTTCCAACATTCCCTGCAAGTGTCGATGCTTGGAACTGCGGCGGCTATGAAAATAGGCGCCAATCCCCAGTTAGTCAGGACAGGCGCTTTATATCACGATTTGGGAAAAATGGTTAATCCTGCGTTCTTCATCGAAAACCGTTTGGGAAATACCAATCCTCACGACAAGCTGAGCCTGGAAGAAAGCGCGCGTATAATCACAAGTCACGTTCCCGATGGCGTTAAAAAAGCCGCCGAATTTAACTTGCCGCCCGCTATTGTGAAGTTTATACTGACGCATCATGGAAAAGGGAAAGCCAAATATTTTTACAATACATGGAAAAATCATAATCCGGATACACCAATTGATGAAAAAGTTTTTTCCTACAAAGGCAATAATCCCGATACAATGGAAACGGCTATTCTGATGATGGCTGATTCGGTGGAAGCTGCATCTCGAAGTCTGAAAGATTATTCCGAAGAATCTATTCGCGCTCTTGTTGACAAAATTATTGATTCGCAAATTGCCGACGGCTTACTTAACGACGCTCCACTGACTTTCAAAAATATCACAACAGTGAAAGAAATTTTTGTTGAGAAGCTAATGTCGATGTATCATTCCAGAATCACATATCCCGACTTGAAACAGACAAAACAAGATGAAAGCGAGAAAGCATGAAAGCCATAGACACAGGGGTTTGTTAAAACCTGTTAGGTCTTAAAGACCTAACAGGTTGATGCAGATGAAGGAGATAACATTTTCTACCGAGCTATGCATCGGATCATCTGCAAACCGTGCGCTATAAATGTAAAAAACTGGCACGGCTTAAAAAGCCGCGCCAGCACGTTCATTGTGTTTCGAACATTCTATACATACAAAAATTCCTGCGTTATATTGTCGATATGTTGCTGTTGCTGGTCGATAAACTTTGTCTGGAATATTTCATTTGAACGAGTAATAAGTATGGAATATTTTTTCATTGTTTCAAACAGGTTGCGGTGCATAAGGCAAACTTCCGCGTTGCGTATTTCTATAAAATGATTGTAATATATCCAGAACTGCGATACCATATTTTCGCCAAACGATATACTGGTATTGTTTGCCCCTACCTCCGGAAACGAAAGGTAGAATAAAATGTTGTTGCAGCAATCATCAACGCCCTTCACAACTATTTTTTTGATGTATCCGAGCAAATCGAACAGGGCATTTTGCAACAGGCTGACTTCATTGGCGGTAATCAGGTGGCGGCTGAAGCAAAACTGTATTTCGCGGCAAACACTCAGGAAAAAACTGCGACTGTTGACGATATAACAATACCTGTGTATGTTTGGCATCTGTTTAATAAATTCATTTCGATACGACATGATTTCTTCAGGTATAACCGTTTGTGAAAAAAAACACTCTTTTTGTGCATTATCGTGATGCACAGATATATACCTGTAATAATAAAAGAATCGGAAAAGATGTTCGTTTCGAATAATCATCGAAAGCGGCAGTCGGTTTTGGGCGGCATGTATTTCCGTATTTTCATAAGCCGATACCTGCGATAGCGTGCTGCAATATTTCCGCAGCATTTCAAAAAAACTCTTTGACGGATCGGAATATTCGGCAGGCGCATCAATATAGATTCTGTTAGCTTTTTTTTCAAACAGCGCTTCGTCTATCGAAAATTCCAGTATGCGCGAAAGCCGGACAACTTCTTCCAGTGCAAAAGGTATGTCGCCGCGAAGTCGCCTGTAAGCAGATTCTCTACCTATGTCAAGATTGTCCATCAAATAATTTATCGGTTTGATATGGCTTGGAATACGGTCTAAGATTTTTTCTATTAATCGTTTATTCATGCTTTTAAAAGCTTTTAGTTTTACATTATAAATAACATGCAAATTTAATTGTTTTTTCATATCGTTCAATAATCGCCGCCCGCAAAAAAATACCATAAAAAAAATTTTAGCTTTCATACAGGGCATAATTCTTGCATTTTTTGAGATATATAAATGCAATTGTGGAATTATAAACATATTTACATGCCAAAAACCGTATTAAAACAGATGTGTCAGTAAATAAAAATGAACCGTCTGTCAAAATGGTTACAGTTTTTTCATGAAAGTCGTGCTACTTTTACGCTGATTTTTTCTAATTCTTAGTTTATTTCTTACTTTTGCAAATTGAAATATATAATGAAAAGTATAATATGATTACATTTACTATTGCTATAGTCTTACTTATAAGCAGTTATTTTATATATGGCGCATTAGTCGAGCGCATTTTTGGAGCTGAAAAAAACAGGACTACGCCCGCTTATGACTGTAATGATGGCGTTGATTACGTGCCAATGAGCTGGTGGCGCGTGTTTTTGATTCAATTTTTGAACATAGCCGGACTGGGACCGATTTTTGGAGCAGTAATGGGCGCAGTTTATGGTCCGTCGGCTTTCCTGTGGATTGTTTTCGGAAGTATTTTCGGTGGCGCAGTTCACGATTATTTGTCGGGCATGATTTCGTTGCGCAATAAAGGCATGAGCTTGCCCGAATTAGGCGGGAAATATATGGGAAACGTTTTCAAACAATCAATGCGGATATTTACCGTTGCGCTGATGGTGCTGGTAGGGGCAGTATTTATTGCAGGTCCGGCGCTGTTGCTGAAAAATTTCTCCCCCGACTGGATGACATATACGTTGTGGGCAATCATTATTTTCCTGTATTATATTCTTGCAACATTGCTTCCAATAGATAAGATTATTGGAAAAATATATCCATTTTTTGGCGCGGCGCTTCTGTTTATGGCTTTTGGTATTGCGTTTGCATTGATTTGGAATGGAGCGCCCGTTCCGGAAATCACATTAGACAACCTGCAAAATATGAGTCCCCATCCTGAGAAACATCCGATTTTTCCCATGCTGTTTATTTCAATTGCTTGCGGAGCTATATCCGGTTTTCATGCTACACAGTCGCCTTTAATGGCTCGATGCTTGAAAAACGAAAAACAGGGCAGACGGGTATTTTATGGAGCAATGATTGTTGAAGCGATTGTAGCCCTTGTTTGGGCAGCGGCAGCCATAAGTTTTTTCGGCTCAGTTGGCGGTTTGCATCAATTTTTGGAAGATAATGGAAATAACGCCGCCGCTGTTGTGCAAAAAATTTCCAATACATGGCTTGGTAAAATTGGCGGTATTTTGGCAATTTGCGGAGTAATAGCAGCGCCTATCACCTCCGGCGATACGGCTTTTCGTTCAGCGCGACTGATTGTTGCCGATTTCCTGAAAATAGGGCAAAAAAAACTGTTAAACCGAATCTGGATATCGCTTCCGCTTTTTGTTTTGGGATTTATTTTACTTCAAGTTAATTTTGATGTTATATGGCGATATTTTGCATGGGCTAATCAAACGCTTGCCACCGCTACCCTCTGGATGGTAACTGTTTATCTTGCCCGCAAGAAAAAATGCTACTGGATTAGCTTTTTTCCGGCTTTATTTATGACTTCGGTTGTTGCAACCTATATTCTTGTAGCGCCGGAGGGTTTCCAGCAGGATTATACCTTCAGTGTTTGTGTTTCAACGGCTTTAGCTCTTTTACTGGGAATCCGTTTTTTGTTTTATGTGAAAACGCAGAAGTACCTTTGGTAATACCGTTTTCATTAAAAGCATCCACCGTAAACCAGTATTCCGAATCGCGGTTGAAGAATCCTGCTTCCAGCCTGTTGTCAAACACCATGACTGCGTTGTTTAACTGATTGCGCTCTACTCCCCAGCGGACGATATATCCGGTTGCGTTGTCCTGCCTGTTCCAATTCAATACGAAACGACGTTTATCGGTCATCCGCTTAACCTGCAATCCAGTAACTTTATTGGGAGACTTGCCTGCGCCCTGTCCGAAAACGCGGAATCCCGACATTGAAAATTTCCCGTTCAATGTTTTAGCATTGATAATACGCATATAACGTGTTTGTTGTGGTAAATCAAGTATAATTAATTCGTGCGGCATATCAGCAGTATTTTGTCGGCGATCAATAATCTGCATCCAGTTTTTGCCATCTGTTGACGCCTCAACGATATATTGATAAAAAGTATATGAACTTGACGCCTTATTGTTAAAGTCATGGTCGGCAAAGTTTATTTGAATGGCGTTAACCTGCATAATTTGTCCCAAATCAATTTTCCACCATTCGCCGACTTTTCCTGTTTTTGCAGCCCACCAATTTTCAATTTCTTCATTATTGGCATTTTCTGGGCTGTATCCTTCAAGAAAAGAAGACGCTGAAACTGTTTTTTTATACGAAAGTAAATTCCAGTTTGCCGAATAATCATCCGCAGCAAAATCAACTTTACGATCAGGAACGGCAAACGGATAATCCGTCATAACCGTATGGGCGCACATCCTGCCATTTTTGTCGAAATAAACGGGAAATAAACCTATACGGCGTTCAAAAAAATGACGTTTGCAAATCCGCATCGTAGCCACGTGCCAATAATTTCCATACTTGTCTTTGAAAGTGTGTCCATGCCCTGCTCCGCCAATAAACCCGCCAGGTTTAATCGAAAAAGGGCTGTTATCCATGTAAGTAAAAGGTAGTAATGGCGAATTTCCAATATATGCGCCGTCGGCATAAATTCTGTATTCCGTTCCGGGAGCAGCGTATTGGAGATAATATTTTCCATTATATTGCAACATTGCTGCGCCTTCGTTCCATCCGATACGTTCTTCGTTGTTGCTGTTGCCCGGAACTTCCCAGCCATAACGTTCAGGATGGTGTTCGATTAAAACAGTTGGCGTTCCAACAGTTTGAAACCCTTTGTTCGGATCTACTTCCACTCCATAAATAGGAGCTGAATCGGAACAGCCCCAATACACATAGACTTTTCCGGTGATTTCGTCCTTGAAGAACGCAGGATCGGTTTCGGAATATTCAAAGCGCGAGGAACTCAATACTTTCCATTCGTCGGCGTCGGGATTCTGTGTGTAATGAATTTGTCGAGAGCCGCTTGCAAGATAAAACAGCGTATCGCCGAGCGTTAAAACCGTTGGCGCATAATTTTCGATTGTTGAAATGGTTTTGCAAGGAATATAATTCCATTTAACCAAATCTGTCGAGTTCCAGTAACCGCCTGATTTTGAAGCAAACAAATAATACTTCCCTTTGAAATATTCGATAACAGGATCGGCGGCTTCACGACGGGACGGTTCATCCGGTTGAAAACGATAATTCAGATTCAAAGGATTAGCGATAATTCTACTGTTATCTTGCGCTGTATCAACCTGCAAGCTAACAAATAAAAACAGAAGAACAAAAGTATATTTCATTATGAATTATTTATACACTGCAAATGTACGGAAAATTTCCGTACAACCCTCTAAAAAACATAATTTTACCCGAAAGGAAAGTGATAATGGGTAACGGTATAGAAATGAGCGGACTGCTTTTGTTTGCTGTGTCATTGC
>JAIRPX010000341.1 GCA_031256775.1 Dysgonamonadaceae bacterium
ACTTAAACCTTCAATTGCAATCATGATTTAGAATATTTAAATGTTTATAATTCATACAAAAAGAAATAATACAATGTCCATGCCACAAGCATAGCCGCTTGTATCTCAACCATATTGCCTGCCGTCAGTGGAAGATGGTGTCAAAAAACTTGACGGAGATGTCAATTTTGTGGACGTTTGACATTTCATTCTGTTCATAAATCCATAGATATTATTATTTATTCTCAACACAAAACACGACAGATGCTTAATGTTTACGCAAATGAATCAAGGAGCAATAATAATAAAAATCGCAAGCGACGGGTAAAATTCAATGAATGTTTTATGTTGCATAATAACTACGAATAGACATCAGGCAAAATGGTGCAACAATTAGAATCGTATCTTTGCATGATGAAAAATATATATCGTGAAATCAACGGAATAATTTTTTTAGCGATCATAATTGAATATCGAAGCAATAATTTTCTTGAACTCTAATATATAATATTAATGTGTATGAATTGGACGCAGTTACTCTCCGGTAGAAGGCTTGGCATGGAGGATTATCAAGAGCATGGACGCAAACATGAGCGAACAGATTTTCAGCGTGATTATGACAGGCTGATCTTTTCTTCGCCATTCCGCCGGTTGCAAAATAAAACACAGGTATTCCCTCTTCCGGGCAACATCTTTGTTCACAACCGTCTTACGCATAGTCTGGAAGTTTCAAGCGTTGGCAGGTCGCTTGGGAATAATGTTGCTAAAGTTTTGGCAGCAAAGTACAGTTCATCAGGCAGTCCGAACTTTCCGGAAGTGGGGGCAATTGTCTCTGCTGCATGTTTGGCGCATGACATGGGCAATCCTCCATTCGGACATTCAGGCGAACGAGCCATTCAAGCATATTTCTCAGAAGGCAATGGATTGAAACTTGAATCTCAAGTTCGCAAAGAAGGCGGACGATGGGAGGATTTCCTACATTTTGAGGGAAATGCCAACACGATGCGATTACTTACTCATCAGTTTTCCGGACGAAGAAAAGGGGGATTTGCCTTAACATATTGTACACTTGCGTCTATTGTAAAATATCCTTATCCATCATCACTTTCTCCTAAAGGGAAATTCGGATTCTTTCAGACAGAAGAATCGACATATCGACAGATTGCCGCCGAGCTTGGCATCCATGAACATAACGGACGCTATCATCGCTACCCACTTGTCTATCTTGTCGAGGCAGCAGACGATATATGTTACCAGATTATGGACATTGAGGATGCGCACAAGCTTCGTATCCTATCCAGTGAGGAGACGATAGAGTTGCTACTTGGTTTTTTTGACGGAACGCGGTTGCAACATGTCAAAGAGGTTATGAATATGGTCGGTGATACGAATGAAAAGATAGCATATTTGCGTTCAGGCATCGTTGGCAGCTTGGTTGGAGAATGTTCTCGCGTCTTTCTTGACAATGAGGAGAATATTCTTGCAGGCTCGTTCGATGGACCTTTAATCGAACAGATATGCGAGCCTTTGAAGAGAGCTTATTATCGCTGTTCTGAAGTTGCGCACAAGAGGATTTACTGCGCGAAGGAAGTTGTCGATATTGAATTGGCCGGCTATCATATTTTTAGTCGTCTCATTGATAAATTGACAGAAGCTGTGACCAATCCCGAACATTCATACAGTCGCCTCCTGCTTCAACGGATTCCAGAGCAATATGATACAGGAGCGGTAACTACGTATGGGAAGCTACAATGTGTGCTTGACTATATTTCAGGCATGACGGATATTTATGCACTTGACCTGTACAGAAAAATTACAGGGCTTAGTTTGAGCTAAGTCACGGTAAGTTATTTTACATTATTATTTTCCTGGAGGAACTATGAGAACCAAGAATCAACAAAATGCTTGGCGATAGATTATTTTATATCCTCTTTAATAATTGGTTCAAATTGCGCTAATTCTTTTTACGCATCCATTATAATTAATGGCGAGTAGCGTAACATCATCGGCGAGAGGGTTCTCGGCAGTAAATTCGTCAATAGATTTGGTAATGTTGCCGATAACATCATTGGGTGAAAGGTTGGCCAGCGAACGGCATTTGTCAAGCAAACGCTTATTTCCGAATAATTCCTTTTCACCATTCATCGCCTCAGTAACACCGTCGGTGTAAAGAAGAATTGTATCTCCTGCTTCCAGGCAGATGCGATTTGAATGAAAAACGAGGTCTGGAACTGCGCCAAGTATGCAATCGCCTGTAAGAGGTATGAAGAACGGCTCGGCATTTTTGTTGATAAAAACAGGTGGATTGTGTCCTGCATTACAGTAATTCACAACACCTGTTTGAATATTAAGGATACCGTAAAATGCAGTGACGAACATGTCGTTTACACTTTCCTTGCAAAGTATATGATTTGAGCGCATCATACATATTGCCGGTGAATTTTCTGCAAGTGCGATTGCGCGTATAACGGTTCGGCTTATGGCCATAAATATTGCAGCAGGAATACCCTTTCCGGAGACATCTGCAATAACAAATCCAAGATGCTCATCGTCGACAAGAAAGAAATCATAGAAATCCCCACCAACATAAGCAGCTGCTTTCATGCTGGCATAAATGTCAAAAGATTTGAGAGCCGGATAAGGAGGAAAATTTTTGGGAAGAATAGTTTGTTGTATTTCACCTGCTACCTTCAGGTCGGATTGTATTGAAGCCAACTGTAAATGTTCTTTCTGAGCTTTCTTTACAAAATTAATTTGCTCAACAGCTTTTTCAATTGTCGTTTCCATATCCTCAAGGTTAATTGGTTTGGTCGTGAAGTCAAATGCGCCTCGATTCATTGCAGTACGAATGTTCTCCATGTCTCCGTATGCCGAAACTACTATACATTTTAGTGCAGGATTTCTCATTTCGTTAATTTTTGTAAGGAGCGTTAGTCCGTCCATCTCCGGCATGTTTATATCGCTTAGGATTATGTCGAAGTCTGGCTTTGCAAGCAGAAGTTGTAATGCCTCTACGCCGTTGCGGGCAAAAGTAAATTCATATTCGCCCCGTTTAATTTTTCGCCTGAAGAACTGCGCAAGGAGTATTTCCATGTCTTGTTCGTCATCAACGCTTAATATCTTTACAGCCATGTTATTCTTCTTGTTTTATTTCACAGGAATAGAGATTATGAATCTGGTAAAATTGTTTAGTTGTGATTCCACGTCAATATGTCCATGATGCTTTCCTTCGATGATTGATTTGCAGATAGAAAGTCCAAGGCCTGTTCCTTCGCCTATCGGCTTTGTTGTAAAAAATGGGATGAACAGTTGTCGGCGGACATCATCCGGTATGCCTTGCCCATTATCTTCAATGACAATTTTAACGTGCGATTTTTCCATTGTTACATCTATTTTGATTATAGGAGCATAATGAATGTCTAATGTAGCACGAGATTTAACAAAGACTGCATAACAGGCATTATTCACAATATTTACAATAACACGACCTATTTCTTGCGGGATAATGCTTAGTGCCGGGATTCCTTCTTCATAATTCTCGACGATATTAACATTGAAATTTTTATTATTTGCCTTAACTGCATGGTAAGACAGCCAAGCGTATTCATGAACAATTTGTGAAAGGTTTGTCGGCACGAGTTCTTCATGTCCACGAGAGTATAGAAGTATGCTTCGCACGATGCTTGATGCCCGTGCACCGTTCTCTTCTATTTTCGATATATTGCATTTCAGATCGGCGATAATATCGTTTATTTCATTCTTTTGCTCATTATTAATGCTGTCCTGTATTTTCATTTCTCGCAAAGTATCTTCTAAATCAGCTATTAGTTTTGAAGAAAGTTTACTGAAATTGATGACAAAATTTAATGGATTTTGAATTTCGTGAACGATGCCGGCGCTAAGTGTGCCTAGTTCGGCCATTTTCTCCTGGCGACTCATCATTTTTTCAAAAAATGCAAGCCTTTTGAATATGTGATTTCTCATTTATGGTTCAAAGTTTTGATGAATGGGTACTATAATTTTAAACTCTGTAAATTTATCTTTTTCACTTTTTACTGATATTGTTCCTTTATGATTAAAGATGATTTCACGTGATATATATAAACCTGTTCCGGCAGCTTCTGCTGTCGGTTTGGTAGTAAAAAAAGGCTCGAAGATGCGCTCTTTTATACTATCATCTATACCTGTTCCGTTGTCGTAAACAGTTATCGCGAGATTTTCATCCAATCTTTCGAGACTGACAACTAGTTTTGGAGAGAAATTTGTGTCTTTCGAGGCCTTTTTGACAAGTGCATAAATACTGTTTTTGAATAAATGCAACAGAACCTTACTCATTTGCTCAATGTTAATATCAATAATTAGCGATAGAACGAGGCCGCGGAAATGGATGTTAATCTTTTTCTCTTCGATTTCGCCAGTGTACAATTTTCGTATAACATCAAGGTTTATTTTGCAGAGATTGTTGATATTAGCGGCAGACATTTTTCCCTTCTGGTCTTTCAATATTTCTTCCATTGCCTTAACAATGCGCACTGTATTTGCGCCGTGCTCGGTTATTTTCTCCAAATTCCCGGAAATCATTTTAAGAACTTCAAGGCTTTCCTCTTTATTCACATTAGCCGTATGAGCTTTCGTCAGTATAATTTCAAGGTCCCGAATAAGTTCGATCGACAATCCTGCAAAATTGTTTATGTAATTTAATGGATTAAGTATTCTGTCAACCAATCCTTTAGTGAGCTGACCAACAGTTGCAAATCTTTCCTGGCGAATTAACTCATCCTGCGCCTCTGCCAATGCCGCCAATGCCGCAGACAGCTTCTCAGACTCCATCATTACCTGGTCGCGTTGATACTTTAGTTCGGTTGTTCGCTCTTCAACAACTTTGGCCAAATACTCTTTCTGCTTTAACTGCTTGTTAAGTCTTGCCTTCACTACATATAATATAATGAGTGCGATGAAAAGCATCCATGCAATATTGGAGTGGTTAATGTAAAATGCTATGACAACAAGAGCAATACATACGAGCGATAATTTTTCAATCCATTTGATTGAAATGTTAAGTTTATCTATGTCTTTAGAATTAAACGCGGACATTGTTTTTTCAGTTCAATTTTTTTATCAATGTTAATACATTTTTATCATTATCCCTGTGATATGCGACAGTAGTCATAAGCTTTTTTGTCAAAAAAATACCTAACCCTCCAACAGGACGCTGTTCAAGAGGCAATGTTATATTTGGAGCTTTTTCATCCGTCGGGTTGAAGGCTATCCCATAATCAGTGATTATGACAGTTAACTTTTCAGGCTCACAGTTTAGCCTAATAAATATATCACGTCCCGATTCTTCCGGATAAGCATAAAAAATCGAGTTGACTACAACCTCTTCAATAGCAAGTTTTAAGTGAATGCCGATGGTGGGGTCTATACAATTTTCAATTATTACCTGCGTAATAAATTCATTAAGCAAAGTAAGTTGTTGAATTTCATTCTTTATTTGTATAGAATTATCCATTCCATCATTATTTTAACATTTTATTCAATTGTAAGTATAGAAGAAAAACCGGTAATGTTGAATATTTCCATAATATCGTTCCTGATATTCCTGAGGCAAAGCGAACCACCCTTATTTTTTATTCCCTTTTGCAAAGTTAACAGCAAACGCAATCCGGCGCTGCTGATATATGTCAAATCCTTGCCATCCACGATAATTGCATCGGCAGTACCATCCAGAACTTTTTTAATTTCCTTTTCAAATTCGACTGCAGACAAGGTATCCAATTGCCCTGAAACTCTTATCAGCGTCTTTATACCATTTTCTATTGTTATTTTCATTATTTTTCAACTAAAATTACACATGTTAGGAAGACAAAAATAAGTATTTATATTGAATAAAAGCCTGACAAATAAAGTATTTTAAATTCTTGCAGCCAATATTTTGAACGGAACGGAAAACGATACTCATTATATTGCCGATGAATAAGTCAAATTATTGTTCAACAAAAATGTAGAGCCGATATAATATATATATATGTTTATGATTAGAACTTTTTACCAATCTTACCGCAGGAACAACGATGGCATGGATTACGATTGCTTTTTTTGCATACTAATGCAGCCCTGAAAGTCTTTATTATTTCCAAATGCCAACAAATCATCTCTTTTAATAGCCGCTGATATTCCCAGCATCAAAATAAAAACTCGGAGCATATCCAAAATTATTCCAGTTAATTTGCCATATATCACAAAGGTCTCACAAGATAATTAAAAATCACCAACTGGGTTTTTAAAGAGATATGTAAATAGCGTCACCCACGACTGTGCGCACTTACCTGTCTCCATTTCCGGAAGTCAACGCGCCATTTCCGAAAGTCAGCGCGCCATTTCCGAAAGTTAACGCGCCATATCCGGAAGTCAGCTCGCCATTTCCGAAAGCCAGCGCGCCATTTCCGGAAGCCATCGCACCATTTCCGTAAGCCAGCGCGCCATTTCCGGAAGTCAACGCGCCATTTCCAGAACCGTGGGCACCAGCTCCGGAAGTGTCGGCGCCAGCTTGCATTATTTCTTCTTTCCCAGTAATAGGATTGTAAACATAAAAAGACAATAAAAAGCTCCATCTAAATGCCTGAACAGATTCGGAGGATTCACGAGTTTTAGTGGATTTAATGGGAAAAGACGAGCCGGAATCGAAGGAGCATATTTGGGACGTTGAATCGCCAATTCTTTCAAGATGAATAAACGAAGAGAAATTTTGAATCTTTAAGGCGTTTAATCCTTTTTAATTGCCTGCATTACAGAAATATTAATTTGAAATGAATATTGTATTTATTAGTTTTATACAGGGGATTATCAGCAGTATATTTCCAGTATTTTTTCTTAATAATATGTTACAGCTTTAAATAATAAATAAGCAGTCTGAAATTTCTTATATGAACAATATTTATTCTGTTTTATATACCGAAAGTAAAAATAAGGCGACTTCTAAAAACTATTCTCTATTCGTTATGCTCCATCGGCAAAATGCAGATTTATTAAAGTAAAATCCGTTTTTTTCTCTGTTAGAAGCTTTGAAAAGTCTAATTTTTAGACATATCCGGCAAATTATTCTTAAAATAGCACCGGCATGAACCGGAAACACCTTGTTAATTGCTGAAAACGAATCGGCAACAACAGAGCATACACGGGCGGACATATCAGCGGCAGCGATAAAGGTGGATTAAGCCACGTTCCGCAAATCGTCCGCACACATTAATATATAGGAAAACCGGCAGCAGGGATTTTTTTTACCGCGGACTAAATTTTCTCCTCGTATTAATTCGTTAAAAATTGTGAGTTTTTCGCCTGAAGACATGAACATGTGCAGGCGTCTTCTGCTTTTCAATCCAGCCCTGGCGATTTTGTCCCGGTATCAAGTTTGAAAGAAGGAAAACAAACGGAGATAATCGCGAATTTATCGCGAATGAAAATAAGTTTACAGACATGCGCAGCTATTGCCACGGAATATCCGACAAGCGTTCCGAAGCGTTTTTTCAAGCATCAGGAAGAATTATTCAACTAACCAGATAAACGTGAGAAAAGAGGCAAAACAGTTTTCCGACAGCATGTTAATTCGGATTATTTTATGTAAATTTGCCCTCGCATTTTCAGAGAGATTATAATTCTATACAAAAATATTATTTCTTATGCAGACGATTGAACAATACAATTTTTCAGGCAAAAAAGCCTTTGTGCGGGTCGATTTTAACGTGCCGCTGGACGAGAACTTCAAGATTACCGACGACACCCGTATTCGTGCCGCCCTGCCTACATTGAAAAAAATACTGTCGGACGGAGGGAGCGTTATTATCGGTTCCCATCTGGGTCGCCCCAAAGGCGTGTCCGACAAATATTCGCTAAAGCATATATTGGGACACGTATCGAACTTATTAGGAGTTAACACGGATTTTGCCGACGACTGTGCGAGCGACGAGGCTGCTCGGAAAGCCGCATCCCTTAAACCGGGGGAGGCTCTTTTGCTCGAAAACCTCCGTTTCTACGCCGAGGAGGAAGGCAAGCCCAGAGGCTTGAGCGAAGACGCATCGGAAGAGGAAAAAAGCGCCGCCAAGAAAGCCGTCAAATCAAGCCAGAAGGAATTTACCAAAAAACTGGCTTCCTACGCAGATGCTTATGTAAATGACGCATTCGGAACCGCGCATCGCGCTCACGCTTCGACGGCGCTTATTGCAGAATATTTTGAGGAAAAAGACAAGATGTTTGGCTTTCTGATGGAGAAGGAAGTTAATGCGGTTGAGAAAATCATGAACGATATTGCTCGCCCGTTCACTGCTATAATGGGCGGTTCAAAAGTGTCTTCCAAGATAGATATTATTGAGAATCTGCTGGGCAAGGTTGACAACCTCATTATTACCGGCGGCATGACCTATACGTTCTCCAAGGCTCAGGGCGGGAAAATAGGAAATTCCATCTGCGAGGACGACAAGCAGGATTTGGCGCTCGAACTTATCCAGCGTGCAAAAGACAAAGGCGTAAACCTGATCCTTGCCGTAGATGCCAAGATAGCCGACAAGTTTGACAATGACGCTAATACAGCATTTAGTCCGGCAGGCGAAATTCCCGACGGATGGGAAGGTTTGGACATCGGCCCAGAAACGGAAAAACTCTATGCCGACGTTATTAAGCAGTCCAAAACGATACTGTGGAACGGCCCGACAGGCGTATTTGAATTTGAAAACTTTTCGCACGGTTCATTAGCCGTAGCGGAAGCCATAGCCGCTGCCACGAAAAACGGAGCCTACTCATTGATTGGCGGAGGAGATTCGGTGGCCTGCATCAACAAATTCGGTTTGTCGGAATCAGTATCCTATGTATCCACTGGCGGTGGCGCATTACTGGAAGCAATAGAAGGAAAGATTTTACCCGGCATAGCAGCAATTCGGAAATAAAAAAGGCGAATAGTCTGCTTGTTTTAAGAATAAATAACGGCTTGAGGTTTGGATGTTTAGTGATTTATCCGTTTATTTGCAAAGCTTTGGGGAAGCAATCAGGAACAAGCTTCCCCATTTTTTTAATCCCTGCAAAAATATCAGATAATGGCAAAAAAGAAAGTCAAGGCAATATCATTCTTTAATTCCCGTCTCACTTCTGTTATAAGCATAGCGTTAGTCCTTTTTCTGTTAGGATTGATATTCCTTATGGCAATTATAGGCAACCAGTTATCTGACTACGTAAAGGAAAACATCACGTTTTCCGTCTTGCTGAAAGATGACATGCGTGAAGCAGAAATTAAGAAGATTCAAGCCAACCTGAAAAAACTGCCATTTATTCGCGAAACCGAATATATACCCAAGGAGCAAATTGCGAGAGAGATGAAAGAAGAATTGGGTGAAGAACCGGAATTATTCCTCGGCTTTAATCCGTTCCAAGCGTCCATCGAAGTTAAGCTCCAACCTGAATATGCCAATCCGGACAGCCTGCTGATTGTCGAGCGCAAATTGCAAGGCTATGCCTCGGTATCGGAAATACTTTATCGTAAGGATATGATGCAGATAGTAAATGACAATATGAAGCAACTTGGCGTCGTGTTATTAACGTTAGCATTGATGCTGATGGCTATATCATTTGTGCTAATCAGCAATACAATTCGGTTGTTAATATATTCGCGGCGTTTCCTTATTCACACGATGCAATTAGTCGGGGCGACGGCTGGATTTATTATGCGTCCATTTATTAATTATAACATAGTAAGTGGGATATTTGCCTCTGTTCTGGCGATATTAATGCTTATCAGTGCATTATATTATATACAAGGCGAATTGACTGATTTTGTAAAGATGTTGAATATAACAACGCTTTTAGGAATATTTGTATCCGTATTTATTCTTGGCATATTATTATCGGTTACCGCTACGATATTGGCAGTTAGTAAGTATTTGAGAATGGAAGTAGATAAAATGTATTATATATAAAAATAATGAATAATAAAGATTTTGCATTTAGTATATGGAATTATATAATAATAGGAGTTTCGATACTCATCATTATTATAGGTTTTGCATTAATGAGCGGGGGCGGAGCACCTCAAGACGACATCACGTTTAAGCCTGAAATATTCAGTACGCGCCGGATTGTAGTCGCTCCTGTTATAACTATGATAGGTTTTTCGCTAATGATTGTCGGTATTCTTTGGAATAGAAAAGGGAATAAATCCGAAGAATAAAAAGATTCAAAAGGAATGAATATCGTAGAGACAATTATACTTGCAATAGTAGAAGGCTTAACTGAGTTTTTGCCAGTATCCTCGACAGGGCATATGATAATCGCTCAAAATCTGATGGGCATTGAAAGTACTGAATTGGTTAAAGCTTTTACAGTTATTATTCAATTTGGCGCGATATTGTCTGTCGTCATTTTATACTGGAAAAACTTTTTTAGGAGCTGGGACTTTTACTGGAAATTGCTGATAGCCTTTCTTCCTGCAGCAGTAATCGGTTTTTTATTCAGCGAAACCATTGATGCTCTTCTGGAAAACGTATGGGTTGTGGCGGCGATGCTCATTCTCGGCGGCGTATTCATGCTGTATGTTGATAAATTATTTGACAATCCTGCAACAGAATCACAGAAGATAACCGAAAAGAAAGCGCTATACATCGGCTTGTTCCAATGTATAGCAATGATTCCTGGTGTATCTCGCTCTATGGCAACAATAGTCGGAGGAATGGCACAAAATCTTACGCGCCAGACCGCAGCCGAATTTTCTTTCTTCTTGGCCGTTCCAACCATGTTTGCCGCTTCAGCATGGAAAGTATATGAATTATTGTTTAAGTCTGAAGGCAACGGATTGCAAATATTGGCTGACAATCTTTCAATATTAATCATAGGCAATATAATCGCGTTCATTGTAGCCTTAGCGGCAATACGGTTCTTTATCGGATATGTAACCAGATACGGATTTAAAGCCTTTGGATTATACAGAATAATAGTCGGCAGCTTGATTATATTATTACTCTTGCTTGGATATAATTTGCAGATCGTTGAATAATGGATTTTTTTGCAGGAGAGGTTATTTATTTGAATAAACCTATTAAATGGACATCTTTTGATTTAGTGAATAGATTTCGTTACAAGCTATCTCGCAAACTAAATGTAAAGAAAATAAAAGTCGGACATGCTGGGACTCTAGATCCTTTGGCAACAGGCGTTATGATTATATGCACAGGTGCAGCCACAAAAAGGATCGAAGAATTTCAATACCAAACAAAAGAATATATTGCGACCCTGAAGCTCGGTGAAACAACCCCATCATTCGACTTGGAAAAAGAAATAGATGCAGTATATCCTACCGCTCATATTACAAAAGAATTAACAGAAGAAACTCTGAAAAAATTTATCGGAACAATTCAGCAAGTCCCCCCAATTTTCTCTGCCGTAAAAGTAAACGGAAGGAGAGCTTATAAATATGCAAGAAAAGGACGCAACATAGACCTTCCAACTAAGACACTAGTCATCGACGAACTTGAATTGTTGGATTATTCTCTTCCGCTTATAAAAATCAGAGTGATATGCAGTAAAGGAACATATATACGTGCATTGGCAAGAGACATAGGAGAAGCATTGCAGTCAGGAGCACACCTCGTCGCTTTAGAACGCACCCGAATTGGTAACGTTACATTAAATATGTGTATGCAAGCAGAAGAAATAGATTCTTTTTTAGACAAAATAAAATTGTGATTAATATGAAACTTTCAAAATTTAAATTCACTTTGCCGGCAGAACTAATCGCTTCACATCCGACTCCTAACAGAGACGAATCACGAATGATGGTTATTAACCGGAAGAGTGCTGAAATAGAACATAAAACATTCAAAGACATTTTGCAATATTTTTCCACAGGTGATGTCTTTATCTTTAATAATACAAAAGTTTTCCCCGCTAGATTATATGGAAATAAGGAAAAGACTGGGGCACGGATAGAAGTTTTTCTCTTACGCGAACTCAATCCAGACCTGCGCCTCTGGGATGTTTTAGTAGATCCTGCTCGCAAAATACGCATAGGGAACAAACTATACTTCGGCGATGATGATTCGCTGGTTGCAGAAGTTATTGATAATACAACATCGAGAGGACGCACTTTGCGGTTTCTTTATGACGGCCCTCATGAGAAGTTTAAGAAAATAATATATAGTCTCGGAGAAACACCTCTCCCAAAGTACATTGAACGTGAAGTAGAGTCTGAAGATGAAGAAAGATACCAAACAATATTTGCAAAAGTTGAAGGTGCAGTTGTCGCACCAGCTGCTGGCTTTCATTTCAGTCGGGAACTGATGAAACGATTGGAAATAAAAGATTGTCGATTTGGCTTTTTGACCGTTCATTCCGGGTTGGGTAATTATAGGGATATTGATGTAGAGGATCTGACAAAACATAAGATGGATTCCGAACAATTGTTTGTTGATCGCGATGTTGTGCATATCGTAAATGATGGAAAAAATAACGGTAAAAATATTTGCGCTGTTGGAACTTCCGTTATGCGTGCAATTGAAACTGCAGTTAGTACGGACGGCCGCCTGAAAGAATTTGAAGGTTGGACAAACAAATTTATCTTCCCCCCATACGAATTTAAAGTGGCAACAAGCATGGTTACTAATTTTCACATGCCATTGTCAACTTTATTAATGATGACAGCCTCTTTCGGAGGGTATGATTTAATCATGAATGCTTATAAAATTGCCGTGGAAGAGAAATATCGCTTTGGAGCATATGGAGACGGCATGTTGATAATTTAAGAACCTCGCTAAACGCGGATAGTTCCGTGCTTATAAATCTCTTACTTATGAGAAAAACTGAAAAATATTTCATGAAAACGAAAGACCTCCGCGATAAATTGTTTCTATTTGCGGAGGTTTATTTTTGTCCATGTTGAATTATTCTTTTTTATAAAATTAATGGACGTTGTATATTTAAGTATGGGAAGTAATTTGGGGAATCGAGAAGAGAATATTTATTCAGCAATTGACAAGCTGAATACAGTTGCCGGCAAAATTTCAGCAATTTCTAACTTGTATGAGAATCCTCCATGGGGATATTTTTCATGTAACTCTTTCTTGAATATTGCCATTTGTATTGAAACTAATTTATCACCTAGCAAATTGTTGGACGTGGCCAAGCAAATAGAGACAGAAATAGGCAGAAAGCATCGAATTTCAAAAGAAACATATGAGGATCGCATTATTGATATTGATATAATATTTTTTGGAAACATAATTTTAGATACACCGGCATTGGTTATCCCTCATCCGCTGATGTGGAAGCGTAAGTTTGTGCTTGTGCCTTTAAGCGAAATTGCTCCTGATGTTGTGCATCCGGTTCTTAAAAAGAAGGTTTCCGATTTACTTTCTGCTCTTGCGTAGTTCGATTCTGAAAGTTGTTCCACGACCAATTTCGGAACATTTGACAAATATTTTTCCTCCATGATATGATTCGATTATACGTTTAACTAATGACAAACCTAGTCCCCATCCGCGAGCTTTTGTGGTATATCCAGGACTGAATATTGTTTTGAATTTAGATTTAGATAGGCCTTTTCCCGTGTCGGAAACATCTATGCAGGCGTTTTTTCTTGTTAAGCCGAGTTTTATATTTAGCTGACCTTGACCTTCCATTGCATCAACGGCATTTTTTACCAGATTTTCGATGACCCAAGCAAAAAGAGAGTCGTTTATTTGCACAAAAACAGGCTCATCAGGAAGTTCTATGGATATTTTTACTTTAGGAGATATGCGGGCGCCCACATATTCTATTGCAAGGCGTATTGAATCGTTTATGCAGACAGGCAAAGGTTCTGGATTTGAACCGATTTTAGAAAAACGCTCGGCGATTATTTCCAATCGTTTCACGTCTTTTGCCATCTCGCTTAATAAGTGTTCATCAATGTTATTTTTTAAGCGGAGATATTCTACCCAGGCTATTAATGAAGAAATCGGAGTACCAAGCTGATGAGCGGTTTCTTTTGAAAGTCCGACCCATACTTTGTTCTGTTCTGCCTTTTTTGTGCTGTCCAGCGCGAAAAAGGCGATTAATATAAAGACAAAAACTACGGATAATTGGATGTATGGGAAAATAATCAAGTGCTTCAGAAATATTGAATCATCATAGTAGATATATTGGTTTGTTCCGTCCTCTAATTCTATTGAAATAGACTTATTTTTCTTTGTTAATTCTTCTATTTTATTGCTTAAGAAAGATTCCGAATTTTTCTCTGGTAGCGTCATGTTTTTTTGATAAACTATCTGGTTATTTTCATCGCATAATAATGCAGGAATAGTTGTGTTTGATTCAAGTATATTTAGCGATAATTTTATGATTTCTGGATCGTCTGATTTTATTAATGCTTGGGCTGCACCAGCCCATATCTTAACTTTTTCACGCTCTTCATCAGCAAGCTTTTCTATTAATGAATTAGAAGTTACAAGGGAGGCAATGGCAATCAAAATTGCTGATATGATGAACACATATTTTAAGTGTTGGCGGGCGTCATAAATATTATTCATTGTCGTATTTTCTTTTATGCGAATTAAACGTTCTTTCTTTATTATTATTGTTTGCAACCTGGATTTGAGCATCTTTTGTGTTTTATGTCTGACGACATTCCTGTTTTTTAAGACTTGATTTTACGGATTTATCCGTTTATCGCTTTTTTAATATTATGAAAAAGCCTCCATCAATTTGCAGGAGACAAAACTATCATGGATTCAATCATGACATTGTGACATGACATAAATATACGCATGAATTTTATTTCGCAAATGAGCGGGAGCAATTTGCAATGATGCAAAAGCTTCATGTTTTGAACAGGAGCAATTTATAACGATGCAAAGGCTTTATGTTTTCAACATGGACGATTTGCAATGATACAAAAGCTTCATGTTTTGAACAGGAATGATTTGCAACGATGCAAAAGCTTTATGTTTTCAACATGGACGATTTGCAATGATGCAAAAGCTTCATGTTTTGAACAGGAATGATTTGTAACGATGCAAAAGCTTCATGTTTTCAACATGGACGATTTGCAACGATGCAAAAGCTTCATGTTTTGAACAGGAATGATTTGCAACGATGCAAAAGCTTTATGTTTTCAACATGGACGATTTGCAACGATGCAAATTCTTTCGGGATTATAAGCCGTAGAGGGCGCAGGAAGAACTGAGCCTCATATACGACTTGTTCCCGATGATGAAGGAACAGTTGAAAATAGCCGACTTTTGCAAAAAGATAGGATTTGCCGTTGAATCCGTCAAATCCCTGCTTGCAGGTAAAATGCTGACAACAAAAATCCTTTTCTTTCTTTTCGTCAGAATATAAGCAGAAATCTACGGCAATTGATGTTAAAATTAAGATTGACAATGAGCCAGGCAGACTGAATCGTTTACGCCTGAATCTAAATGGAGTTAACATTCTGGAGTGGTTCAGAGAAATACTGGGTGTTTCAACCCCGCACAGGAATTAAGGTAAGGCAGAAATCGAGCAAAGAGGGAATTAAGATGTGAAAAATATTGAATAATAGCCATGTTGAGACTTATTTTGCCGATTTTTGAAAAATATGCAATATTTCTCGAAAATGCTATGTGGCTTTGCACTCAAATTGAAAACAAAAGAAGAATGTACGGAAAGGGCAAAAACAAAAAAACCGCGTATGCAGGCAAAGCGGGACAAAAACAGTACAAAATTCTCATTAACAGCAATATAAACGAGGTTTTCTTTTATTTTTGACTATGGGAAAAAGACATAAAAAGGGCTGAAA
>JAIRPX010000157.1 GCA_031256775.1 Dysgonamonadaceae bacterium
ACTTGAACTTTTTTTATATTATGCAATTCCCCGTCATCCCCCCATCAGCCTATACCCAGGCCGACATTGACTTCATCGTTCCCCGTGTGCTTGAGCTTACCTATACCGCCGTTGATTTGCTTCCCTTTGCGGAAGACCTCTGGGATTCCGCGAACGCAAATATGCGGCGGCTTTTTCTGGAACAACGCCACGGCGCAGAGGCAACCGCTTTCAAAGAATTCACCCAATACAACACCGCCCATCTGCCGCCTAACGCTAAACCGCAAAACAGCCCGCTGTCAGCCGTCCTCCCACCCTTTGCCTTCGACCCGGATCGCCGCGCCCTGCTCCGCGCCGAACTCGACGCCCGCTACGCCCGGCTCTACGGCCTTGACCGGGACGACCTCCGCTACATCCTTGACCCGGCGGACCTTATGGGCGTAGACTACCCTTCGGAGACCTTCCGCGTCCTCAAGGACAAGGAAACCGCTGAATACGGCGAATACCGCACCCGCCGGCTTGTGCTTGAGGCGTGGGATAGGGAAAAAACACTAAAGGATGACAGGAATTGTGCCGATAAGAGATAAAGAGATATTATGATTCGTAATATTTATGGGAAATAAAATGGTCAACTCGAAAATTAAAGTAAGTGGTAATATACTCAGCGAACTCTCTGAAAAAATACCAACTAATATTATCGCGTTAAATGAATTGATCAAAAATTCTTATGATGCTGGGTCATCGCTTGTCTCCATAACAATTGATACTAACAGGAAATTATTCATCATCAAAGATGACGGTTCAGGGATGAACAAAGATGATATTGACACTCTTTTTCATATTTCAAAAAGCACAAAAATACATGGTAAAAAGAATGAATTTAACAGGATAACCCAAGGGTCAAAAGGCTTAGGATTTTTATCAGTTTTTAAATTTGGAAAAAATGTTGAATGGAAGACGAAAAAAGACAAAGGATATAGTTTTTCGGTGGATTTTTCCAAGCTAATAGCAATGGATGATATTTCCCAGTGCGAAATCGAACTGATTGAAAACAAAGACATTGGTAAAGGAACAGAAATAACAATAAACCTTGATGATTATACCTCAAGAATTTTAAAGGATTATTTAGCAGATGAAAAAAATTATAAAAAAATACTTCATTCTTTCAATGATAATGATTTTACAATAAACTTGAAAATAGACGATTCGTCTTATTCAAGTAAAGAATTAAAGCCGTTTTTAGAGAATGAAAAAAAATATCAATTATATCATGTAATTTACAATAGCGATGATCAGAATATAATATTCTATTATAACGGTCATAAGATAATGGGTGAAATATTTTCATTTGATTCTGCTAATTTCAAATTGGATATTGACATTTTGATTTTTCAGTTAAAACCTCATGGCAAAGAAAAAATTGACAAACTATTTGTTAATCACAAAGACGACCTTACGCCGCTTATTTATTACAACTCAAATCTTTTCAATAATTACGATTTATTTGATCCAAATATAATGAAAAACATTAAGACAGATTTGGTATTGAACCAAATGATAGGATATATAAATATAAACAGTGAAAATCAGTCAATTGATTTTAATTCTGACAGGAGTCAATTTCTTCAGAATGAAGTAACAGATTCGATAGTTGAATTCTTAAAGAAAATAAATAGATTTATACAAGAAATCGGCGGAGAAAAGAAAAAACATTTAATGGATTTTGATATACTTTGGACTCAAGCGATACCTCTGGAATATTATAATATTACTGATAAAAGGGAATTTAAAAAATTGATACGAGAAGATTTTGCATTTAGAAATTTAGTAAAAATCAAAATCAAGAACGATGGAGTTCTATACTCATTATTTGGGAAAAGTGTTTTACTCAAGAAAGAGAATGTAATAAATACGCCTTATTCCGCGAGGGATACGAAAAACAAGACCAGATCAAATAATCAAAAGAATGATATTCCCGCTAAGATAAATTTGAATTGTCAGAGTGAAATAGAAATTACCATTCCTTCAAGTCAATTAAATCTATTAGATTATATAGCATCCATATATGATAGTCAGGGCCGGCAGATAGACAAAAATCAATTAGATATAGAAATTAATAAGAAAAAAGTTAAGAGCAATATTTTATCTAGCATTAAAAAACCTTGCATAAAAATAGTCGAATATGTATATAAAGATGAAACAACTGGTCCTGCGATAAATTCTCTTAAACTTGTCTTTAAAGAGTCTATTTCTGTTATTACGTCAAATAGAAGACAAAACAAACTTATTGCCATTCCCGCAAAAGAAAATTATATAATAAAATATAATTCTACTCTTGGCGATCTAATTAATGAAATAAATAATTTAAATATAAAAAATTATAAAGGTGTTATTTCGTGTTCATTAAGAATTATATTTGAAATCAGTGTAAACGCAATCGCCACTGCGAAAAAGCATTCTAATATTTTTCTCAATTTAGGCAATGATTTTGAGAAAAAGGTTATAAAGATAATAAATCACATTAAGTCTAATTCTCAGTTTGTTTCCGCTATAGCCGTTTCTACTGGTATAAATTACCATACGCTTAATAATATTTTAATAGAATCCGATTTCTCCAGTGCAATAAAGAAATCGCATATAGCTGTTCATCAGACTACGGAGCTGACAATGGAAGATGATATTAGATATATTGCTAAATATGCATCTTTCTTTGCGGTCATTACGAATGAAATGTTGTTTAACAGTAAAATTGGGTGAAATTATATGTTAAACAATATTGAATATAAGGATTACAGGAAACAAGATGATATTCACGGTACAACATTATATCCTGCCGTTATGGTTGCTCCTATTCAAAAAAGTATATTGAGTGATATTATCAAGCAGGATGAGGTTGTTTCTATATTTGACCCATTTCATGGTTCTGGTACCGCTTTATATGAAGCGATAGAATTAAAACCAGATATACATGTAGCCGGCTGTGATATTAATCCTCTCGCGAATCTAATTACAAGAGTTAAACTTCAGGGAGTTAATAAATGTGTAAGCCGTGATGTTGATGCCGTTGAATATTATCTCAATAATTATGATGAAATATATGAATACAGTTTTCCCAATATTAATAAATGGCTAAGAAATGATATTATTGATTCACTGGCTTTATTACGTACCGCTATTATGAAAATAGATAACAATCAAAATAGATTGTTTTTTTGGTATATGCTAAATAATGTAATAAGATTCAATAGTAACACGAGAAGTTCAACATATAAATTACATATCAAAGTTTCAGACTCAATAAACAATATTCAAAATAGGGTCATTGATGATTTTTTAACGTCTTCAAGAAGGCATTATGATAAATTTTTTCACAAGTCAAATAATTTTGTTCTTTATAAAAATGACATTCTTGATATTATTGATTACTTTGATGATGATTTATATGATGTATCAATTACATCTCCACCATATGGAGAGAATGCAACGACGGTTCCATATGGGCAATTTTCCATGCTTTCTCTATATACAATCCCAGCATACGATCTCGAATTAGAAGGTTGGGAATTGGATAATTATTCAAAAATTGACAATAATAGTATGGGTGGGAAAGACAGGGCACTCTCGTTAGATAAATATGAGAATAACTTATTAAGAGAATATTTAGATAAAATATCCATATCAAAGCATAGGAAAATTATAAGATTTTTTACTGATTATTTTTATTTTATCCGAGCACTTTGCAGGATAACGAAAAAGTATATTGTACTGACGCTGGGAAACAGAACCGTTGATAGAGTTGAAATAGATTTAGTTTCAATAACAAAAAAATATCTAAAAAGATATGGATTTAAAAATATTACTACGGCGATGAGGGCAATTCCTAGAAAACGAACGCCAAAAATTACTTCTAATGTATATCAAAAACCAGTGAATTCAATGAATTATGAATATATATTAATATACAAAAAATCGAAATAATTTTTTTACTACTGAATTTCTTCACCTTTTATATTTCTGTTGTGAGGTTTTCTTGATAACCATAGTTCTTATTGAAAATTTATCCCGTTTATGATATTATGCCTACCATGAAATCCCTGGAGCGAACACTCATTGAAAAAGCCGGTTATGAAAACAGCTTTGAAAATGTCAAAGAAAGTGATGCCGCAGACTTACCGCGCAAGTCCGATCGTGTCTGCTTGTTTTCTTCGCGGTATCCTGTTACGGTTGAAATAGTCAATGGAAAAAATGAAGGCGCATGGCTTGTGCGGTTCTCTGATAATATAAGCCTTGATGAACTACAGCGGGGGTTAAACAAGCCACTTTTCGGGCCGCAGGGTATTGAGGCGTGGGACAGGGAGGGAGAGTGATGGGAAAATATTTAAGATATACTATTAGAAACTTATGTTGCGACAGCGGTCCTGTAATAATAGAGTGATAACTTAAATGCCATACTATCAGATATGTCGTTCCTCAGTTGTAAAACTTTGTTTTTCAACAAGAATTCATAAGCTTGTTTTTTCAAGCTGAAACATTTGGAAAAATCAACAATTGCGCCATTGGAAAACGCCAGTTTCTCATTGGGTTCTAAATAGAAGTATTTCAGATAACTGGTACTACTCGGAAATTTTATAATATTACTTGCTATCAGTTCATCACGTTTTTCTTTTTTTGTTGCTGAATCAAGGTCACGTATTGGAGCCATGACTAAGCTTGTCAATTTTACGCCATTTGATTTATCTATTTCGCACGAATGAGATAAAATTATTGCTTGACCACAAGTGAGTTTATCATTATAAATCCATGACTGGAATTTTGTATTAGATGTTTGGATAGATTGTATACATTCTATGTTCAATGCACCAAGAAAAAAGACATCATTGATAATATCGCCTTGCCTGAGAACATCTCTTTCCAATTCATCATTTGGGAGATACATTAATCGTCCATCCCATCGTTAAAAAAAATTTCATCTGATTTGTCAACTATTTGAGAAGCAAAAAGCCTGATTTTATTAAAATCATGTTGATTTACAGCATCCGGCCGCAGATCGCATAAATATACCGGATCAAACGAGTTGTTTTGGCTTCGACTTGCCAACAAACCAGCGCGATTAAGAATCGTGAATACATTACCTTCTATAAGAGCGCACAAACTCTCTCCCGGTATATCTTGATACAACCAGGGAATATCATACACGGCATTTGTTGAATATGACATTGTTTTTGGAGGCTGAATAACATGATTGATCGTTACTGCTGTCTGTGGCATAGGATATGCTGGTATAAACATATATTTCTCCTAAACGAAATCTCTTAATCCGGTATCATTCAAAAGCGTTTTATATAAAGACATAACTTTCGATGAAATTGAAGTAAAGTCTTCCTTAAAGGTTACTTTCTGCTCTTGTAATCTATTATTAACATCTAAAGTGATTGCAATCCCAGCCTCTGTAATCTCTTGGGCTACGGCAGGCAAGGTCTGGGCTGTGTGAAAAATATTCGGAAAAGTCACATTAAATTTTTCGTACCCATTAATACTATAATTAACAAAAAAGGGAGATTCATCAAAGCCATATTGAAAGGAAAAAGAGGCCATTCTTTTATTATGGCGTTTAATATTTATAAGTTTGTCAAAGATAGGGCCGAAGTATTCAAGCGAACGAATATTGCGTTTTTCGTCTTTGGGGAATTCAAAAGTTAAAACAAGCCCAGTCCATTCATATTGTACATTTCTTTTAATAAGAAGATCGTTAAGACTTGAAATGAGGCTGTCTAAATATTCAAATACTTTCGTTGCGTCAGAACAGATATGGTGTGGTGGATTTATCATAATATCAATACGCATTAGAGCTACATTAACCACAAAATTTGCGCAATTAAAGACCATCCTGGGGACATCTGGCGGCACAAATTCGGGAATGTTATTGAGTACCTGTACATTCCCCTGATATTGCTCCTGCATTTTTTTTAGGCTTGAACCCAAAGTCAGGATTATATCATTGTCCTGGCTGAAAATAACTGCCACCTGAGCCTGAGCTATACGCATAACTATAACATTATATAAAACCGTTTCGATATTTGCAAGTCACCGGCTATAGTTCGTTTTACCCGGTGCAGCGGCAATTTGGAGATTCTCCGGGGCTCTTCCTCCAAACCAATCATAATTTTGACGTAATATTTTGTGAAAAATCCGTAAATTTCTCATTTATCTTGACCACCCTGCCAACATTATACTATACTCTTAGCCAGGAGCCAACTGACCCATGATAGCCGAGTTCACTATAGAGAACTTTCGTTCTTTCAAAGAGAAACAGACTTTTTCGTTGTCTGCGGCCAAAGACAAGGAATTTTTGGTGGAAAACACCTTTGAAGCCAGAGAAAACGTGCGCCTGCTCCGTTCCGCTCTCGTCTATGGGGCAAACGCAAGCGGCAAGACTAATTTTTTCAAGGCCCTTGGCTTTTTCCTGTATTTTGCCGCCGATTCCGGGCCACGGGGACAGGCTGGCGATCCAACCGGGGTAAAGCCCTTCCTGTTTTCCAAACAAACCGAGGATAAGCCTTCTACTTTTGAGTTGACTTTTTATCTTCCGTCCAATGAGGGGCGGAATACCAAATATCGCTATGGATTTTCGGTAAATGGTAAAAAGGTTATTGAGGAACACTTGTTTGCCGTTTATAATGTACGGGAAGTAAATCTGTTTCAGCGTGACGAGCAGGAAATAACCATGACAGCGTATTTCAAAGAAGGCGGCAGGGCAAAGCAGGCGGTTCGCAATAACTCCAGCCTTCTTTCGGTCTGCGCCCAGAATAATGGTGAAGTTTCGACAAAGATAATTCATTATTTTCACGCAATCAGGGTGACAACCAGTTTAAGGAGTATGTCATATTTAACAAAAAAAGAATTGCAAAAAAGCGAAAACAGAGAAAAGGCGCTTGACTTCCTGCGATTTGCCGATATTCAGATAAAAAACTTGAAGAATGAAGAAGTCCCGATTTCTTTTGCCCACACCGTGTATGATAACGAAAATCCAATAGGAGA
>JAIRPX010000203.1 GCA_031256775.1 Dysgonamonadaceae bacterium
TGGAACGGTACCGGCAAACGGATTTCCATCAAGGATACCCGCGCGATTATCGACGCCATCATTGACGGTTCGATTGAAAAAGCCGAAAAAGTACATATTCCGGTTTTGAACCTTTATGCGCCGAAAAAGCTGAACAATGTATCGGAAGGTATTCTCGACCCGCGCGACACCTATTCCAATGTAAGCGAATGGGAAGAAAAAGCTAAATCGTTGGCGGCTAAATATGTTAAGAACTTTGAGCAGTATCTACCGGAAGGAAAAGATTTGATTCCTTCGGGTCCTGAATTATAATTATTTTCTCAAAAAAGGGTGTCCGAAAAGTAATTGTGCATTATTTTTCCGGATACTCTTTTTTAATATTTCATTTTATCTAAATTTTCATTATGGAAAAATTAAAACTGCTTCGAGTAATTTACCTGCAAATGAAAGATGCAATATTAATAGCCAAAACGCTTGATAACAAACCTGTTTTATTGAATTGCAATGACTATCAGAAAAAAGAGTTGTCCCTTTTGTGCTCCATGCTTCAAGAGGGAAATATATTTAATCTTTTAAATGTAAAATTACTGGATTCTAATAATATAGAAGCTGAATTTATCATTTTTGAACCGGATTATTTAATCGACATCAGCTCGCTATCCGAATGTTTCCGTCCGTACGGCAATCATCCGCTGAATTATACGCTTTCGCGCTTGCAGCCTAAAGAAAACTCTGCGGCCTTGTTGCTGGGTAACACGGCCAATTTTTTTATTGATGAATTTGTTTATGAAGATGAAAATCTTCCTGTAAATTATTTATCTTCATTAAAAAAATTATTTCAAACATACGCCTTTGAGCTAGCTACATGTGAAGATTTGAAAAATCAGAAAATAGAAAATGTTTTTTTTGCTAACTGTAAAAAACATTTCAATCATATCGGTTATACTGTAAAAAAAAAATTCCCAAAAGTTGGTATCGATAAAGAAAAAGTGATCTTGGAACCTTCCTTTATTTCCAGCGCTTTGGGTTTGCAAGGACGTTTGGATATTATGCTGTGTGATCATTCGGCATTTATTGAACTAAAATCGGGAAAAGCAGTTGAAGATTTTTACACGGGCGGCGCTTTTATCCGGTCGGCTGAAAATCATTACGTTCAAATGATTCTGTATTTGGCTGTTCTCGAATTTAATCTCAATTTGGAAGCCGACGCCGTTCATTCTTATCTTCTCTATTCCAAATATCCGGTTTTGAGTAAAGAACGACATTCGCAGAAGAGTTTACAGGAAGCCCTTTCTCTGCGAAACCAAATTGTGGCATGGGAATATGCCTTGCAAAAAGCAAACGACATACATGCCTGCTCCCTGATGTTGAGCAACATTCATTCACAAAACCTGAATCTCAAACAACTTTCAGGCCGTTTTTTCGACAACTATTTAACGCCGGGTATTAACGACCTAAGTATCCGGCTCGCACAATTGAAAGAACATGAAAAAACTTATTTTTTAAGAATTTACATTTTTGTTTTAAAAGAACTGTGGCTTTCCAAAGCAGGCGAACGGGAATATGAAGGCGTGAAAAAAGCATCCGTTTTGTGGAACGCTTCCACTGAAGATAAATTAATAGCTGGAGAACTCTTGTTTGATTTAAAAATAATTGATAACCAGGCTGCTTCAAAATCTCACACAATTAAATTGAATATACCGGAATACCCTGATTTATATTTACCTAATTTTCGACAGGGCGATACGGTCGTTTTGTATGAACGAAACACAGCAGCCGATACGGTCAATAATCACCAAGTTTTCAAAGGATCTGTCGAATCGTTAGAATCAAACCAAATAACTATACGGCTGCGTTACCGTCAGAAAAATCCGTTTGTGTGGAACGAAAATTCCTTTTATGCCGTTGAGCATGATTATATCGATACAGCTTACACCGGAATGTTCAGGGCATTAACGAGTTTTATTCATGCCAATCAAGACCGGAAAGATCTGTTGACGCTCCCCCCTTCATCAAAGGAAAAAAGCATGGACGAGATTTTTCTTTTGGTAGGGCCTCCGGGAACCGGCAAAACTTCTATCGCCTTGAAACAAATGGTAGAAACCGAAATTACAAAGAATAATTCCCATATTCTTTTATTATCGTATACCAACCGGGCAGTCGATGAAATTTGTAAAGCATTAACCGGCATCAACCGATCGCTCCCATTTATCCGGATAGGCAACGAATTGAATTGCGATCCGGAGTTTCGTTCTTTTTTATTAGAGAAACAGCTGGCGCACTGCACGAAACGAAGCGAGGTATTGGAAGTAATCTGCCGCTGCCGAATTTTTGTCGGAACCGTTGCTTCCGTTTGGAACAAACCGGAACTTTTTCAGATCAAATGCTTCGACCTGGCTATTATAGATGAAGCTACTCAATTGTTAGAACCGCATCTCTTGGGTGTTTTTTGCGCTAAAAACCGTTCCGGAGAAAATGCCGTGAAACGATTTATTTTGATCGGAGACCAAAAACAATTACCCGCCATCGTTTTGCAAACCAAAGAAGAAAGCAAAGTACACGAACCCGTTTTGAATCAAACCGGATTAACAGATCTGAGAGATTCACTTTTCGAACGATTGTATCGAAAATACAAAGAGGAAGGATTGATCGAAAATATTCGCACTCTTTCAAAGCAGGGACGAATGCATCCTGATATTTCGGCTTTTCCTTCGGAATATTTTTATGAAGGTCGTCTGGAAAACGCCGGATTACCTCATCAAATGGAAATATGGACGCATCGCAAGCGATTAATTTTTTATCCCGTAAATCCTTCAGATAAAGATTTTCCAGATAAAGCCAACAGTAATGAGGCAAAAAAAGCAGTTGAAATTTGCATGGAATTATATCAAAACTGTTTAACTTGCGGGGATATGTTCAATCCACATACAATCGGAATCATCACTCCTTATCGAAACCAAATTGCTCTTATCCGCAAAAAATTGATAGAAAGCGGTATAGCTTGTTTTTCAAACATTGTAGTCGATACCGTCGAACGATTTCAAGGCAGCCAGCGCGATATAATTATTTATTCGTTTTGCGTAAAAACAGATAATCAATTACAGGCTTTACCAAACATGGTGGAAGAAAACGGAAAACAAATTGACCGGAAACTAAATGTTGTTTTGACGCGTGCAAAAAAACAATTACATATAATCGGCAACGAATTGCTCCTATCTAAAAACCCATTATATCAACAATTAATTAATCACATAAAAAAACAAGCGGGCGATTGAACCGTTAATGAAAAAATTGCGGCGAGATTTTAGTGTCATCTCGCCGCAAACATAAAAAAATGAACAATATCAAAACGTTATTTAATTTTTATCCACCATCACTTTCGCTACGGCGCGACTGCCGTCTTTCAAAATAGCA
Organism: Dysgonamonadaceae bacterium; assembly: GCA_031256775.1. Taxonomy (GTDB): domain Bacteria; phylum Bacteroidota; class Bacteroidia; order Bacteroidales; family Azobacteroidaceae; genus Azobacteroides. The sequence goes on from JAIRPX010000203.1 coordinate 3,394, forward strand.
TCAATGAAGTACAGCCCTTCGGCGAAACCTCTGACGTCGATTTTGCGTTCTTTGGTTTTCGCTATCATTTGTCCTTGCGCATCGTAAACAGTTAATTCTTCAAAATCAATATTAACATATATATGTGAGCGAGCAGGATTCGGATATACGCCGAATTGCGCTACTTGCGGAACATTCAACGAAGTGATCACATCGATTGACACTCGTTCGGACAGTTCCGACAAGCCTCCCAGCAACCGGTATTCCGCCACCTGATAATAATCGGAAGAAGAAAAACCGGTATCTTCAAATACCTGTCCATAACGCAGCGTAGCGATCTGCGTCCCGTTGCGATAGATATTGTAGGCAAGGTCCATCAATTCATCATCTTCCGGCAGAGCATAATTTTCATCGCGGAAATTAGCTATAATAGCCCATGCGCCATTTATACCTTCTACTTTTTCATTTGCAACGTTACTCCATGTTTTACCTCCATCATAACTCACAAGTTTGGAATTGGCATGCGATGGAGTATTGGAATCGTCCATTTCCATCGGCAGAGCGTCAGACGGATGTTCCAGCACTTCAATTCCTGCATGCAGCGTTTCGTCACCGATTATCCGGATAGGATTCGACAGTTTGAAATTATTCCAGTCATTGTCAATATACGAAGCAATCGCAGTACTGTCTACTCGTTGACCATTTACAAAGACAGCCAAACGCAGTCGCGTGTTGTCGGAAACACCCTGATATTCAGAATTAATACATGCTGTAATAGAAGTCAAATATTTATCTGCCATTGGCTTGAGATCTTTCGGCTCAAGTTTTTCGGCGGCAATAAACGGTTTACCTCCGTTACCTGCTGTTTTTACCAGCCTTCCATTAAAATACGAAAATCCGTAAGAACCTTTGGCATCCTTATAATACAGGCGCACTTTGTTTTCATCGGTATATTTCACGGCTTTCACGCCGGTCGGAACAGGTGTGTTTTCCAGGGCAACGCCTACATGATCCAGTACAAAATTATATTCGTTGCGGTTATCTCCCGAAATACATCGAAAGCGGACATTAAAGAATTTACCGGCGACTAAACCGGAAATATCTGCCGTTTCGGGGGTCCAACTATACCGGTTGTTGATAAGAATGTGTTTCAGCCTTGTCCATACGCCGTCTATGCCAATTTCTATCGCTATCGTGTCCTTTATACCGACAAGAGGCGGATTCCCTTCCGCTGTAAGTACTCTGTAAACAAACGACAAGACCACCTTGTTTTTTTCCGTAGCGTCCAGCGGCTTGCTGGTAAGCGAGAGATTATAGGCAGAACGATTACCCGCGCCTAAAAACAGCGCGACCGGAGTTGCCAGATCATATCCTGTATTGCCATATACCATCCATTGATTGCTGGCGTCGGATTGACTATCCCAGAAATGCTTTTTAAACCCATCAAAAGTCCCGTAATTAAAAATATCAAAATAAGGTAAGTCGCTATTTGCAATCAGCACTTCCACAGCTTTGGCGACACCCGTTTCTATGTATTGTCCTTCGTTTTTGTAATCAAATAGCGCCGAAACAGCATAAGTATAATAACTTCCTTCGGCAACGGTTGAGTCGACGTAGGCTGTTTCGGTTACAGGAATCTTTGCCAAAAATTCATCGTTGCGATAAATCTTATAGTAATCCAGCGAGTGTCCGCCAAAATCAGTCGGCGCCTCCCACGCGAGTGCAACTTTTTTATTCGCATCCAATTTAACGGTTGCAATTAGATTATGCGGGCTTTCAACCAGCTCCAGCGCAGGAAGTTTGATTATCCAGCCTCTTTGAGATCCCTTCCCATAACCGCTCCAGCCGACAATAGTCAATCCATCGGCAGAAATTCCTGTCGGCATATCCAGGATATCCGGAGATACATTTCTTGGAAATCGGAAAAAATCATCATCCGGAATTTCGATACCGGAACAATAATTATCGAGGAAATCGCGCATCCAAATCAAGCCGGTTTTCCTGGACCAGACAAATGCTTCTGTTCCGAATTCAAGGACTGCGCCTCTGTAAGCGCGGCCGACCGCTAAACCATTATCGGAAACACCCGTTATCGACGCGGGAGTAATTCCTGTTTCGAGAACAATTATCGTATCGCTTTCCACATCATAAAAAAATGCGTGATTGTATTGAGAGCCTGCGATGTATTTTCCATTGGAGCTTACAGCGGAAACTTGCGAAGTAGGTCTATCGGAAGGTATTGTTTTACATATAGTCGGCGAAATCCAGTATGCAGGCGTCCATTGAGATAATTGCTTTTCTATTATCCACCCGCCAGCAAGGGATCCATCGGAAGATACGCGATGAATACGTCCACTGTACGTTGTTGTATAAGCCAAAGTATCAGTAGTATAATTATCCAAAGCAGTATTGTATTTCCATGCAAAAGGGATCACATGACCGGCATCTATATAATTCGACCCATAAACATTTCCTGCGGCGTCAATAGCCCAACCGACGGAAGCATTTGTCGGATCTGTATCTGATAGCGGCTTGTAGCGCCCCAGACCTAAACTATACCATTTTCCATCGCAATAGACGCCACTATTAAGCAAATATCCGTTCCGGCCGACCGAAAGGTCGCGAGGATAGTTGCGATCAACGAACAAGCCGACAACTTGTCCTTTATCGTTCACATTTTTAGCATCTTCCGATTCAGGTATCACGGTTAACGTTTCACTTTGGATATCAAAAATAAAACCGGAATTAATATAATCGATACCATCGAGGACGCTGGTACTGCCGACAATCCATCTGCCGTTGGGTGAAACAGCAGCAGCGTAGTTCATATCCAAATCATAGAATACGGCTTTAGCGGATTGCTCATTTGAATCTGCATACGTACCTGCCTGTAAATTGATTGTTCCGATGAACAAACAGGCTGTTAAATAAAAGAGAGAAATTTTTTTCATAAAAATCGAATATAAAGTATAAAAAAATAAATATGTAAAAAAACACCATAAAGTTTGCCCAAAAAGCGGGAACAGATGTCCGTACTATTCCGAAATTTGTCCGTACTATTCCAAAAACGATATTAAAAAATAAAAATCTGCAAAATTGCCGCCAAAACTTTACAAATATTCCATGTAAAACTCTTACATCCTTGCTATTTTCCGGTATTCTGCCGGAGTAAAATTGTACCGTTCCCTGAAAAGACGATAAAAAACACTCCGCGAATTGAACCCGCAATATCCTGCAATGGCTTCTACCGTAAATTCGGGACAAGTTTCCAGCATCCGTTTAGCTTCTTCCAAGCGCATGGCATGGATATATTCTACAGGCGTTTTCCCTGTAACGGCTTTGACCGCTTCAAACAGGTAAGTTTTGTTGGTAGCCAGTTCCGAAGCAAGTTCATTATGATTTATATCGGACTTTGTAAAATTCTTATTGCAGAGAAGATATTCGTTCAGGCGGGCGACCAATTGTCTCTGCTGGTAATCACCGTTTTGTAAAGATATTATAGACGGTGTTTTTACATGCAGCACTTCTACCGATTCGTATAGTTTTGTCATTCGTTCCAATTCATCCGACAACTTATCCTGCTCCTTGATTTGGCGAAACAAACCGTGATAAGCAGCCTTTTTTTGGCTGTAAAAATAGAAAATCGCCCCCAATGCCATCAAGAGCAAAATTATAATAATAGTTACCATATACAAGCGGTTTCGCTGTATTTCTATTTGTTTCGCTTGAAGCATATTTTGGGTTTCAAGCTTATCGACTTCGCGGATTATGCGCATGTCGTTCATTTGCTTGGCGAAACGGTCGATTGCCAGCGAATCGCTCACATGTGTAATTTTTTCGTTCAACCGGAAGGCTTCTTCAAAATGGTTCATCCTTGCCAATATTTTCGCTTTCAGTTTCATACTCTCAATCATATCCGAAACGTAGCCGACTCGTTGCGAAGCTATCGCCTTATCTGCGTATTCCAATGCCAATCGGTACCGGTGGATGCGGTTATAATACTCGGTGGTTACAATATAAAACTGCCCGAGATCTTCCTTTGAGGCTGTTTCTTGCTCGCAAAGGATCGTTTCCGCTTTGTCCAAATGCAGCATAGCGGAATCTAACATACTAATTTGTAAATAATTGCGTGCATAAAAACATTCCAGAATGCCCGTATTGACCGGTGGCGTATATTTGTTTGTACCTTTATGCAATACATCGTTTTTCACTATCATTTGTCGCAGTGAATCGCACCATTGTAACGAAGATTTAAAATCTTTCGCTTTATATGCCGCTTCAATTAAATACTTGGCTATATCTTGAAAATATTCGTTGCAATATTCTTTTCCCGGAAACGCTTTTTTTAACACACTCAAAGCACTCTCGAAAGATTCGAAAGCCTCCCTGTATTGTCCCGAAACCATACAGGCAACGGCCATGGAATTGAGCGCTTCCGCTTCACCCGTAAAATTACCGAGTTCTTTCGCTTTTTTGTATTGTTTATTGGCAAGAAACGAAGCCATTTCATAATTTCCCGTCATCATATACGATTGTATAATAATACTTTCCACTGTAAAATAAAAATTAAGGTCGTCGTTTGCCAGCGCGTATTCGCTTGCCAATTTTCCGAAATAACGCGCCGAGTCATGCTCGAAATGATTTATAAAGCATTGTGTCCGCGCTCCCAATGCATACATGATATGACGGGGATAATTCTGTTTTCTTGCTTCCTGCTCATACAAGGCAAGATATTTTCCTTCTTCGCGCGTATAAGTCAGTTGCAAGACAAGCGCCAGGTAACTATTCAGTTTTTCTTCTCCGGTTTGAACAGTTATCACCTGTTTTAAACTATCAACTTTATTTGCTTGCGCCACATCATGGAAAAGCAATCCCTGAAAAAGAAACAGAAGATATAAGTAAAAACACCTCGTTTTTTTACATATATTTGCTATTGTCATACTAAAAACTAATCTAAATTTTTTAATTATAAGCTATAATATTAATTTTTAATATTAAAACTACCAAAATAATAAAGATCGTTAAATAACATAAAACTAACCTTGACTTCTTTTCAAAATGCAGTAGATACCGGACAAAGATACGATATTTATTAGAAAATTTTTATTACTTGTATTAAAAAACTTTTTCATTAAAGCAGTTATCCTCAATAGTAACATTAAATCATGGCTCATTTTTCATAAAATACTATATGCCCTGATATTGGAATCCTGTTCTACTGCATGATAATTATGGTTTGAATATCCCATTGCATCAATAAGGCTTGGAAGAGCGTAGCGTTGCAAATAAAACGGTCCTGAATTTTGACTTTGTAAATAATGTCCGTACTCATGTTGGAATAATGAATTGTTTGGGTCAGCCTGAAGACCTCGATGTCCGTTAATATAACTTCCCAAAGTAAATCCTCCCCAATTTTCTGAATATGATTCTACCGCTGTTGCTCCTCCGTAATAGGTTACACTTTTTACTCCGTCAAAGGTGTTATGGATACCCCTGACAGTATAACCTAATAGAGTTTACGGTAACTCCCATGTAAAACGAGATGCAATCTGCTTGAAATTCCCCTTAAATAATCTCATATATCTATTTTCCATGCCATTTTTGTAAAGTGCCAATTGTCGCTATTTGACCAAGCATTGAAACCCTGAGTCCAAACATTTACAAATGTATTCCTTAGAAAATCTTTAACGGCATTGATAATGGTAAAAATAAACTCAACATTCGGGTCGATATACTTCAGGGGATTATTCAAGCAGTAACTGTACCTGTTATAGTTCTGTCTGTTTGTCGGGTCTTGAATATACGGATCCGGACTTAAAAATCTGCCGAGTGCAGGATCATACAGCCGCGCATTCATTTTTATCAAGCCGAACTTCGGCAGGTGCTCGTGCCCCGTATAGCCGCGGCCCAGAAACAGTTCCGGCTCTTCACCCGGCTCGTATACCGCTTGCGTAGCCGGATCGCGCAGGTTACCCCATGCGTCGTAGCTCAACTCTTCTACCAACGCGCCGCTGCCGTCGGTAATGTGGGTTATACTGCCCA
>JAIRPX010000231.1 GCA_031256775.1 Dysgonamonadaceae bacterium
AGAAAGATGAAAATCCGACAACAATACAAAATATCATTCCAATTACCCACCCGAAATTAATTGCATGGGTTCAGGAACGGAAGATAGATTTGGATTTGGCAAACAGGTATTGCAGGGAAATTCATTACCGGAACAGGGATAAAGATTTTTTCTCTATCGGGTTCAGGAATGACAACGGCGGATATGAATTGAGCAGTCCGCCGAATTTCAAAAGTTGTATTTCGCCAAAAGACATTACAACTATTCGGAACAATCAAAATACTTGTTTGGTCTTTGAGGGATTCTGGGACTTTCTTTCGTATCTCACAATACAAAAAATTGATAAGAGCAAACATAATGTAGCTATTCTTAATTCGGTTGCCAATGTTCAAAAGGCAATGGATTTTCTGAAATCGCACAAAGAAATTTACACTTATCTGGATAACGATGATGCAGGACAAAAGGCAACCGAGTTGATTCAGTCGGCAGACTCTACTGTGTATAATCGTTCGACAAAGTACGCAGAGCATAAAGACTTGAACGATTATTTGTGTCAAAAACTGATGGTGAAACCGGAGGTAAAAAAGAAAAAATCGGGATTGAAACTATGATTATTCACAAACGGATGAGAACGGCAGGTTACGCCTGTTTTTCAGCGGAGCAAGTTTATGTTTCGAGTGCATCGAAACCCTGAATTATCCCGCTGGTCTCCATTCAAAACTTGTACAAATATGATAAAAGATAAAACAGGCGGGCGACCGAAATTAAGTCCAGCCAAAAAATTGAAATACCGGATAGCAGTCAATCTTTGCACAAAGGATTTTTACGCCCTGAAAGCAAAAGCCGCCCAAGCCGAAATGACCTGTACCGAAGTAGCACGACAGGCAATCATCGGTTGCCAAATCTGCCAACGATTGACACCCGAACAAATGGACTGTATCCGCAAAATATCAGGAATGGGAAACAATCTGAATCAGATTACGCGAAAGGCAAATGCCGAAGGTTATTCTAACGCCCGAAGTGAATACCTCTATTTGGCAGACAGGATTGATAACGTATTAACTCTTTTGGAAAATGGTAGCCAAGATAGTTAAAGGGAAAAGTTTCAAGGGCGTAGTAAACTATGTACTTGACAAAGCCAAACAAACGGAATTGATCGCCGCCAACGGTGTACGTCTGAAAAGCAAAGAATCCATTATACGAAGTTTTATTACTCAAAGCGGATTGAATCCGAAAGTATCCAAAATGGTCGGTCATATCTCATTGGATTTCTCGGCACAGGACAGCGATAAACTAACCAATGCAAAAATGGGACAGATTGCCAAAGAATACATGACAAAAATGGGAATCACAAATACGCAATACATCATTGGCAGGCATTACGACAAGGAACACCCCCATATCCACATTGTTTTCAATCGGATAAACAACGAGGGTAAAACGATTTCGGATAAAAACGACCGCTACCGCAGCGAGAAAATTTGTAAGGAGCTGACCAAAAAGCATGAATTGTATTTCGCACAGGGAAAGGAGAACGTAAAAGTCCACCGTCTAAAAGAGCCGGATAAAACGAAATACGAGATTTACGATACTTTGAAAGCGGAAGTTTCCAAATGCAGAAATTGGGATGAACTGAAAAAGGAGCTTCAAAAACGGGGTATTGCAATATCTTTCAAATATAAGGGTAATACGGACGAGGTTCAGGGCGTAATGTTCCAAAAGAATGGATACACGTTCAACGGCTCAAAGATTGACAGGCAATTCAGTTACAGCAAGATTGATTTTCAATTGAAACAAAATGACAAAGCACAGAATATTCAACAGGCAAACCATCATTCCCAAAATCAATCTTCCGTTTTGGGAAATACGGTTTCTGCTTTGGGCGGCTTGTTCGATACTCCAACATCCGGAACAGACTACGACCCCGATGAAGCAGAGTTTCAACGTCTGCATAAGCCCAAGAAAAAAAAGAAAAGAGACTATCATTTATAAATCATTAAAAAACAAATCAATATGAGTAGCAATACTAAAATGGATACTTCCGAAGTATTCGCAATGTTTGAAACGATTAACAGTAAACTGGATAAGCAGCCGAACAAACAGATAGAGGTAACACAGGTTGATTTATCGGCTGTAAATGCTATGACAGAACGGCTTGAAGATGTGATTAAAGATGTACAAAAGCCGACAAAAGTTGAGAATTATTATCGCCATACGATTGATATTGGTTCAAGTAAAGTTTTTCTTTCAATGGTAATCATGGCTTTAGTGATTCTTGGATTGTCTTATGCGATTGGCGAGCAACGCAAAACGATTAGTCAATATCGGGATAATGATTTGAAATACAGGCATATTAAAATGTATGGGCAGACCAACGAAGAAATCCTTTACAGGTTGGAACGGCAGTTTAAATACAGTGACAGTGTCAGAATCATCCGTAAGCAGGTAGAGAAATACGAGGAATTGGTTAAGGAGCAGGCAGAGAGGATAGAAAGAGCGAAACAAGAAAATAAGGCTGTAAAACGATTACAAGAAGAAGTTAAAACTGTAAAAACGCAAAAATAGTATTGTGGTTCATAACTCTTCTGTATCAAGTATTGAGTATCTCAAATAATTCATATATCTTTGTCGAAAATTGTCAAGTGTAAAATATACAAGTATGCTATTTGCAAGTAAAATTAGAGAATTGCGGGAAAGCAAGCAGATGTTACAACGCCACATATCTGCTGCTCTTGATATGGATAATGCGATGTATTGTAAAATTGAAAAAGGTGAACGCCGGGCAAAAAGAGAGCAAATTTCTATGATTGCAGACATTTTACAAGCTGACCCCGAAGAATTACTTACTCTTTGGCTTGCCGACCAAGTTGCTGAAGTGGTAGCGGATGAAAGCGTGGCTTTTGAGGCTTTGAGGGTGGCAGAAGAGAATGTGAAATATAATTGTAAAAAGTGAAAATATGAATTCAAAAGTAATAATATTGATGCTCAATGCTATTTATTTAATAGCAACCATTATTTGGGCAATAATCGACAAATCATTTGAACCAATTGTAGCAATCATTGGCGGATTTGTTTCTTTTGCCTCATTTTTTGTTGCAAACGACAATTCTTTTGTAACAAAGCAGAGAAATAAAGTTGTGCAAAAAGGGAATAACTCAAATGCTGTAATAGGCAATGTAAGCGGCAGTAATATTGGAAATACAACTAATAACAATGAACTATGAAACTGTCGGATTTATTTTGTCGTAAGAATAGAAAACAAGAAAATACAAGTGTTACTGTTGAACAACACGGGGATAATTCTAATGCTGTTATTGGCGATGTGTCTAATAGTAACATTGGTTGCACAATTTTCAATTACAACAATTTAGAACCACAATGGATAAACAGACTTGAAACTTATACAAAAACATTACACCAGTTTAAACCACAAACAGCATTATCTCTGCTTGAAGAATTAGAAAATAGTTTTTCTACAAGCCAACAAAAACCTTCAAAAGAACTATGTTCTCAAATATCGTATCAAAAGGGTATATGTTATCGTTTTTTAGATAACAAAGACAAAATGTGCGAATGTTTTATTACTGCATATACTAACAATAACTTAAACGCGCCATTTGAGGAGCAAGCCGCATTATCATATTTCAAAATCGAAGAAACCGAAAAAGCAAATAAATTAGTTAATAATCTCTTACAGAATAATGAATTTAATCCTGTTGCTTGGTATATCAAATTTTTAAGTGACACAACATTAGATTTTGATTCAATTCCAAAATTTGTGAAAAAAAATATGCTCTTTCAACAAATGCTCTACAATTATTTTAATTTCAAAAAACAGTTTGATAACATTTCAAAGATGAAAGAGTTGTCAATGTTCCCAGATAGCAAAAACTACAAACAGCAAAATATAACTATCAATAATTTCGACGAAAGTATATTTTACACAAATGTATTCTTTGCTGACTATATCGAAAAGCACTGTTTTCATTTTCATTGTTTCAACGATGGAAATATTGATATTTTGAATGTATTAAACCAATTACTGAACAAAATTATTACTGTAATCAAAGGGTCGGAGTTAGAGAGTAAATACACCACATTGTTTTTTATTTATGCGTATGTTCAATATGCACTCACAAAAGACAAACAGCATATTGCCGAAATGCAAAGTTTCTTTTCTAAGCTAACAGGAGAAAATGAAATTTTGACTTTATTATGTGCAAACACACTACAACTTAACGACCAAACGGATAAAGCAATAGAAATTTTAAATAACCCGAAATTAAACCAACCAAATATATTCTTTTTGAAAGCATATTGCTTTATTAAGAAAAACGATTATGTACAATATGGGAAGTCCATTAAGGAATGGATAAACTCGATTGACCAAATTAATGATATTTTAATTGAAGAATATTTGAGAACTATTTTTAATATCAAATTATTTGGAGAAAATGAAGAAATAAAATTGTCAGATTTTATACAAAATGATAAATTTGAAAATGAACAATATAAATTATTAGTAGTAACAGTTGTAAATTCATTGGTTAAAAATGAGATAGAAGGACAAGAATTATCGAATTTGAGCAATTTAGTATCAAACATTCAACAACCAAAGTTATTATTATATATTGCTGATACATACGATTATTGCAAAAAATATGAACTTGCAATTGCCTTGTATGAAGAATATGCCGATAAAGAAAACGAAAACCGTCATTTGTTGAACTATATCTATTCTCTAAATTCAAGCAATAAAAATTCTGATGAGTTGTTGATTTTATTAGAGAAATGGCGGTTAAAGTATTCGTTTCAACCCGATTTGCATAGAATAGAGGCGGATTTGTGTGGCATTTTGCACGATTGGCAAAAATGTTTGCAAATATGCAATTCTTTTTTAGACAAGTATCCGCAAGATGAACCTTTTTTGACTTTAAAATTAAAATGTTTAGATTTAATAAATGAAGATTGGTGTGATAAAGATATTAAATTATTATCACAAGTGTTTGCCAATTGTTCTCTTTCAATTAGCAAAAATATTCCCTTGATAGCAACAACTTTTGTTAACCACGGATATTATCAAGAGGGTTTTGATATGTTTTACAAATACCAAGATAAAATCGAAGTGCGTTCTGCCTTTATTCCTGCTACTTTGCCATATTCACAACAAAATAAAAGCAGAGATTTATTAAAAGATTACGAAGAAATTATTGATGACTGTTGGGTAAAATATGAAATCAATAATGAAATTCATTTTCACGAAATGAATAATAATTCCGATACATTGTACAATCATTTATTAGGTCATAAGGTCGGAGATATGATTTCTGTTAAAGGAACAATGGCAAATAAAAATTATTCTATTCGTATATTGCGAATAATGGACAAATATTTGTATTTGCACGATAAAATTTTAGAAGAAGCGAAACAACCACAAATTTTGTCAGGATTGCCTATGGAATCGTTTTCTTTTTCAAGTACAGAGCCTCAAAAGATGATGGAAGAACTCATCTCATTGTTCGGAAAAAATGGCGAAGAAGAAAAAGTGAAGAGGGAAACAGCATTTAGGAATTACTATAACAGAACATTATCTTTTTCTGAAATAATAATACAAATATATCGAAATGATTATTTAGGAGGATACGCAAACCTGATACACGAACAAAGCGGCATTTCAATTTTACCTTTATCGCTATATCAATCGTTACCACAACAAAGTAGTACCACACCATTTGTCATAGATTTTTCTTCCTTAGTTATTCTGCACAAAATCGAAAAAGAGCACAATATTGTGTTTCCAAATAAATTTTTAATTTCTACATTCATTGTTGATATGATAAAACAGAAATTAAGAACAGTTAAAGAAGAACCTAAATCCGAAATGTCGCTCGATGTTACAACCGAAGGAGTCGCTAAATATCAAATACCTGAAAATATGCAGCAAAGCAATATTGCATATTTAGAAAGTTTATTAAAATGGATTGAAGTAAATTGCGAATCTGTTGTATCAACAAGAGTAATTGAGTTTAAGCGAAATTTGACATTAGAACACAAACAAGAAGGTTTTATTGATTACATTCTAAACACAATTTTGATTAGAGAAGACAAACAAGGAATATTACTTACCGATGATACTGTCTATATTAAATTCAATATATTGCCTTTGCAATTTACAATAAGTACAGAAAAGTATGTGAAGGACAATTTAGGAGATAACACTCCTGCATTATATGAATTTATCAAAAATAAATACAAAGGTTTTACTATTAGCACAAAACAATTAGTTGATGAATTTAACAAGAAATCAAATTCTCAAGATAATTTCTATACTAATTGCTTGGAAAATGTAAGTATTGTTTCTTCATTGCCTTGCATAGATTTTATTAGAGTCATTGTTAAATCCCAACTTGATTTAGAACAGAAAAGAATTGAAATACGAGATATATTATTCAATTTACTTAAAAATGGACCGTTAAATAGCGAAGTAATTCAAAGTTTTGAAATGCTACTCTATGTCGATTTTTATCTTTCACCAGAAGAATATAATTTTGTTCGTGGTTGCTTACAAGAGGTATATAAAATAATTGGAATTGAATTTAAAGCAACAAAATAATATGCAAATAATTTCCACCATAAAAAATTCCGGTGCAACATTCACGCCGTTAGCATTAGCAGATTTCCTGTCTGAAAAGATTTTGAAATATGCCGATGCGTTGCCTGAAAAATGCAGTATATTAGACCCCGCTTGTGGTAATGGGGCTTTGTTGTCTTCTATTGCGGGAAAAATTGGCAATGCTTTTGATTTTGAATTAAAAGGTTACGAAACGAATGTTGATTATTTGATTGAAGCAAAAAACAATTTGTCGGATATTCTTAAAAAAAACAGATACTGTATTGAATTGCAAGATTTTTTAGAGATAACCATTCAAGAGGAAAATAATTTGTTTTCAGCAAGTCAAAATCAAGAATATGCCGATATTGTAATTGCTAATCCGCCTTATGTGCGTACTCAAATTTTGGGTGCAGAAAAATCACAGCAAATTGCCAAAACTTATAACCTGAAAGGTAAAATCGACCTTTATTTTCCGTTTTTAATTGGAATGACTAACGCTCTGAAAAAAGGCGGAATTATGGGCGTAATTACTTCCAACCGTTATTTAACAACCAAAAGCGGTGCGGAAATCCGTAAATTTTTGTTGGAAAATTATGATATTCTTGAGGTGATGGATTTGGGCGACAGTAAACTTTTTGATGCTGCTGTTTTGCCGGCAATTCTAATAGGTAAAAAGAAAACAAGCAAAAAACAGCTTGCTGTTCCCTGCCACTTTACTAAAATTTACGAAGAATTTCACCCACAAAAAAATACAATAAAACAAAGTTCTGTTTATGATATTTTGCAACAGGATAATTCTGGTGTATATTCTGTTGCCGATGGGCGAATTTTCAGTTATAGCGTAGGATTGTTAAAACATTCGCACGTCAAAACTGATATTTGGCAAATGACAAATGATGTTGAAAATCAGTGGATTGAACAAATACAAAGAAATATGGCTTTTTGCATTGGCGATAAATTCAAAGTGCGAGTTGGTATAAAATCCTGTGCGGATAATGTTTTTCTGAATGAACATTGGGACAAAGAAGAATTTATTCCCGAAAATGAATTGCTAAAACCGTTAATTTCACGTGAAAACATTGAACGTTGGACTTGTACAACCGAAAATTGTATGAAAGTTTTGTATCCGCATTTTTCCCAAAACGGCAAACGAGAAGTTTATGATTTACAAGAGTTTTCAAACGCAGAAAAGTATTTAAACAAACATAAAATACAACTCGAAAGCAGAGATTATGTAATTCAGGCAGGGCGAAAGTGGTATGAAATGTGGGTACCGCAAAACCCGGAATTGTGGAAATATCCCAAACTGATATTTCCCGATATTAGTGTTGAAGCAAAATTTTCCTATGATGAAAGCGGTGCGATAGTGAATGGGAACTGCTATTGGATTGTCGCTCAATCGGAAAAAGAAAAAGACTTATTGCTTTTAATTCAGGGAATTGCCAATTCATCTTTGATGGCTCAATACCACGATTTATGTTTCAATAACAAACTTTATTCAGGTAGGCGCAGATATTTGAGCCAATATATTGAGAAATATCCAATACCTGACCCCTGCAATGCTTTCTCAAAACGGATAATAGAAATTGTCGAGTTGTTGAATAACAAAAATTTCACATCAAAATCAGAGCTTGAAAATGAGTTAAATAATTGTGTTTTAAAATCTTTTGGATTTTAGGGATTGAAAACACATTTGCCTTTTTGTTCTTCAAAGAAATTCATTGGAATTGACCGTTGGCACTTAAAACTTGTATCGCTGACATAAGTGAAAATATCGCCTAATTTTTCTCCCGGTACAAGAACAATTCCTTCAATGACGTTCGTTGCTGGATTTGTGAGAGCTATCAGATAACGAATGTCACCGGTTGTTACATTGGAATCTTCCATTACCAGTTCTTCCGTTTCGGGTGAAAATTTTCCTAAATCGACTGTTGGAGAATCCTGCACTTTTACTTCCAACAACTGATTGGGAATATCAGGATAACCGCCTGACAAACTTTGCAAATTTTCTTCCGAATATTCAAGATATTGCAGAACAAGCCGTTCCAAAGCCTGACCTCTATTTTTCGTATCATTACTTTCCAATGTCTTACCAATTAATTTTTTAGCGACCATTTCCGTCAATAATTTGATGGAAAACAAATCTTTAAAATCCGGCTCGCTCAACATATTTGATGGCGTTGATTCGTAAGTATGACGGATTCGATAGGTAAGATTTTTTGTATCCGGAAAAGAGAGTATCGAATTTTCACTCTTAATTATCGCTTCGCGTTGTCTCGGTAAAATCAATAACTGATGTTTGATTGTTGGTTTTCCGAATTGTCCAAACTTATTTTCGATATATTCGGGCGTTAATAT
>JAIRPX010000262.1 GCA_031256775.1 Dysgonamonadaceae bacterium
TTATGTACACACACCCAAAAAATAAGGATTATGGATACATATAATTTGAATGGAATTACGGTAGCTGCAATTTTGGATAATCGCAGAGAAACCAAATCTGGAGCATATCCTGTGAAGATTAGGGTAACATACAAACGTGACCGGAAGTATTATTCTACCGGAAAAAATCTGTCCGTTTCGGATTGGGAAAAATTGGACAAAACAAAAAATACGGAGCTGTTGTGTATCAAAAAAGACCTTCAATATTCATACGAAAAAGTCAGAGATGTTGTCCAATCGTTAGAGAACGAAGGCAAATTTTCATTCGATGCCTTGAATACATATTTGGGAAAATGCATGAGTGATACGCTCAATTCCGCTTTTCAAGCTAAAATAGACAACTTGGTAGAAACTGGCGCTATTGGAAATTCGATTACTTATTCTTGTGCTTTTCGGCATTTGGAAAAATATGCCGGAACAAAAATAGCTTTTGATTCAATCACAGTAGATTGGCTCAAGAAATACGAAAAAGCAATGTTGAATGAAGAAAAGAGTTATACAACCATTTCGATGTATATCCGCAGTATGCGGACATTGTTCAATGAAGCGAAAAATGCAGGAATTATTAAAGAGGCTCAATATCCTTTTGGAAAAGGTAAATACGAAGTCCCAACCGGAAAAGGGCGCAAAATGGCTTTAACTTTACAACAGATTAAACAAATCATCGCCTATACTGACGAAGCAGAAGCCACCGAACATTATCGGGACTTGTGGTTCTTCTCATACTTGTGTAACGGAATCAACATTAATGATATGCTGAAATTGAAATATGCCAATATTGACGGCGATGAAATACACTTCTACCGTTCCAAGACATTACCATCCAGAGAAAAGAAAGAGATAGAGGCTTTACTCACGCCGGAAATGAAACAGATTATTGAGAAGTGGGGTAATCCTGATAAAAGCCCAAACAGTTATGTTTTTCCCTTTCTCACCGGAAACGAGACGCCGATGGAACAAAAGAAAAGGATTCAGGATATTACCCGCCGAATAAATAAGCATATAAAGAAAATCGGAGATAAGTTAGGTATTTCAAATATAAGTACCTACACTGCAAGGCATTCATTTGCAAGCGTTTTGAAAAGAAGCGGGTCCAATATTGCTTATATTTCAGACAGTTTAGGGCATAGCGATTTGAAGACAACAGAAAACTACTTGGCATCGTTTGAGAAAGAGGAACGGATTAAAAACGCTGCGTTTCTGACGAATTTCAGGGATTGAATTTCAGGATGTCACAAAAATCCTGTATCTTTGTGACAAGATTAACGATAAAATAATATGCAATCCACTCATCAACAGGTATTAAATGCTATCTTACAATTTGAACAGGGAACGATTTTCTTTCCTGAACAATTTGATTCAATCGGTAGTAGTGAATCTATCAGGCAATCGCTATCTCGCATCTGTAAAGAAGGCACTATCATTCGATTATCAAAAGGTATTTATTTATTTCCCTACATAGACAAAGAACTGGGAATCTTATTTCCATCTATCGAAAGAGTGGCAAGAGCTATTGCTAAACGCGACAAATCAAGAATCCAACCCACAGGCTTATATGCCTTAAACAAATTAGGATTGTCAACGCAAGTTCCGATGAAGGTCGTTTTTTTAACTGACGGTATTACTCGTAAAATCAACATTGGCAAGCAAACAATTGCGTTCAAGCAAACAGCGCCTAAAAACTTCGCTTTTCGGGGAGAAATAACGCCTTTGATTGCTGCTGCCTTAAAAGAAATAGGAAAAGATAGAGTAACGGAAAAAGAACTTCAAATCATTAAAAAAGCACTGATATTGGAATCCAAAGAGATTTTACTTGCAGATGCTTACATTGCTCCACGTTGGATTACAGATATTTTATTAAAGCTGATAAATGATTGATATATGGACAAATGGCAAAATATTGATGACAACAGGCGAATATTTATTATTGAAAATATTGCTGAAAAAACAAAGCTTTCGCCCGATGCAGTAGAAAAAGACTGGTGGGTAACGATGACGCTTAAGGCGTTGTTTTCCTGCGAATGTACCGACCATATAGTTTTTAAAGGCGGTACATCGTTGAGCAAAGCTTGGAATCTGATTGAACGATTTTCGGAAGATATTGACATTGCTATCGACCGCAAATTCTTTGGCTTCGATGGAGAGTTGAAAAAGAAACAAATCAACAATTTGCGTCGGGCATCTTGCGCTTATATTAGCGGACAGTTAAAAGAAGAATTAGACAATAAACTGAAATACAATGGCATAGAAGGTTATTCGCTGTCTGTTCCGGAAACACAAGATACAACTAAAGACCCTCAAACAATTGAAATAATTTATAATTCTCTTTTTACATCAAGTTACATCAGAGATAAAGTCATCATTGAAATTGGCGCACGTTCCTTAATTGAACCAAGCGAGAACGTACAAATACGCTCTATTATTGCAGATAATTTTCCTGATACAGATTTTGCCGATACGTATTTCGCAGTTCCTACAGTTATTCCGCAACGAACTTTTCTTGAAAAAGCCTTTTTGTTGCATGAGGAATTTCAAAAACCATTTGATAAAATCCGCATTGATAGAATGACGCGCCATATCTATGATTTGGAAAAACTAATGGATACAAATTTTGCAACAGAGGCATTAAACAGCAAAGAATTATATAATGCAATAGTTGAACATCGAAGGACATTGACAGCAATGAAAGAGGTCGATTACTCGACACATTCACCCCAAACGATAAATTTTGTTCCGCCTGACTTCGTTATGAATGAATGGAGAACGGATTACGAAAAGATGAAAAACATGATTTACGGAGAGTCTTTACCGTTTGATAAACTAATTGAACGAATCAAGGAGTTGAATGAACGGTTCAGAAAAATAGAAATATAACCCATGCCACGCCGAAAGTTGACAACCATCAGTCTGAAAGAGTTAGGATGTTATCCCATTCTTTTAGAAGAACTTCGGAATAATCCCGCCTATTCAGATAAAGACTTCACAACCTTAAAACTAACCGTCTTAGATAGCTACGAAGCAACCATAAAAGAAGTAGATAAAGCCATCAAACATTTGCAGCACTATGTTGCAGCCAAGAAAAATACGATTGAGACATATAAAGACGAACAATTAATAAATCGTGTCCGATTAGCTGAAATGCTCGGTATTTCCCGCCAAACCTTAACCGCATGGATAAACAAAGGTTTCATCACATCTCTTAAATCCAAATATCTACCTGATTTTGAAACTTTCAATACAGATACTGTATTACAGGAACTTAACAAATACAAAGCTGAACATTCTGAAGAACGCATATAAAAAAATACCACAAAAAATTAATCACTTAACATATCTAAGCAAAATTGCTACATTTCGGACAATTAGCGGTCAAATCCGTTAATTGCCATATATGTTTGCCTTAATAAGAGGCTATTTGTCCTCATTTGTCATATCCCTGTTATGTTATTATCCATTTGATTAACAATAGAGTTTATATAAATTAGATTTCGTAATGCCACGGATTGATTTTAATTCTGAAATTATGCAGAGCCGCACATATTTTAAAGATGCGCCCGACAAAATTATAGGCTCTGAGCCTGCA
>JAIRPX010000296.1 GCA_031256775.1 Dysgonamonadaceae bacterium
GAGGCAAAAAGGTGGTACAACGGCTATCTGTTTGGTGCTACAAATGTTTATAATCCGTGGAGTATCATAAATACTTTAGCCGACTGGAAAGAAAACAAAAACACTCTTGCCGAGCCTCAGTGGGCTACAACCAGCAGTAATGCCATTGTTAAAAGTCTTATAGACAAGATGGATTCTGAACAGAACAGGCAAACGAAACGTGAAATTGAGCAGTTAATCAGTGGCAAAACCATCCAGAAAGTCATCCATGAAGATATTACTTACGACGAAATTGACAACAGCATCGACAACATCTGGAACTTTTTGTATTTCACAGGCTATTTGACAAAAGTGAGCGAAAGCGCTGATAACAAAAGGCGTATCATTGCTGAACTGAAAATTCCCAACATAGAAGTTGATCTTATTTTTAGCGATAGAGTTCAGCTCTGGTTTGAGAAAAGAATCAAGGCAAAAGACCTTAAACCGTTCTATGAAGCTATATTAAATGGTGACGCAGAAAAGTTTGAGGAAATCTTGAACGACGAACTTTTTGACAGTATCAGCTATTTCGACAGCGCTGAAAGTTTCTATCACGGTTTCATGCTTGGACTTTTGCGCGGCGCTACCGAATATATTTTGCTGTCAAACCGCGAGAGCGGACTTGGAAGATGCGATATTGTCATGAAGTTTGAAACGCCACGTGGGAAAGCTGTGATCTTTGAATTTAAACTTGCAAAAAAGATGAATCAACTTGAAGATTTAAGTTTGGAAGCTCTTAACCAGATAGAAGACAAAAAATATGTTGCCGATTTAATTGATGAAGGCTATAAACCTGAAAAAATTTTCAAATATGGCATTGCCTTTTGCGGTAAAGTATGTGCAGTGAAAGGCGGTTAATGTTTTAAATGAATCATGGTTCACACGCAAAAACCTGTGTTTATTTGCGCTTTCCTGCTGACGTGGCTTTATAAGCCGCGCTTTCATGCTTTGCGCCACGTGTCTCGTTTAAAAAACTTTTCTCGTGTTACTTCGTAAAACAGATAAGCTGAAAATTCTTCTAAACCTTGCTGAACAAAAGCAGCGTAGCGCCTGTATCTTTGTAGCCGTGCGCTTACGCACACGGCTACAAAGATACTGGCGCTACGCGCCTTCTCGCAAAACACAGGGTTTTACGGGTGAACCTGAATCATATCTCTGTACTTCCCTTAGGTGACAAGATTCCCCTTATCAGGTTTTTAGCCCTTATGCAAAAGCCCTGTCAGTCTATTACTTGTTCAATAATTCATCAAAAATTGATGTATCAGTCTTTTTTAATTCCGCGATTGCTGTATTTGTATCTGTAAATGGTATATACCTGATTATATGATAAGATTTATACAACAGTCCTATGCCTGTTGCTATCGTCGGTTTTGTTGCATTGTTTGCGTTTTGTAATCCGTTAATAAACATCCATAAACCGTCTTGATTATCATTATTATATTCAAGAAAATATCTTTCAAGTAAAAATGAAGAAAGCTCTCCTACATATATGGAATTTAACATAACGATATAGCCGTTTAATTTGTTGTTGCCATCAAATTGAAACATTATGTAAGGCACAGTATTAGAATAATTTGCATATAATATTTCTGATGATGTTTCACGATATGGCGAGCCAAATTTTGTCCTGATTGAACTTTTGTTATCGCCAAATTTTACAGCCGGTTCAGAATATAAGTTTATTTCAGGTTTTATAATTACCTTAAAATCCTTTGTGTCGTCGTCATTAAACAGGCGTATTTTAGTCTCTCCAGCAAACCATGCCGTAACAAGTCCGCTTCTTGTCACGGAAGCATGGAATTTATTTGTCGCATAGTAAGAAATCCCTAAATTTGATGTAGCTTCAATTTGATAAGTATCGCCTGGATGCAGCGTTATTTCCGATCTGTTCAATAAAATTGAATCATGTTCTTCTTCCTTTGAACACCCCGCGAATACAAGTGACAATACAATTGTCAAAATAAAGAATATCTTTTTCATAACGATGTAATTTTTATAATTAAAAAGTCAATAATGGTTATTTATTCGTGCAAAGATAATATATTTTTTTTCGCTATTCCAAATTTTATTCTTAAATTTGTTTCTCAAAAGGATTTTTTTTACAAAAACAGTATTAAATAATAAATAGATAAATATCTTATTATGAATAATTTTAGATTTTGGAGTCCCACCGAATTTGTATTTGGGAAAAATACGGTAAAAAATGTGGGAACATTGTTGAAAAAGTATGGAGCTACAAATGTATTGATTCATTATGGAGGAGCGTCGGCTATTAAAAGCGGTCTTCTATGCGAAGTGGAAAATATTTTGCAGAATGAATTTATTAATTATGTCAAATTAGGCGGAGTACAACCAAATCCCCTTGATACTATGGTATATAAGGGGATTGAATTGTGTCGGAAAGAAAATGTTGATTTCATTTTGGCAATAGGCGGAGGCAGCGTCATTGATTCGGCAAAAGCAATTGCTGCCGGAACGCCTTACAGTGGCGATTTTTGGAACTTTTTTCAAGGTAAAGTAACTATAAACAAAGCTTTACCTGTGGCTACTGTTTTGACAATTCCAGCCGCTGGAAGCGAAGGTTCTCCCAACATGGTGATTCTTAAAGAAAAGGAAAAATTGAAGAAGGGACATGGAAATCCGTTGCTTCGTCCGGTTTTTTCCATCATGGATCCCGAACTGACTTATACTCTGCCTGCAAATCAAACAGCTTATGGTATCGCTGATATGATGGCTCACGTTATGGAGCGTTATTTTACGCAGACATGCGATGTAGAAACGTCAGATCGCCTTTGCGAAGCTATTTTGTTAGCTGTGATTCACGAAGCTCCGATTGTTATCGACGATCCCTGCAACTATAGCGCACGCGCCAACCTTATGTGGGCTTCAACGCTTGCTCATAACGGCGTTTGCGGCATGGGGCGCGAAGAAGACTGGGCTACTCACGGACTGGAACATGAGTTGTCTGCTCTCTATGGAGTGGCGCATGGCGCAGGATTAGCTGTTATGTTTCCCGCCTGGATGCAATATGTATATACCTCAGGGATAGATCGTTTCGTGCAGTTTGCTACTCGTGTCTGGGGAATTGAAGAAACCGGCGATAAAAAAGAAACTGCACTGAAAGGTATTCAGGCGTTGAAAGATTTCTTTGTATCAATCGGGCTTCCCGTGAATTTTGAACAGCTGGGAGCTAAAAAAGATGATATAGACAAGCTAATCAGTACATTACAAATCAATTCCGGCGGAACATTAGGTAATTTCCGCAAATTGGACATGACAGACGCTCGTGCTATATACGAAATTGCCGCAAAGTAATTTTGAATTTTCTAAAAATTCGGGAGAAAAACAACTTTTTTTGTCCTGAAAAATTCTTCTTCAAAGTAATCGTCTAAATTATAGATGATTACTTTTTTTCTGAATATATTAAGTTCGGCTTGTAAATCACCGCCTTTCAGACAAATAAAACCGTTAGGAAAGGCATTATGCTGTTCTTTTGCAATATTTTTCTTTGCCACTTTCACTAAATCGCTTAAAGGCATCACTGCTCGACTTACTATAAAATCAAATTTATTATTTTCATCTTCTACCCGTTCCTGTTTACATTTAATATTTGTAAGTCCAATCTGTTGAACAATATTTTCAGTTGCCTTTATTTTTTTTCCAATACTGTCAATCAAAAGGAATTGGACATTTGGGAACAAGATAGCTAAGGGAATGCCCGGCAACCCGCCTCCAGTTCCAACATCAAGAATAGTTGAATTGTCCTTAAAATTAATCACTTTGGCAATTCCAAGCGAATGAAGGATATGTTTTTCATATAAATTTTCAATATCTTTACGCGAAATCAGATTGATTTTCGTGTTCCAGTCTGTGTATAAATCATGAAGAGCAAGTAGTTGCATCTCCTGTTTGTCCGTCAGCAGCGGAAAATACTTTTTTATTATATCCATTGGTGGTCAGCGAGTTAATGCAGCAAGAGGATTCCCATTTTTTAAATAAATATCTATTTCGGAATACGGAATAAATACGCTGGTCAAACCGACCATAGAACCTGCTATTTCATTTTCATTAAAATAATATGTTATTCCTTTGGCGTCTATGGTGAAATTGTTGTTGGGGCATATATCGTTAATGCCAAAATAACCCAGATTTTCCAATTCTTCCGGATTATCAATGTCATTGGCGTCTGCAATTTTAGCTGCGATAACCTGCGATAAATTTTGCTCGTAATTTAGTCCCGTAAAATCTTCTTCTGTTAGTAAACATTTGTTTTTCAAATCAATAACATAACCGTAGATACTGTTTGAACTGTGAGCGCCGCCTTCATAACTTGTATTTTCTACAATAAAAGAAATGAAATTGTTTTGATTGTAAACAACTGTATTTTTTATAACAGCATAGTGCGAAAAGGGACTGTTTTCTTCATAATCAACCGTATAATCCGTCTCGTCTTTAGATTTGGGCAAAAAACTGTACGCAATTTGCTCTGTTTCAAAATCTTTAAACAGTTGAATGTAACGCTCTAAATAAGAATTAGCAGCTTTTTTAGGACTTAAACCAACAAAAGAATATCCTAATACTTTTTCAACAAATATGTCCTGTATAATGCTTAATATCTCTTTATCAGCAGAATACGGATAGACAAACGATATTTGAAGATTGCAGGCGTGATTAAGAGTATCATCCATAAAATAGTATGTTTTTACTATTTGTACCGTATCCATTTGAATATTATTATCATTTTTCCCTGTTCCATGAATACAGCTTAAAGCCAGCAAAGAATACAAAAAACAACTTAAAACCAATAAAGCAATATTTTTTTTCATATCAATTTAATTGTCACTTTTTTTATATGAATTATTGATGCAAAGTTAATATTTTATTTCAAAAAAACGAAATTTTTTTCTCACTATACTTTACGCGGTTTAATTTCGTGCATCGTCATTACGAGCGTTAGCGAAGCAATCCAGAAATAATTATGAATTATAAATTATGAATTAGCTGGCGCAGCTTTCGCGCCAGCTAATTCATTTATTGTTCACTATTTCCTATCTTGCCCATGAACAGTATTGCACCGCTCGAATTTTCCTGGATCAGGAACAGAAACGGGCGGTTGGCGCGGAAAGTAACCGGTTGGAGAGGACTGCCTTCTGCAGAAGCAAGCGCCATTTCAGCGCTTGTTACCGCTGCTGCTTCCGTACCTTCTTCATTGACTTCTATAAACGTTTTTTGTTTTACTTTCGATATACATAACTGAATCTCGGATATGCCTGAAAAATCGGCAAAATCGGTAAATGCAATACCCATTCCCATCTGCTCAAGAGGCTTGTTCAATTCGGTTTCAAATTCAATTTTGAATCTCGGCACAAACAGATTGACTTCGCGCTTCATGCCTGCCCTCAAGCAGTTCGACAGGTATTCGGGTTGTTTTAACCGTTCTATCATTCCGTTAAAGGAAGCATCGTTATTCGGAAGCATAAATACCATTTTGTAAGCACCGTTACCGTAGGGTAGAGACGTGTGTGCCAAATAATCGTCTGAATAATAGCTTTGTTCGCTTTTCTGCCCCATCATTTTCACCTTGACGGTTTGCCCGTTTTCTTTACGGAAATCGGCGTCTTTTGTATCATTTGACGGGAAAGCGAATCCTTTCGACCACTCGCCTTTGAAATAAAGCGCATTCATCAAATACATGACAATATCGACGGGGATTTCCTTTACCATTTCTTTAATCAACCCGTTGGTATTATCGGAACACCACTGATTGATAACGTCTTTCGCCGTTGGAGAATTAAAATCAAGTTCGCTGATTTTGGCGTTATACCATTGTCTATTGACGTCGTAAAAACTTTCTTTCACCGGAAAATCCTGTCTTGTCCAAATCGAATTTGCCAAAGCTAATTTAGTAGTAGGGTCTGTCTTGGGCAAAGCTTCACTCAATTTTTTGAAATAAGCATTAACTTCTTCCTGCGGATAATTGCTCATTCCCATTGCTTTTTGGATAGCCGACTTAGTTTCTCCATTAGCGCCGTTCCAAACCATTGCCAGTGCAATGTTGAGGCTAAGCGGGGAAATAACAATATTCTCCTTGTCTGTTTCATTCGCGTTTACGGCAGAAAACAGTTCAATGCCAAATACTTGTCCTTCTGCGGTTAATTTCATTTCCGCAGGCGATAAATCTAATTCTATCGGAGCGCCAATACTTTCGCTGCCATTGTTAATGTCTTCATTATCGCCGTTATTGCAAGCCGTCATTGCGACAATTGCAAATGTAATCAAAAAAAATTTTCTTATAATCATCGTAATAACTTTTAGTTCTTAGTTTTCTTGATGGGAATCACGCTCAATTCCCTGATATTATTAAAATCGGAATAATCATATTGGTACAAGCCGTCGTCGGCAATCATCATCAGCACATTTTCGTAAGGAATCAAATCGAAGCCGTCCATGCCTTTTTTGTGTGTAATTTGATTAGCCACAAGTGTTTGCGGTTCGTCAATCTTGAAAATTTTCAAGCCGTCGTCGCACAGAAACAAATGACCGTTGTCGATGCCCAAGCCTTTGGGATTAGTCATGGTATAAGAAACAAGTTGTTGTGGTTGACGTACGTCTTTAACGTCCACAATAAACAGTTCGTCGTTGTTTTGTCCGCAAAAATTACCTGAATGGACGGTTACATAAGCCAAGTCGTTATCGACTACTACGGGGTCGCAACCCAGCACGTGCCATATCGTAGAACAACGTTCAGGCTTCAGCGGATCTTTCACCGAATAGATAGACATTCCGGTGGGCGTTCCCAGAAACATATTGTCTTTATAATTGAAAATGGTTTCCACATTGCCAACATACACACCGCCTTTATTGACCGGTTTTGTTTCCGACAAGTCAATCATGCACATCTGGTAATTGAGTACCACATAGAGATATTTGTCGTACAGCGTGAATCGCGACATGGAACCGTTAACGCCCGTTGACATTGATCCCGATCCTGAGTTATTCATCATTGCGCCGTCTTCATTTTCGATGTTGCCCCACAATGAATTACGGGTTACATACGTTTCAGTATGTTCTTTCAATTCCCAGCCTGTAATAATACCTTTTTCCCTCAAGTCTTCATTATAGTAGCCACCACAGCCATATTCGTTGTCAATAACAGGCAAAGCATCCGGAAAAGCATTTTCCAAGCGTCCTTTCAGCGTTGGCTGAGAAGGGCTGGAAATATCGAACCATACCAAATCCACAAAAGCGTCGGCATACAGCATCTGGTTGCGAATAGCCAGATCGTGATTTCCCAGCAGTTCGATATATCCCGTTATTTCAGGATGTTTCGGATTGCTGTTGTTAATAATGTGTATGCCTTTTTCAGGATCGGATATGTAGATATACCCGTTATAAAAACATATTTTACCGCAACTCTGCAATTCATGTATATCGTTGCTGATTTTCACTGAATTGCGAAATTCCGTAGCCGACATAAAAACCGGCTCATTCTGCCAGTAGGTAATTGTTTGCGAGGAATCGTAGTAACATCCTGTAAACAAAAGTGTTAAACAAAATAAGTAAACATTTTTTTTCATCTGTTGCTATTTTTAGAATTATTAAATTAAAGTTATCTTTACGGCATTTTATTTTTTCCAAATCCATCTGATTCCGGCATTTATTCCAAGTATCATAGGAATTTCAGTACGGGCGCTGATAGGCTGATTATTTTCCAGATAATGGCTTAGTTCGGGTTCAAAGTAAACACTGTAGTTTCCGGCAATCCTGTATTCAACCCCAAGTGAAAGATTCAGAGAGCTTTGCATACCGTCAATCCTTTCGTTGGAATATAAGTTCAGCTTTGTTCCATTCCGGTGATATTCATTTTGCGAATAATGCGATAAAAGCCCCTTTTCAAGCATAAATCCAGCAGATAAATAAAAATTCCATTTTGAATATGGATTTCCATAAAGTTTTACATGCAGATTGAGAGGTACTCCCAGATAATGCAGTTGCAGTATTGCGTCTCTTTTAGGATTTTTATTTTCAAACTTGGAAGCAAGGAAGGTATATACCAGTCCGCTTTCGATGGCAAATCTGTCGTTTAGCTCCTTTTTAAATGTAAGTCCGAAAGACAAAGGCGCATAATGCGTAATATCCGTAAAATCATCTGTTGTAAGCATACTTTTTTTCAGATAATCTGGCGAATTCATGGAAATTTCTCCGCTTCGCAAGTCGGAATAGGCGTTGTTTTTCACATTATTATTCATGGCTAAAAGAGCGCCGCTACCAACATGAATAGAAAGACTTTTAGACTTTTTAGAAGTACGGATGGGTGATTTTTCTTCTTCTTCGGAAGTCTGCGATTCAAGGAGCTTTTGCAAATTTGGATAGCGCTCAGACTCCACTATTGTTACTTTATGCTTAGATTCAGGAGGATTTGAACAGCCGATAATTTCTCCTTTACTCGTTTTATACGTCTTCTTGTTATTTGAAGATATAACATTTGGTATAGTTTCTTTTTCCAATACATTTTCTTTAATTCTCTCTTCATGACCGGGTAACTGTTCTGCTGTTTCATATAAATATTTTTTATTATTAAATGTAAATATCAATCCAATCAGAATAATTGCAATGGCTGCTGCTGTCCCTGAAATCCAAAGCCATCTGATTTTTTTCTCATGCTTTTCATTCAGGCGATTTTCAATTGTTTTCCAGCAATCCTTGTCAGGCAGTAAAGTATAATCTTTCAATTTTTCCCTGACAACTTCATCAAAAGAGTTTTCATTATTCATTTTCAGTTTTTTTAATACATATTCTGAATTTTAGTTTGCAGCAACGATCTTGCGCGCGCCAGTTGCGAGCGGGAAGACGCTTCCTTAATTCCAAGCATATCGGCTATTTCGGCATGTGAGTAACCTTCTATAGCATAGAGGTTGAAAACCGTTCTGAAACCGTCCGGCAGTTCGTTAACATGCCGGAGAATTTCGTCTGCCGAAAGTTTTGCAGCCATTGATATGTCAAAATGATCAATCATATTTTCATTATAATCTTCGAGACTTACATTAGAACGCCATACTTTTGTTTGCCGAAGGTATTCTAATGCCGTAGTCACAAATACTTTTTTCATCCACGCTTCAAAAGAACCTGTTCCGGAATATTCCCCTATTTTTGTGAAAATTTTTATAAAACCTTCCTGTAATATATCCTGAGCCGTTTCTCTTTCTTTAACATAACGGATACAAAGTCCCAGCATTGCTGGCGCATAGCGCTCATACAATTTTTTTCTTGCCAGCGCTTCCTTGCGTTTACATCCGGCAATTAATTGTTCTTGCTCAAACTGTCTGTTATCCATTCTATATAGTAAAGATGAAATTAACCTCTAAAACGTTGCATGAGATGAGAAGCGAAAAAGCGAAAAAGCGAAAAAGCACGAAGGCGCGAAAGCGTATAACGTCATTGCGAGCGTTAGCGAAGCAATCCAGAAGTTATAAGTTATGAATTATAAATTATGAATTGGCTGGCGTAACCTTCATGTTTTCGCGCCTTCGTGCTTTTAGCGCTTTTCGTGCCTTTATCTTGTCTCTTTTAGCAGTTCAGTGAGGAAATTCCACCACTTTTCTACTGTAGCGATTTCGATTCTTTCTTCCGGCGAATGTGCGCCCAGAATTGTAGGACCGCATGAAATCATGTCTAATTGAGGATTCTTTTCAAGGAATAGCCCACATTCCAGTCCTGCATGAATTGAGATAATATTAGGTTTTTCAGAAAACAGTTTTTTATATACCTTTTCAGAAAGTTTGAGTATTGGCGACGATGTGTTTGGTCGCCAGCCGGGGTAGCCTTCCGAAACGTATGTTGTTGCTCCTGCCAAATTAAAAACAGATACAACTTTATTCACAGCATCTATTTTTAAAGAATGAGTAGAACTCCGCAGGCTTGTCGTTACTATAATCTGATTGTCGCTTTTCATCTTCACGGAAGCGAGATTAGATGATGTTTCTACTGTTCCAGGCATATCATAGCTCCAGCCCAATACTCCGTGAGGAAGCGCATAGAGAGCTTTGAAAAGATTTTGAGACGTTTGAGTATCAATACATTGCGCGGGCTTGTCAGTTGAACTGATACTTATTTTCACATTTTTATCTACATACGCCAGTTCGGCAGATAATTCGGCTTGCAAAGTATTAACCAAAATTGCGGCACGTTCTTTAAATGGGAAAGGAACGCCTGCAATGGCGCTCGCTTCACGTGCAATTGCATTATGCAAATTCCCGCCATCTATTTTTGACAGAACAAGCGGAGTTTCCGCCATTAAAGCTGAAAAATAGCGAGTAATAATCTGGTTTGCATTGCCCAGTCCCTTGTGAATATCGCTGCCCGAATGTCCGCCATTCAAACCTGATACATTAATTTCAAACCAGAAATAGTTGTCTGGAGTTTCTATTGTCTGATAGGTAAAGGTGCCTGTTGCGGTTTTGCCGCCTGCGCAACCGATGCAAAATTCTCCCCATTCTTCGCTGTCGAGGTTAAGCAGGATGTCGCCTTCTAAAAAATTATCATTCAAATTATTAGCTCCTGTTAAGCCTGTTTCTTCGTCAGTTGTGAAAAGAGCGCGAACAGGTCCATGCTCTATGTCATTAGAAGCCAGAATTGCCAGAGCCGCCGCCATTCCTATTCCGTCGTCGGCGCCTAAAGTAGTACCCTTAGCTTTTAGCCATCCGTTTTCAACATAAGTTTTAATCGAATCGTTTTCAAAATCAAAGATTACGTCGCTGTTTTTTTCACAAACCATGTCAACATGCGACTGCAAAATCACTGTCGGAGAATTTTCCATTCCCGGAGTTGCAGATTTGCAGATGACAACGTTCAATGCGTCGTCTTTACTTGCTTCCAAATGGTGGATTTTGGCAAAATCGAGCAAATATTGAACAATTTTGCCTTCCTTTTTACTTGGGCGCGGAATTTTCGTTATTTCATCGAAAAAATTCCATAACATACTGGGTTTTAAATCTTTTATATCCATAATGAACATTAATTATTTATGTAAAAATATTATTTGAAACGATAAAGAAACAAAAAAGTTGCAGGTTCACCAAATAAAAAACACAATTTAACAATAAATTGGACTATATTTGTCCTCGAAAAGTGATGCAGGTATTGCCAAATAAAAAACACAATGCCTGCAAAAACGAGTAAAATAATAAGTTTTGATTGTTTAATTTACAAAATAAGAATAATAAAATTAATATTTCAGATTAGTTTATGAAAAATACTAATTACATTGTCAGCGGCATCCTTACGGTAGCTATTATTGTGTTGTTTGTTTTGCATTTTGCCCATAAAACTCATGAAGGGAAAGCTTTTCCTGTTGTTACAGGTGATTCTATTTCAACGTTCATGCCTGTTGCATACGTTGATATCGACTCTTTGCTTGTCAATTTCAATTTTTATAATCATTTAGTAGGTGAGTATGAAAATAAATTAAGCAAGCAAAACGGTCAGTTGAACCAGAGATACCAGAGTTTTCAAAAGGAAGTAGCCGAATTTCAGGAAAGGGCGCAAAACAATGCTTTCATTACGCAGGAAAAAATGCGCCAGGAAAATGACCGTTTAGCGCGCAAGCAAAAGGAAATTGAGCAATCGGCGGCGCAAGCAGAACAGGAACTGGCTCTACAACAGAGAATTATTCAGCAGCAATTAGCCGATACAATTTCAACGGCAATAAAAAATTTCAACAATCCGCCAAAATATCAATTGATTCTGACAAAAACAGGAGTTTTATATGCTCCGGAATCATGCAATATTACGAAGGATTTTGTTGAATATCTAAATGAGCGGTATAAAGTAGAATGAGAAAATGAAGAATATAATAAGATCTAAACTATTATTACAAAGAGGGGGCTTGCGAAAGTAACCTCTTTTATGTTTATATGTACAGTTCAAATACTCAAATTATCGTAGTAGTTCCTTGCTATAACGAGCCTGACGTGATGCAAACAATAGAAAGTCTGTTTTCCTGCAACAGGGCGGGCTTCGGCGCGGAAACCATACTTGTTGTAAATTCCTACGAAATTTCGCCGGAATCCATAAAAGATGCTAATCGCCGCGCTTTTAATGATGCCGCACTTTTTGCATCGGAAAAGAATACGCCTGATTTTTCTCTCTATCCAATATTAATAGAAGATTTGCCCGGAAAACAGACAGGCGCAGGGCTTCCCCGAAAAATCGGTATGGATGAAGCTGTTAAACGTTTTTGTGCGGCAAACAATAAAAAAGGCGTAATTGCAAGCATGGATGCAGACACTACTGTCGAAAAAAACTATTTGACCGAAATTTACCGCTGTTTCACGGAATATGGATTGAACTCGGCTACCATAGAATTTCATCATCCCGTGAAACATCTTCATCCTGAGGATGAAATAAGGAAAGCAACAGAGGCGTATGAAAAATATCTTCGTTACTATCGCTCAGCGCTGGAATATACGGGCTATCCGTATGCTTACTATACTATCGGTTCTGCTTTCGCCGTTACTGCCGAAACATACATGAAGGCGGGCGGTATGGGGAAGCAGCAGGCGGGCGAAGATTTTTATTTCCTTCAAAAAGTTTTTCCGCTGGGAAAAACAATGTTTATCAATACAACCTGCGTTTATCCTGCCGCACGACTGTCAGACAGGGTGCCTTTCGGAACAGGTCCTGCTATTGCAAAAATGATAGGCGAAAAAAAGTTTCAAAAACAGACTTATTCAATGGAAGCTTTTCATGAACTGAAACAATTTTTCGACAGAATAAACTGCTTTTTTCATGTTCCATATAATCAGATAGATGCACTTATTGCCGATTTCCCCGACCATTTAACTGCATTTTTGAAAGAAAATCATTTTGAGACTAAAATTGAGGAAATAAACAGATATACGACAAGCATCGAAAGTTTCAGAAAGCGTTTTTTCAATTATTTCACTGCATTTAGAATATTGAAGTATTTAAATTCCGTTCATCCGTACCCTTTTGAATGGAAAATTATAAGATGAACTGCAAAGCGCGCACGAAAGCGTAAAAGCACGAAGGAGCGAAAACGTGCGTCGTCATTGCGAGCGTTAGCGAAGCAATCCGGAAATTAGTTATCAGTTGTCAGTTATTAGTTTTCAGTTGTCAGTTATCAGTTTTTAGTGCTGGCGCGGGTTTGCAAGCCGTGTCTGTTTTTGCACTATTAATAAAACAGCTAAGCTGCAATTTTTTTTCACCTGTGCTGAACAAAAGCAGCGTAGCGCCTTCTCGCAAAACACAAGGTTTTGCAGATGCTCCCTAAGTCCTGCAATGACGACGCGCTTTACGCCACGTATCTCCATGACGAATGTTGCGCCAGCTAATTCATAATTCATAATTTATAATTCATAATTTTTTTAATTGTTTGTATTATTGTTGTTTGCGAAATACAGCAAAAAAAATATGAAAATGAGCAAACAGTTTTAAACATAAAATTCAACCAAATAATTTAGTTTTGCACTGAAATTTTTATTTATTGTGTGTACGATGATAACACTAAATTACAGGAAAATATTATCAACGCTTATTTTAACAGGAATACTCTTTTATCCGGGTAAATTTGTTGTTCATGCCGAAAATACTTACTTAGCGGCTGTGGAATCTTCATTGAGAAAAGCTGCCGACTGGCAAATAAAAAACTTCAAATATGCCAGGACAGGAAATCTCCACGACTACGGAATCGACGCATGGACTAATGCTACTTTATATATCGGAATGTTGGAATGGGCAAAAATAGCAAATGATTCTACTTATTACGACTGGTTGCTGGATATAGGAAATACTAATAAATGGAAACTTCCCAACAATTTTTTAAACTATCCAAAATACCAGTTTTATCATGCCGACGAACTTTGTATCGGTCAGTTTTATCTGAGCATGTTCAGCATCTACAACAGAAAAGAGATGCTGTATCATTCAAAAGAAAGAGCTGACTGGATTATAAATAATCCGCCAGATTCCATAATGAATATATCAAACAAACAATCATGGACTTGGTGCGACGCGCTTTTTATGGCGCCGCCGCTGTATGCGCATCTGGCAAAAATAGAAAACGACCATCGCTATATTCAGTTTATGGACAAGGAGTTCAAACGTACTTACAACTTCTTGTACGACATGGAAAACAATCTGTTTTTCAGGGACAACAGCTACATCAACAAAAAGGAACTCAACGGCAGAAAAATTTTTTGGGGACGGGGCAACGGATGGGTTGCCGCCGGATTGGTGAATATATTGAAAGCGCTCCCTGAAGATTCAGACTACCGCCAATTTTACGAAAAACTGTTCAAAGTTTTCATACCGCGTTTGACGGAACTGCAAAGCAGTAACGGCTTTTGGCACGCAAGCCTCTTAAATCCTGAAAATTATCCGTCGCCGGAAACAAGCGCTACCGCGCTTATTACATACGCCCTGGCTTATGGAATTAATAACGGACTTTTAGAAAAAGAAATATATGCTCCTGCAATGGAAAAATCGTGGAACGCACTGCTATCAATTATGGATGCAGACGGAAAAATAGGGTGGGTGCAGCCTATTGGCGCCGACCCTAAAAAAGTAACGGAAAATATGACCGCTCCCTACGGAGTTGGCGCTTTTTTGCTCGCTGGAAGTGAAATTTATGTTTATTATAATAATTTTTAATACTATGCAAATGTATGCAAATAACAATTACTGCTAAAAAACGAAGAAAATACAGAATGACGATATTTGTCATATCTTGTTTGTTTTCTATTTTGCCACTCGTTGCGCAAAATGATGATCTTGATACTCTGAGTATCAAGTCTCCTGTTATCAACTCGACAGACGTTGTAAAACCTAATGTTTTGCTGGGAGAACAAGACCCCGAAACACTGATACAGTCTGTTTCTACGGTTTCCGGCGACAGGTTGTTGCACCGTCCGGCTTTTCAGATGGAACAGTTCCTGGATGGCACTTTACCTGGTTTGTATGTAAAACTGAATAACGGATATCCTACTGAAAATCTGGATTTATACATGAGAAGAGAAAATCTCCTGATCGTCGTTGACGGAGTGCCGCGCTCAGACGTAAATCTTTCTCCTAATCAGATCGAATCCGTTTCTTTAATTAAAGACGGTTTGGGTTTGGCTGCATGGGGTATGTCTTCAGGAGAAGGCGTTTTGTTTATCAAAACGAAAAGAGGTGTTGCTAATAAAATCAAAATTGATTTTACGGCTCAGTATGCCCAAACGCAGCAAACTTACCGTCCCGAACCATTAGACGCATATTCTTATGCCGATTTGCTGAATAAGGCTATCTGGTATGATGCTTCGCCTGCTAACGTAAATTACAACGGCGCTACGCCTATGTACTCCGCAGACGACCTTGAAAAATACAGAACAGGATCAAGCCCCTACACGCATCCTAATAATGATTGGCACTCGCTATTGATGCACGATAAAGCGCCTGTTCAGCAATATAACCTGAATTTGTCGGGCGGCAGCGAACTGGCGCGGTATTTTATCGACATAAACATGTTCGACCAAAGGGGATTCCTGAAGCAGGACAGAAGTATTAATTCCTACAATACTCAGGAAAGTTTCAAAAAATGGTCTTTGCGTACGAATGTTGACGTAAACTTAACTCAAAGCACTCTTATGCAGGTTAATCTTTTTGGACAGATGTATCGCGAAAATACTCCGGGCTACCCTATGATGGATGGAATTTATAGTGGTATGTACAGTACCCCTGCTAATGCCTATCCCATTTTTAATCCTCCTGCCGACCTGGAAGGAAAAGGTAATATGATTCAAACTTATGGCGGAACTCCAAATTATAACAATAATCTTTACGCCATGAGCTTGGAAACAGGTTACATGATCTATCCCCAAACCGACCTCAATTTCGACATCGCTTTGGAACATCGCTTTACAGATGTATTGAATGGTTTGTATGTGAAAGGTTTGTATTCATATAATTCTTCTTACCGAGAAGGAAAATTAAATATAAAACAACCGGATGTATGGTATTATAATCCTAATGATCTTTCTTATATGAAGATCCTTACATCTTATCCACGTAGAAGTATTTCCGGATACGCGAGACAAAACAGGTTGCAGTATGTGGAACTCAATGCTGGATATGATTTTAAAAAAGGTTTGAACTCTTCAAATACAAGGGTTACATACTGGAACAACCAGTTCATAGTTCATTCTGCTAATATTCCTCTGCACAAGCAGGGCGTTAATATCCATTCAAATTACGATTTCGACAAAAAATACATGGCTGAAATAAGCCTTTCCGCCAACAGCCTGAATTTCCTGAAACCGGGCTATCAATGGGGATTCTTCCCTGCTGCGGGTTTAGGATGGAATATCTCTAAGGAAGATTTTTTCAATATACCTGCTATAAATACATTAAAACTCCGCTCTACAATAGGGCTGAACGGTATGGACGGCACAGGATCTTACTTTAGATCGGGAACGGGAAGCATGACGTCATATTATTACACTTATATGTCGATATATGGCAGTGTGTCCGACAATCAAGTTATATTGGGGCAAGGCTCTACACCCTACACGGCTTTGGGAGAAATTTCTCGACCATATATCGTGCAGTGGGAGAAAAACCTGCGTTTTACGCTTGGAATTGATGCTGAAATATTGGACAAATCAATTAAACTTGGAGCTGAATATTTTAATAACAAAAGTTTCGACGGACTTTCTGTTAACGTAGCTAAAGGATATTCAACGATACCGGGAATATCTGCTAACGAAGAAAATATTGCCGCAAGCAGGCAGCAGGGATTGGAAATAGACTTGACATACCAAAAACAGTTTGGCGATTTCTCTATCGTCTTTAATCCTTCGATGACTTTGTATAAAGCAATTGTATTGGAAAACGGCGAACCTGTATTCCCCGAACCGTATATGCAATATGTTGGAAGGGACGCCAGACAAGCGCACGGCTATATTGCCGAAGGCATCTTCCAGTCGCAGGATGAAATTGATAAATACCTGCAAGACTATCATTTAGACGGTTATATCCCGAAGCCTGGCGATATAAAATACAAAGATCTGAACAACGATCATATTATTGACGCTTTAGACGTTGACGAAATCTATTCTAATGCCCCGCGCATCGAATATGGTTTATATTTCAACGCAGGATGGAAAGGTCTGAACCTCAGTATGCAGTGGACAGGTTTGGCTAATTATGAAACAGTGATTCAAGATATGCCTTTCATTAATCTTAATGGTAGCTCTTACGGAAATGCTTACAAGAAAAACTTAGATTACTGGACGCCGGATAACCCGAATGCAAGCTATCCGCGCCTCTCGGCTTCTTCAACTAATAATGTTTATAACATGAGAACTTCTACATTTTGGGTAAAAGACTGCAGTTATCTGACTTTGAAGAATATAGAGCTGTCTTACTCCCTCCCGCAAAACTGGATGGAATCAATACGTATTGCAGGGATAAAGGTTTTTGTAAATGCTTATAACCCCATTATTTTTAGTCCTTTAAAATACGGAAACCCAATGATGGGTAGTAGCAACACAAAGTATATACCCGACATAAAGGCTTATAATATTGGTTTGAATGTTCAATTTTAATTTATTTGCAAAATGAAAAAATACTTAATTTATTATTTTATATGTTTGTTACCGTTATTTGTCGGTTCTTGCGATAATTTCGAACCGTATCCTCTAAATTTGAATACGAAAGAAAGAGCCTTAAATCCGGGCGATTCGACTGATAATAACGCTGCTAAACAAATGTTTTATGCCTGCTATCTGGGTTTACCCTCATTACATAACAGAATTGATAATTCTTATTTGGACGCAGCTACCGACGACGCGCTGCCAACAACCTCAAATTCCTATTTGGATTATTGGAGAACCGGACTTATAAGTGCAGGTAATCTACCCGACAATGGAGCATGGCGTAATGGATATATGTGTATTCGCTATGTGAATCAATTCTTGGAAAATATTAATATATTTTCGCCTTCGGCTCAGCTGCCTGCCGATTATATTAAACAGATGAAAGCTGAAGCGCGTTTGTTGAGGGCTTACTATTATTTTGAAATGATGAAACGCTGGGGAGGCGTGCCGCTAATCGGCGATAAAATATTTGAGATTGACGACGATGTTAATATTCCGCGAGCAAGTATTCAGGAAGTGGCTGATTATATTAATAAGGAAATAAGTCCCGACGTGAATGGTTCGTGTTTCTACGACTTGCATCCGGCTCAGTCTATTGCCAGCGACGAAGATCCTAACAACCCCAGTAATATGATTGGTCATGTTAACCAGGGCGTGGCGCTCGGAATCCTTTCCCGCCTCCATCTCTATCTTGCCAGCGATTTGTATAACGAAAGTAAGGATGTTTCCAAATGGCAAACTGCGGCAGACTGGGCTAAACGACTGATTGACCTGAATGTTTATGAGCTTTATGATAAAACGTCCAGACCGGCTTTCCAGTTTGCAATGGATGTTGGTGAATTTCCCAATAAGGAAATGATTATGGTTAAAATAGCTGCTACCACTACTTACAATATCGAAATACTGAACGCCCCTGCGGGAATTTTCATCGCCGGAACTTCCGTATATGCTTCGCGTGGTTATACAAGCCCAAGCCAGAATCTCGTGGACGCTTTCCTGACGTTAGACGGTAAATCAATTTATAAAAATTATAATCCCGATGAAGGATACGATCCCGACGCCGGTTATAACGACCAGATTCCCTACGACAACAGAGACCCGCGCCTCAGGCGTTTTATCTTTACTAACGGATCGCCATGGCTTAATCAGGCGGTCGAAATATTCGACGGCGGAATGCATCGGGGCGGAATGCAGGGTGTGATTTATACACGCACAGGATATTACCTGAAAAAATTCCTGGGCGATAACGAATTTGGAACTTCATATACCGCTTATTTCCACCATTATCAGATTATACGCTATGCGGAAATCCTATTGAACTATGCGGAAGCAATGAATGAATTTGATCCATCTAACGACGAGGAAATAACAAAAGGATTAATCGCTTTGCGCAAACGGGCTGGAATCAGACCGGGAGACGATTTTCGTTATGGAATCCCTCAAACTTATACGCAGGAGCTTATGAGAAATATAATCCGTAATGAAAGGCGTATAGAACTGTGCTTTGAAGAACATCGATTCTGGGATGTAAGGCGCTGGAAAATCGCAGAAAATGTGTTAAATAAACCGGTGAGAGGAGTAAGAATTACCAAGAATCCCGACAGGTCTTTGTCGTTTTCATACGAAGACGTAGCTAATTCTTCTTTCAGAAGTCACATGTACTGGTATCCAATACCAAGAACGGAAATGTGGGGTAACAGCGCTATGGTGCAAAATCCGGGTTGGTCTTATTAAAAAAACTGTTAAATTCTAACGTATATGAAACATATATTAATCAGTATATTACTATTATTAACGCCTTTGTGCCTCTCGGCGCAGTTTACTGTAAAAGGCGTGGTTGTTGATGAAACCGGCGAAACTTTAATCGGCGCAGGCGTCGTCGAAGTCGGTAAACCTGCTAACGGTATAATGACGGATATCGAAGGCAATTTCGTATTGAAAGTGGCTTCTGCCAAATCAAAAATAACTGTAAGCTATTTGGGGTATGAAGCCCAAACCTTAAACGTATCCGAAGATATGAGAATTACAATGAAAACCAATTCAAACATGTTGAAGGAAGTGGAAATTGTAAGGCAGGGGTTTGGAACTAAATCCAGAATTTCAAATATCGCTTCTATAAGCCAGATCAACGCCGAACAATTGAGGCAAATCCCTTCTACTTCAATTCAGAACTCCCTCGCAGGACGACTGCCGGGACTCTTCTCCTTGCAGGGTAGCGGTCAGCCTGGAACGGATGCGGCTGAACTATTTATTCGCGGACAGGGTTCTTTCAATAATAAAGACGGCATAAATCACCAGCCGTTAGTCCTGATCGACGATATCGAAGCCGACATTTCTACGCTCTCGCGTATATCTCCAAACGACATCGAAGATATATCTATCCTGAAAGATGCGGCAAGTACGGCTATTTTCGGTATCAAAGGCGCAGACGGTGTTATCCTGGTTACTACGCGACGCGGGAAAATCGGGAAACCGGTTATCACGCTAAGAATGGATTATGGTTTGCAGCAGCCTACTTATAAAAACGAATTTCTAAATTCTTATAATGCCCTGTCGCTACTCAAGGAACTACATATCAACGACGGGAATATCACGGATTTGAATAACCCCAGATATTTCAGCGACGAAGCTATGGAGCATTACAGGAAACAGGATATGCCTTACGTATATCCGGATGTAGACTGGTATAACCTGCTGTATAAGAAAACTTCCCTGCTACAGCAATATACGGCTGACGTACAGGGCGGCGTGGAAAAAGTCAGGTACTTTGTTTCTTTTGCATATTCGGATCAAAACGGATTGTTTAAAACAATGCCGAAAACGGAAGATTTCGACAACGACTACTATATGCGCAGGTATAATATCCGCTCTAATTTCGATATATCTGTTACTAAAGAATTTTTGGCTAAAATCAGCGCAAATGCAATCCTTACGGAAATAAACTCGCCTTATGTGCCTTCTACAAGAGGTATGACTGACGTTAAACTTTTCCGGCGGATTGTTGGAGCCGGTCTTGCGCCGTATTCTTATCCGGCTTATAATGAAGACGGTTCTTTTGGCGGTTATTCGGGTACGTATGTTAATCCTCTCGCTCAGTTGACTTATGGCGGATACGAAAGACAGTTCAGAAATAATCTCAACGGGAATATTACACTGGAATACGACTTGGGTAAAATTACGCAGGGGCTGAAAGCTCGCGGAGTTATGGGGCTGACTAATACATGGGGATTTAACAGGAATCTGAGGAGAAGCGAAGTGCTGGACTACTATTACGAGCCTGACATTAACGCTCTGGCGCCAGTTATGACTAACCAGTATATACTGCCTTTGCTTTCAGCTTCTACAGATATAGACGGTACTGCGGCTGCTACGCAAATCAATTCCCGCGTCGATCTTTCTTTCGACAGGCGATTTGGTGATCATTCCGTTAATGCTCTCGTTCTTGCCAACTGGTACTCCAACCGTTCTGGCGCAGGGTCGCCAAGAAATTCTGTCAACTACACCGGAAGGGTGGGATATAACTACGATTCGCGCTATCTGGTTGAGTTCAGCGCTGCTTATAACGGTTCCGATGCTTTTGCCGCCGAAAACCGTTACGACTGGTTTCCTGCCATTTCTCTCGGCTGGAACATTGCTGAAGAACCTTATATGCAATCTATAACTAATGCTATAAATCTTGAGATGTTGAAAATCAGAGGCTCTTACGGTCTTACCGGAGCTGATAAAATGAAACAGGCTTTCGCTTATAAAGATATATACGACATAGTTATGAATTACCATTTCGGCGAATCTCCAAGTACGGAACGAAACAGAATATCCGCTATTGCAATGTCTTATTATGCAAATCCTTTGATGAAATGGGAAACGGATAAAAAAACAGACATCGGTATTGATATACGCATGTTTAAAGACAAATTATCTGCTACGGTGGACTATTTCTATAACAAGCGTACCGGTATCCTTGCCGAACGCGAAGATATTGTTTACTATGCCGGATATTATAATATTTTCTCCGGATTTGACGGAACGGCTGTAAAGTCAGGGGAGATCATGAAAATATTGCCGTATATGAATATCGGAAGCACCGAAAATTCAGGCTGGGACGGCGAATTGTCATGGAGGGACAATATCGGTAAAGTCAATTATTTCCTGAGAGGTATTTTTTCATACGCGAAAAATAAAATTCTCGAACAGGGTGAAGCGCCAAGTCCTTTCCTCCTGAGTATGAAAACCGGACGACCTATCGGAACTATTTTCGGCTATGTCGACGACGGATTCTATACTTCTTATGAAGATATTGCAAACAGCCCTTATGATGAACGTAAAGGCGAAGGTTCGCTTGCTCCGGGCGACCTTAAACGGAAAGATATAAGCGGACCTAACGGAGCGCCCGACGGCGTTATTAATAGCTACGACATGGTTGCTATCGGAAAGGATAAACCTGATTTTACTTATGGTCTTTCTTTTGGCTTTACCTATAAAAATTTCGACTTCTCTACTCTCTTCCAGGGTGCTACGGGAGCTTCGGTCAGCGTGGAAGAAATGTTGAGGCTCGCTTCGGGTACGGTTAATCCTTCGGTCGGCGACAAAAACGGCAAACCGCTGCCAATACATCAGGGCAGATGGAAAAATTATGACGAAAATGGTGTCCTGGTAACAGATGCTGCTCAACTGGCGGCTATGAACCCTAATCCAACGTATCCAAGATTGTCGAGGGAAAATGGCGTCAACAAAACTTCTCAAGACGAAATCAATCCTTGGTCTTCTACTTTCTGGCTCAGATCGGCTGATTATCTACGCTGGAAAAATTTGGAAATAGGTTATACTTTGCCTAACACATGGCTGAACCGTATAGGTATCAACGGAGTTAGATTTTATTTCACCGCGCAAAACTTGTTTACATGGTCGAATCTGAAAGAATACCAGATCGACCCTGAAAGTACTCAATCAGGTATTACTACTTATCCGCAACAAAAAGTATATAATTTCGGATGTCAAATAAACTTTTAATATCGTTTTTATATGAAAAAAATTAAATATATATCCTTATTGTCGATAGCTCTGTTTCTTTGTGTTATCGCATGTACCGAGAGTACTGAAAGTTTCCTTGACGACAAAACGGAAGCTCTGACTCTCAAGCAAATTTTCTCCGACAGCTTGATGACGCGCCAGTATGTAGCTACCGTCTACTGGCAAATTCCTTCGGTGCTGTTTGCTCCGCGAAAAGCCGGTTGGTTTCTTCAAGACTATGAAGATTACAGCTCGGCTACCGACGACGGCAAGGAAGTGGCTAATAACAGGAACAGGTTTTCTCCGGCTTTTATGAAAGCCGATTTCACCCAAAACGGTATTAACGCCGATTTCGACCACTTCCTGAATCTCTGGACTGCAATGTACAGCAATATCCGTATATGCAATCAGGTGATGGAAAATATTGACCAGTGTCCGCTGTCGCCAAAAACTATTTATGATATGAAATTGGAAATACGTTTCCTCAGGGCGTTTTACTATTTTCATCTCCTCAGAAATTTTGGCGGCGTTCCATTAGTCGGCGAAAACATGTTAAGCCCTTTTGAAAATTACGACATGACTCGCGCATCATACGAAGAAACAGTTGACTATATTGCCTCTGAGTTTGATTCCCTCGTGGAAGAACTCCCGGAAGTCCAAAACTCCGAAAAATATGGTCGCCCAACTAAGGGCGCTGCTCTTGCAATGCTGGTGAAATTGTATCATTACGCGGCAAGCCCATTGTCAAATGGCGGAAATATGGGTACGGGCGAAAATCGCTTATTAGTTGGTTATGACGATTTTAAAGTGGAACGCTGGCAAAAAGCCAAAGAAGCAATAGAAAATTTCTACGCTTATAATGACGCGAAAAAATATTACGAATTAGTTGAAGAGGAAGAAACAATAGTTGTTGATGGAGATACTGTCGTAAATAAAGGTAAGGGTTTTTATACGGCTACTACTTCGAGGGTTTCCAAAGAAAGAATCTGGTTCTGGCTAAACGATGGCTCCGGCAGTAATAACTGGCCTCATAATTACTTATTGCCTAAATCACGCGCAGGAAATCCTAAAATCGTTCCATACCAGGAACTTACCGAAGCTTTCCCTACAAGGGATGGACGCGATATTCGTGACAAAAATTCAAAAAACAAGTATTATACGGCGCCCGGCAGATACAACGAAAGCAACACGCTGTATAATCCCGACAAGCCGTATCTGAATAGAGACCAAAGGTTCTATTATACTTTCCTGTATAATGGGGCTATGTGGAAACGTTTGGCAGACGGCGCTAAGGAACCGATTTATACTTACAGGGGAGCGGCTAACGACGGAATTTTCAGCAGCGGTTCGCCTACCGGTTATTACTATGCAAAAATATGTAAAACCGACGTAATCGGCAACTATACGGGATCTGATAAAGGGCAAGGGGTTGCTTTTGTAAGATATGCGGATATTTTATTGATGGACGCCGAAGCAATGACGGAAATTGATTATGAAGCCAACAAAAGCGCTGTCGAAGATATATTGTTCAGAATCAGGAAACGGGCAGGTATTGACGAAGGTGATGAAGGAAGGTACGGAATACCGGAGAATATGTCGAAGGAGGAAATGATCGACTTTATCTTGAATGAACGGCGAATAGAGTTCGTGATTGAAGGCGGAAACCGTTTCTGGGACTTGCAAAGACGGAAACTGTTTGCCGACTTAAACAACTCATGGTCGCACGCGGCTGTCTGGGAA
This sequence comes from Dysgonamonadaceae bacterium, assembly GCA_031256775.1. GTDB lineage: Bacteria > Bacteroidota > Bacteroidia > Bacteroidales > Azobacteroidaceae > Azobacteroides. The sequence goes on from JAIRPX010000296.1 coordinate 24,423, forward strand.
AAAGTGGGAGAGGATAAGGGTGTTCCTTATTTTACATGGTCGGTGCAACCTGTCGAACAGCACTATTTCCAGACTAAAATGTATCATTTGCCGATTCCTCTGAAAGAGTTTGGCTCGGCAAAAGGTAAATTAATACAAAATCCGGGATGGTAGTTCCTTTATAAATTAAGAATTAAGAATTAGGAATTATAAATTAAGATTTTTTTAAAATGAAAAGAAATATAATTGGTTTAATATCTTTATTGTCTGTTATTCTGGTCTTTATGCTTTCATGCGATGATAAATACTACAATATAGATAACGATTTTTATAAAAATAAAAAAGTGATGGTCAGGAATCCGTTGAATGGCGATACTTTGCGGATTGAACAGAATAATACAGACCAGATAATGTTGAAAGAGCCTGACGATTCTACAATCGTTTTCGATAATCGTGGCTTTATATTCAAATTGGAGAAAGACAATATTGTCTCAATTACGGAAGATGGCGCGGTTACTCCAATTTCAAGGGGCGTTACCCGCTTGGATATTATTTTCCGCTCAAACGCCAATCTTAATACTTCAATATTTGTGGAAGTATATAAACAGTATCAGGCGGTTGAAGGTATTTATATTCCTGTTTCTATGGAGAATAAGATAATTGAAGTGGGCGAATCTTTCGACCTCGCACCCCATATCGTGGCTGTGCCTGTTAATGCCGACAACCGGAAACTGCATTTCTCAATGGCAGAATCTTCTCAACAGTATGCTTCAATTACCGACGAAGGTGTTGTTACGGGGCTTCAAACAACGGGAAGGAACAGGGCTGTCGTGAAAATCGTTTCTGACGAAAATGACACGATTACGGCTGATTTTAGAATCCAGGTTGTTAATGAAATACTCGTTACGTCTGTTAACCTGTTGCAGGGATTAGACGGTGTTGAAATAGGTTTAGGGGAAACTATCGACCTGAATCTTTGCACTTCGGTTAGCCCCGATAATGTTAATGTTAACAATAAAAAGTTGTCATTCGCACTTCTCGAAGGCGCTGACGTACTGTCGTTAAATGCCGACGGCGTGATTACGGCTATTGGGGTGGGTACGGCTAAATTAAGCGCTACCAGTAAAAACGGTATTTCCAGAGAGTTCTCTATTATCGTCAAAACAGGTATTACAGACCTGACACGACTGCTATGGTCTGTGACTACTTCTGTCGATTATGGTTTTTATCCCGATGCTGCTACTGGTATGCCGGAGGATATGTTCGACAACAAAAATGATACTTATTTCGCTGTCGTAAAGCCGGGTAAATCGTTTAACGGGTTTTCTACGCCTTCGGATCATACGCCATATTTTATCGTGGATATGAAAACTGCGCAGAAATTTAACTATATACGCTGGAATCACAGATCTTCTAACGGCGAAAGTTATTTGCGAGTATGGGGAATCAAAATTGCTGGCAGCGTTGGTGGCGAAACTTTTACGGATATATCGCAATCGGATATCGCAATCCCGTATGAAAGCAATACTTCTACTTTTCATATCAATATCCCGGAATCGGAATACAGGTATGTGAAAGTTTATCTTACAAAATGGAGCGACAATTCCGGCGGATCAACTTCCGGAAATACAATGCAAATTGCTGAGTTCGGTTTGGGGCTTCAGAAGTAAACAAGTAGACGAGGAGACAAGTAAACGAGTTGATAGTAAACAAGTAAACAAGTAAACAAGTAGACAAGTAGACGAGTTGATAGTAGACAAGTAGACGAGTAAACAAGTGGATAATCTTCTTATGTAATATATTTTAATTAAATGTAGCCCCGCGCCAGGCTTAAATGGCGCTTATTTAATGATTTATTTATAATTTAATTGTTTTTGATCATGAAAAAAATTAGTTTCTTTTTTATTTTGGCGATAACGCTTTTATGCGTTTCCGCAAGTAGTGCGTTTGCGCAAGATCCTGTCTATTACGACTTCGACCGCGCAAACTGGGTAGCGCAGGCTCCACCGTATTCACCAACGGATGCGGCTGTCGACGGCAATGTGGCTGGTCCGGAGTATCTGCTTGATGACAATCAGGGTACTTTCCTCGCTTTAGTTAAACCGGGAAAATCTTTAAACGGAGTAACCGGTCCGGCAACTATTCAGGAACTCGGTTTTACAATTGATTTCAATGCTTCTTTGAAAGTCAATTATTTTAGAATTTTGTTCAGGAACAACAATTCTGCAGATTATATACGTCCATGGCAAGTTTCTATCTATGGAAGTAATGGAACAGAACCTGATCCTGCTAACAGAACATGGACACAGATTCAAAGCAAACTTGGAGCAAATGTGATTACATTGCCTAATGCAGAAGGGGAAGGCGGTACTCGCAATACAGGAAACCTGGAGCTTGATAATACGCAAAACTACACTTCAATAAAAGTAGTGTATGAAGGTATGAGTCCTTCTACGTCGGGCAATTCATTGCAGGTTGCTGAATTTTTTGTCGGAAGAGTTACGAATGACAGGGTGATCGACGATCTGGAAGATCTTTCTTTTGGTGATGTATTAATGAACGCAACGTCTGAAAAAACATTGGTCGTAGGAGCTGCAAACTTGAATAATCCGCTCACTTATACGCTTGGAAGTGAACCTGATGCAGCTGCATTTACCCTAACTCCCGGCGCATGGGAAAGCACGGGCGGAACGGTTGTCGTGAAATTTGCGCCAACTGCGAAAAAGGCTTATGCTACAACGTTGACAATTAACAGCGTCGGCGCTCTCGCCCCGAAAACGATTAATCTGACGGGAAATGCCGATTTCGATTTGCCTGTGGAAATAAGCAACGCTTCTACCGAAAAATGGTATTACATTCAGTTTGCCCGACAGTCTGTTAATAATAAGGTACTGGAAGTGGCGAATCCATCTGTCGATGGCGATACTATCGTTCAGTCGCCTCTGAACGATAATAATGTTAATCAGCAATGGAAATTTACTGGTACATGGGACAACTATGTGTTAGTGAACAAATCCGGCAAACAGATGTATTATGCTTATGCCCCGAAAGGACAGGATCCGGGTTCGGGAGACGAAATACCCGAAATAAACAGGTATGTGGCAAAAAGCACAGGTGATAAATTCGGATTTATTCGCTACCAGACTACCGACACTTGGCAGCTGAAAAATACTTCCAGCAGCGTAGCTCCTGACGACAAGTTGTACCTTAATGATATATCAGGCGAAAAAACAGGCGGTTACAGCTTGAACAATGCCGGTAATCAGCTGGTTTTTATTCCCGTAGATCAACCAAGATTAGTCGTTGCCGACACTGTTAGACTTGGATCTGCTAAACAGTATGCTACCGATACTGTTAAAATTGCAATTGGAGCCGTTAAAATAACAAGCCCGATCAGCGTGGCTATTACCGGAGATGCGGAAAACGTATTTGTCCTGAATACAACTACTTTGCCTTCTGCAGGAGGCGAAATTGAAATCCTGTTTACTCCTAACAAGTATAAAACAGATTATTATGCAGATATTACTTTAACAAGCGGAAGCTTGACGAAATCTTTCGTATTGTTTTCTACTTCAAAAGTTACTGCAAGTAAATACTACGTGGGCGGCTCTGTTTGGGGAACTCGCGCCGACGGCGATATTGTTGATGCAATTCCTGCCTTGAAAGCTGGCGACGAAGTGTGGATTGCAAGCGGCGAATACACGGTTGCTCAAATTGGAGTTCCTGCCGACGTTGCAATATATGGTGGTTTCGCAGGTACTGAAACTTCTGTAAGCCAGCGCGCTAAGGGCAGCAAGGCTTGGGAATTTACAAATGCTGTAGTATTGAAAAACAGCGCTGCACTCGTGATGTCTATTACAGGAGCTAACACAATTATCGACGGTATAACTTTTGAAGGAACTTCTACGGTTGGACGAGCTATCCAGAACACAACATCTACGGCTACAAACGGAATAATCCGTAATTGTATTATGAAGAATTTCACTTCAAACGCCGACGGTGGCGCAATGAATATCCGCTACAAAACAGAAATATATAACTGTTTGATAACCGGAAATAAAGCAAATAAGGGCGGTGCCGCTTACCTGGACAATACTATTATTCACGATTGCGAAATTACCAACAACAGCGTGCCTACAGACATTCTTAAACCTATTGGAAACCAGAATGGCGGCGGCGGCGGTTTGTTGCTCGCTCCGGAAGGTTCGGGATGCCGCGCTTACAACCTGTTGATTTCAGGTAATACGGCTTCTTTTGGCGGCGGAGTTTTCGTTCGCAGCACAAGTAAACTCTACAACAGTATTATCGTGGAAAATACGGCGGCTAAATCGGGTAGCGGTATAACTTTTGACGAACGCGATAATAATTCTACTGTTTACAATGTTACTGTTGCTAACAACCATGCAGGTCCTAATGGCGCTGGAATATGCTTCGCAGCTGATGGTAGCGACAGGGTTCAAAAACTCTACAACGCAATCCTTTTCAACAATACAGATACTTATGACGATGTTTATAATATCGGCGTAAATGAATCGGGAGCTGGAAAGGCGAAACCGGAAATGAAAAATATCATTATCGACGACGTCGACTATTATGTTGGCGAAAATCCAAATCTTGATATTGTTTTTGGCGTTGCCGAAGATAATCGCGATAAATTGTTTGTTACTGATACATGGGTTACGGTAGATAATTCACCAGGTATTGACAAAGGTATATACACGCTTTCGGAAGCGACTACCGATCCTGATACGGGCGAACCTGTTCCTGCTGTTACTCTCGAATTTGCAAACAATAAAGATTTTGCAGGTAAAGCGAGAATATATGGAAGCTCTATTGATATTGGTCCTTATGAATATAGTCCTGGAAATGCTATCGCTAAACCGAATATCGCAGAAGGAAAGGTTATTGCTACGACATACTACAATATTCAGGGTATGGAAATTGCTAAACCGGTCGATACTGGAATTTACATCAAAAAGGATTTGATGGAAAATAACAGCGTGCGCGTAACTAAAATATTATTTCTGAATAAGAAATAGAATATAATTCTTATGTTGGTGCGTATATTCGCTATGAAGGATAGATATTTGAAATCAATCTCAGGAAGCTGTCTGATCCCTGCATTTTTGCAAGGTGTGTTTTTGTATAAGGTTCAATTATTCAAATTCATAATATTCATGTATTCATGTATTCATATATTGAGATGCTTCTGGGTTGCTTCGCTAACGCTCGTGATGACGCGTCTGCGGACTCATTGATTCATTTATTAAATGCCAATGTCGCAATGACGCGCCAACATATTCTTAAATTAGGAATTGAGAATTATAAATTATGAATTATAAATTATAAATTATGAATTATAAATTTGCTGAGCGGTCTTGTTCTTGGTGTTATCTCTCGCTGTCGCGGGTTTATGTATCGTCATTGCGAGCGTTAGCGCCAGCAAATGTTGGACGCGCCAGCAAATTCATAATTCATAATTCATAATTCCTAATTATTAAAAACTTTTCATTATGCGAAAAATACTTTTTACTGTCTTTTTATTCTCAGCAGTTTTTGTCAGGGCGGCAATTACAACGCCTTATCCGGATACAATTGAACTCCGGCAAATAAACAGCGCTGAAAAAGAAAGGGTTCGACTTTGTCAGAATCACAAAAAATACGACAAGCAGCCTACCGGTTTCTATATAGCAGCCGGTAATAAATTAGAGCTGAATGTTGAAATAATTTCAACTGCCGACAATAATGTAATGCCGTCTGTAACGGTGGGAACTCTGGGGTTTAATGTCGAAGGAAGAAATACAGGCACATCTACTGTGCTGACGGAAGGCGTAAATGTTATAACAAACCACTCAGGAGGACTTGTGTGGCTGAGTTTTATTCAAGACGCAGCTGCCGAACCGAAAGGACTGGCGAAGATTACTTTTACGGATAACAGCGAACACGTAAGAGTCCCGCGTTTTGTTCACGGAACAACTACAGACGCTGAATTTGCAGAAATGCTGACAACTTACACAACACCCGACGTGCTTTATCAGTCGGATTATGTTGTGGTTGCCGCTACAAAAAGCGCCGCTAACCAGTTCTCAAAAGATAACAACAAGGTTTACTGGCTAAATTCTATCCATACGCTGCTCGCTAAGGAAGACGAAATAAGCGGTATGGACAATAACGACGCTAACCCCGTGCATCACAGGCTGAAAACGGGCGAAGTGAGATTCCTTCTCGTGGAAAATACTTCGGCAAGCCCGCACGCAAGTTCAGCCGGTTATACTGGCTATCCTAATGGCTCAAGATCGAGATATTTGACGCAGCTGGGTACTTCTTCCAACAACTCATGGATGCTCGGTCATGAACTCGGTCATCAGCACCAGCAGGGAGCTTACATGATAAGCATGGCTACGGAATCTACCGTAAACATTTATTCTTACGTGGTGGAACGCTATTTCTCCGAACTGAACAATCCGGGAACTGTTTTCAACCGTACAACTGCCGCCCTGTGGAGTTCCGCAAGGAACACATACCTGAAAATGCCGTTCTCCAAACGGATATATGACTCTGGCGGCGACAATAACGATTTCGTGACAAGCATCGGTTTCAGCGGAAACAAGGACGAACTGAGGTTTCTGCCATGGGAACAGCTTTTCCTGCTTTTCGGAGACCAGTTCTACAAAAACTTGCACCGCGTTGTGAGGGAAGAAAAAATTCCTAACGGTAGCGGAACTCCCGATGAACGACGAGCTTACCTGATTTGGAAAGCTTCGCAGGTGTCGGGTTACGATCTAACGGAATTTTTCAACATTTGGGGAATACGTGTGTCGGATGCTGATATAAAAGCCAAACTGCGAGCAAGGATTGCTAATGCTTTGAATACCGGCGCTATCGTTGCCCTTCCATACTCCGTAGAAGAATGTGTAAGGGTAACTGGGCAAAACCGACCAGACTGGACGCCTTTGACGTTGAGAGGCATAACTGCTTCTTTCCCCGACGGCGCAGCTGAGCCTGTTGACCGCGCCGACTGGGATATAACAGCTTCATTAGCAGGTCCTGTGGATGCAACGGTTGCCCCGCTTGGCGACTTCCCAAAATACATGATCGACGGTAATAACGGAACGGCTTTCCTTTTCGTTAAACCGGGAAGATCTCTCGGTGGCGTCACTACGCCTGCCGATGCTGAACTTTCATTTACCGTTGACATGAAAACGCAGAAACCGTTCAACTACGTCAGCTATATGCACAGGACAGGCAATACTTCCACCTATATCAGGGCAAGGCAAATTTCGATTTACGGCTCTAACGATAACGCTGATTTTGCGCCTGTATATGAACATTATGTAATAGATCACGTGAAAAACGCCAACGAAATAACGGTTGAATTTCCTCAAGCTTCATACCGATATATCAAGGTGGTTATAGAAGCGTGGGACGAAGACAACGGAAATACCGTGCAAGTGGCTGAATTTAACGCAGGTATTAAAGCGCCAGAAGAACAACTGCCAACGCCCGATCCCTTGAAATTCAAGGTGAACGTTGTGGCTGACGACGGAATTGTTACTGAGCAGTCGGGAATAAACCTCGCCGACGAAGACAGCAATTATACGGTGAGCTTTTCATTGGCAACGGGAAAAAAACTTGCAAATATTACTGTTGACGGCGAAAATGCCGCCCCGATAACGGTCAATAACGGATACGAACTGACTGTAAATGTTAAAAACCACGTCGATATTAATATTACTTCGGAAATATTAACTGCTATAGATCAGATATTAAACAACAACGATGAAATCAGCATTTTCCCAAATCCGGCAAAAGCGGGGGAACCATTCTTCGTTAATTTGAACGGAGACTTTAAGAACGCTTCATTTGCCGTTTATACATCCACCGGCGTTAAAATAATAGACCGCAAAGTAAATCAAAGTCTATTTGAAATATCTGTTGACAAACCCGGAATTTATTTCCTGAATACGAAGAAAAACGGAATAACAAAAACAGCAAAAATAGCTGTAAAATAAATATTTATAATTTTTAATTTTTGCTTTTATATAATTTTAGAAATCATGAAAAAGAAATCAATTTTCAATTTTTTACCGCCGCTCCTCCTGGCTGTGGCGATGATGTTCAGCTTCTCCGTTACGGCGAAAACTATTTATGTAAAAACCGCTTCGGCAGGCGGAGACGACGTTAACGGCGATGGACAGACATGGGGAACAGCGTATGCTACTTATCAAAAGGCAATGTCGGTTGTTGCCGCAAACGACGAGGTCTGGATTGCCGCAGGTACGTACATCACCGATTATACTTCGGCAACAGTTTTGACATCTAATGACGTTGCATTTTCGATCTACGGAGGTTTTACCGGTGATGAAACTTCTGTTAATGATAGACAGCAGGGAGCAAGTGGCTATCCATGGGACTTTGCCAATCCAACGGTGATACAGGCTACCACAGAACACCCTATTTTCTACATAAATAATAAAAGAACCCCTCTTGTAGATGGAATTATTTTTGACGGAAATAACATGGCGCCCTGTATTCTTTTCCGGCAGCCTACAAATTATTCGGGCGGCATAAAGAACTGTATCGTTAAAAACGGAAATGCTTATAGAGAAAGTCCGTTTGCGTACAGCACCGGAACAAATGACTTTGCCTCAGGCGGTATTAACATCGGCAGCGACAGAAACGAAGCAAGCGGAAGTGGAATGCCCGCCGTAAATACCCTTATTGAAAACTGCCTTATAGAAAACAATACCGGTCGCTTGGGCGGCGGCATTTTCGCTAAAAGAACGACTATCATCAATTGCGTAGTGCGCAACAACCTTGCAAAAGCGGTAGCCTCTTCCATCGTGGGAAACTATACAGCGACCAGAGATAACGGATGTACAGGCAATGGCGGTGGTATCGCCACGGGACACTGGAATAACACCTCCAATGTGGTTAATATTATCAACTGCGTCATTACCGGCAACACGGCAGAAGGCGTGGGTGGCGGAGTGCAGGCTTATATCGGCGGAAATTCTGCCGGCAGCGGATGCAATATAATCAATTGCATTATTGCAGATAACCATTCGTCGGATGGTACGTCGGGTATGCCCGGCGGCGGCGGCGGACTCAATACTGCACAGTGGACTATATCCAATGTGTATAATACCCTGTTCTGGAACAATACCAAAGGCGCAGCCAATACGCTCAACGACATAAACCGCAGCAGTAACAGTAGCAGTACGTTTAATCTTTACAACAATATCATTCCTACTGCCGTAACTACTCAGCAACCAAACAGCAACACCGGCGCAATTGTTCCGGCTACAGGTACTGTTGCAGCCGATTTGTTTGCAGCATACGGCTCTGACCAGATATACAAAACCCAGTCCGGTATATGGTTAGGCTTCGATGAAGGAA